>DXDZ01000007.1 GCA_019115185.1 Candidatus Agathobaculum merdipullorum
TCGGATACCAAGGTTACGCTGAGCTATGAAACCCATAAGCCGGTAACGGATTACTGGAGCAGTGCTCCGGCTGATATTCGTGCTATCACCGATCAGGAAGCGTATAACTGTGCTGTTCAGACTTTGAAGGACAAAAATATTATTTGGGATGAAAATGTGATGGAAGATGGCATCAACCCATATTATAACTATGCAGTATATCATAATGAAGGAGACCCAAAACATGCTAAGGTATCTTCTGCTATTGGTAAAATGAATGGTTATGTGGGATTTGGTCTGGAACGGGTAAAGCGTTATGGTGACGGTTCAAGTGATTGCATCTTTATTGCGGGTAAACGTCCCAACAGTGAAGATTATGATGCCGTGATTGATCCGATTTTGGCACGACTGAATGATGGTATGTCAGATTATGAAAAGGCTGAGATTATGGTGCAGGCTATTGTGGATCGATACGAATATCAAGCAGGAACAGAAGAATTTAGATGGGATGATCCAGCTGGTTCAAAGGGTGATTGCGGTGCTTATATGCACACTGTAAATGATATTTTTAATGCAGCGGGTATTCCTGTTATCACTATGTTGGCACAAAATCATGCGTGGAATTATGCCTATCTGGATGGAGAATGGTGGGTTGTGGATGCGTCTGGTGCAGATGTGGCTGGTGATTTGGCTTATGCAGGATTCGGTAAGAACGTCGAAAGCTTTAAGGGCGGTCCTGATGACACCGCAAGAGTTGCTATGGCACTCGTAGAATCCGCTCAGTAAACAAATATACAAACGCAAAGCAGCCGCACTCTTTGAGGAGTGCGGCTGCTTGTTTTTCTATATTCAGCAGATTTTATTACGAGAATAATGCGGTGTTACAGTTCAAAAATGAGCATATTTATGACAAATATTGTTCATAATAGACAAAATTCGACATAAAAATTGTAAAGAAGATGGAAAATTCTCGTATGAGACAAATTTTCTATTTACGATAGAAAAATGACTATTCCGAAAAAAATTCTTATGGTAAGATTCACTTGTCGTTAAGGAAATGATTCTTAATCAATAGAAGAGCGACGAGGTAACGGAAAAGAAATGAAAAGGAGTGCTGTGAAATGAAAAAAAGGTTAATTAGCTGGACGCTTTTATCAGCAATGCTGGTAGCATTAGTCGGTTGCGGACAAAACGCAACGGAGCAGAATACAGACAATGCGGACGCTTCTTCAAACGGCAGCGATGATGTGATTACTGTTGCAATGTGGGATTCTCCGCAGGAGCCTGGTTTTACCCAGATTCTTGAAAAATTCACCGAGGAAACCGGCATCGAAACTCGAATTGAGGTTACTCCGTGGGATCAGTACTGGACCATGCTGGAAGCTGCGGCAACTGGCGGCTCCATGCCGGATGTATTTATCATGCATTCTAATGAGATCGCCAAGTATGCGGAAAACGATATGCTGCTCGATCTGTCCGATTATATCGCGCAGAGCGATAAGATCGACATGAGCAAGTATCCGCAGGATATCGTAAGCCTGTATCAGAATGAAGACGGCGCACAGTTGGGTATCCCGAAGGATATTGATACGGTAGCGCTCTGGTACAACAAGACCATGTTTGACGAAGCCGGTCTCGCATATCCGGATGATACCTGGACTTGGGAAGATGTTGCAGAAGCTGCGCAGAAGCTGACTAAGGATGACGGCAGTCAGTATGGCTTCGCAGTAAGCCCGGATAACGATCAGGGCGGCTACTACAACATCATTTACGATTACGGCGGATATGTTCTCTCTGACGACCAGCAGACCTCTGGTTTTGATCAGCCGGGCACGATCGAAGGCCTGACCGTCCTGATGGATATGGAGAAGAACGGTTATATGCCTCCCTACACAACGCTGGTTGAGAACGGCGACTGCACGCTGTTCATGTCCGGTCAGGTAGCGATGACGCTGCAAGGCTCCTGGAAGGTGAACGATCTGACCAACAACGACTACGTCAAGGAAAATTGCGACGTTGTGATCAAGCCGATGGGTCCGAACAATGTTCGCACCACCATTTACAATGGCGTTGCATGGGCGGCACCGTCCAACTCGTCTGATCCGGAAACCGCATGGAAGGTCATTGAGTATCTTGGTTCGCAGGAAGCACAGCAGATGCAGTCCGATCTCGGCGTTATGATGTCGGCATGGGAAGGCACTTCCGATAACTGGATCAATGCGCATCCGGAATTCAATCTGCAGGCGTATCTGGATGTAATGGATGACACAATGGTGATCTTCCCGCACTCTCGCCGCACGGTGAACTGGGCTAATATGATCAAGGAAGAGATCGGCGCAGGCTTCACGGGTGAAATGACTCCGGAAGAGACTTGCCAGAACATCGCGGATCAGATGAATCAGATTTTGAAAGAAACCAACTAAAGAAACAATGCGATTCGCAGGAGGAATACCATGGGCGGAAAAAATAAAACCGTAAGATATTCTGCGAAAAAGCGTAATGAAGCATGGTGGGGATACCTTATGGTGTTCCCCACCATACTGGGTTTAATCGTTTTGAATATCATCCCTATTTTTCAAACCATCTATCAGAGCTTTTTCAAAACGGGCGATTTCGGGAAAGGCAATATTTTTATCGGTCTGGAAAACTATATTGACTTGATTCACGATTCTTCCGTCTGGCAGGCCGTATGGAATACGATTCGGTATACGCTGGTGGAAGTGCCGATCTCGATTGTCATTGCGCTGCTGCTGGCGGTGCTTTTGAACAGAAAGATGAAGTGCCGGGTAGCATTCCGTACGATTTATTTTCTGCCGATGATTGCAGCGCCGGCTGCCGTGGCAATGGTTTGGCGGTGGCTGTATAACAGCCAGTTCGGCCTGCTCAATCACATTTTAGGCATCTTTGGATTGGGACCGGTCAACTGGATATCTGATCCCAAAATTGCCATTTACTCGGTTGCGGTTGTCGGCATCTGGTCGGTAATCGGCTATAACATGGTGCTGTTTTTGGCGGGCTTGCAGGAGATCCCCAAGGACTATTATGAAGCGGCACGAATTGACGGCGCAAATGCGGTGCAGCAGTTTTTCAGTGTTACCATTCCGCTGCTTTCGCCAACCCTGTTTTTCGTATTGGTTACGCGCCTGATTGCGGCGCTGCAGGTGTTCGACGTCATTTACATGATGATGGATTTGAGCAATCCGGCATTGGAGGAAACGCAATCGCTGGTATACCTGTTCTATAATTATTCCTTCATCGAAGGCAATAAGGGCTATGGCTCGACGATTGTTATTCTGCTGCTGATGATTATTATGGTCATCACGCTTTTCCAAAACTATTTGGAGAAGAAATGGGTGCATTATAATTGATTGAAAAGTGTGCTCCTATTGGTTGGACTTGGAGAAAGGAAATGTTATGAGCAAAAGAAAAGCCACAAATGTATTGGTGATTGTTGTGCTTTCCATCGGTGCCATCGTGATGCTGGTTCCTTTCATCTGGATGGTTTTGACAGCATTCAAATCGGTCACCGAGGCAACGCAGGTCAATCCCTTTGTGATCTTCCCGTCGAAATGGCTGCTGGATGGCTTCAAAAGTGCCATTACCAAAATGGATATTCCGCAGCTCTATTGGAACACCGTTTGGATGATCGTCGGGCGCGTGGTTTTCGCTGTGCTGACGGCGACCATGGCAGGATATGCGTTTGCGCGGTTGGAATTCAAGGGCAAAAAGTTCCTGTTCTCGCTGGTTATTTTCCAGATGATGATTCCGACGCAGATCTTCATCATTCCGCAGTACCTGATGATCAACGCACTGGGCGCGCAGAATACCATTTTTGCGCTGATCTTCCCCGGTCTGGTCACGGCATTCGGTACGTTCCTGATGCGGCAGAACTTCATCAATCTGCCCAAGGAGCTGGAGGAATCCGCGCGTCTGGATGGCTGCAATATCGGGCAGACATTCCTGTTTATCATGCTGCCGCTGGCAAAGTCCGGCATGGTGGCGCTGGGTATCTTTACCGCACTGTTTGCGTTTAAGGATCTGATGTGGCCGCTGGTTGTCAACACCAATCAGGCAACAATGCCGCTGGCTTCGGCGCTGGCTAAGCTGCAAGGCACCTTCTCGTCCGATTATCCGGAACTGATGGCGGCATCTCTGCTGGCATGTATCCCGATGATCGTGATTTATTTGATCTTCCAGAAACAGTTTGTAGAAGGCATTGCTACTTCCGGTGGCAAGCTCTGAGGTGATATGTATGAAGCAAATTGAGCTGTGCGAAAACGGTATATGCGCGGTTTGGCAAGTCTGTGATGATTTGCGCCTTCAGCTGCTGCATTTTTCGGCGCAAGCCTGCGCGGCAAAAGCAGAGCCGGAAGAGGGCGTTTATGCGCTGGAAGTGCATGTCACAGGCGAAAACTGTGAGCTGGAAAGAAACGGTATTCGCCATGCGATGACAAGCGCAGGCTGGCGGATGCAGTACATCCGCCATACAGATGAAAGAAATGAAGCAGGACGCCGCATCACATTTTACATGAAGGAGCCTGCAATCGGATTGCAGGCGCGGCAAATTTATCAGTTCTATGATGGCATTCAAACCGTGCGCGCATGGGCGGAACTGGAAAATGTCGGAGCTGACGATCTGGGTATTGAGTATGTCTCCTCGTTTGCACTGACCGGCGTGGAACGCGGCGGGCTGTCCGCGCCCGAGGATAAGATGCGCGTTTGGATTCCGCACAACACATGGTGCCGCGAGGCACAGTGGAAATCGTATTCTTTCCCCGAGGTCGGCTTGACGAGCAGCCAGATTTACCAGCGGCAGCATTCCGCGACGGCGCTGTCAGTGGGAAATACCGGAACTTGGTCCACCAAGTCCTATCTGCCGATGGGCTATCTGGAAAATGTGGAAACGGGCTCCGCACTCCTGTGGCAGATCGAAAACAACGGCTCCTGGCATTGGGAGATTGGGGATCAGACCGGATACTACTATTTGCTGCTGTCCGGCCCTACGGAAAGTGACAGCCACTGGTGGAAAAAGCTCAAACCGGGCGAGCAATTTGTTTCGGTCCCGGCGGCAGTTTCCGTTATCAACGGCACTTTCTCGCAGGCTGTTGGGGAAATGACCAAGTACAGACGCAGGATTCGCCGCACGCATCCGGATAACGCCAAAGCAAGCGTCATTTTCAATGACTACATGAACTGCCTGTGGGCAGACCCGACCACGGAAAAAGAAAAACAGATGATTGACGCAGCGGCAGAGCTGGGCTGCGAATATTATGTGGTGGACGGCGGATGGTATTCTGCCGGATACTGGTGGGACAGCGTTGGTGAGTGGAAGGAAAGCAAAGAGCGCTTCCCCAACGGTCTGGTCGAAGTGATGGATTATATCCGCGGCAAAGGTATGATTCCCGGCCTGTGGTTGGAGCCCGAGGTCATGGGTATCCATTCTCCGATGGTGCAGCAGGTAAAGCCGGAATGGTTTTTTACAAGACATGGGAAAGCCGTGCAGGAGCGCTCGCGCTATCAGCTCGATTTCAGAAATCCGGAGGTCATCCGGTATATGGATGAAACCATTGACCGCCTGATCAAAGAGTACGGCGTAGGATATTCAAGATTGATTATAATATCGAAGCGGGCATCGGCACAGAAACGGATGCCGACAGCTTTGGTGATGGTCTGCTGTCCCACAACCGTGCGTATCTGCGCTGGCTGGAATCCGTGATGGAGCGTTATCCGGATCTGGTGTTTGAGAATTGCTCGAGCGGCGGTTTGCGCCTGGATTATGCCATGCTGGCACGGTATCCGCTGCAATCGACCAGCGATCAGGAGGATTACATCTATACGGCCTCCATCGCGGCGAATGCACCGACAGCGGTGACACCGGAACAGGCCGGCGTATGGTCTTATCCGCTGGCGGACAGCACGACGGAGCAAACCGCATTTAACATGGTCAATGCCATGCTGATGCGCATCCATCAGAGCGGCAGACCGGATATCATCGCGCCGGAATGCTTTGCGGTTATCAAGGAAGGTATTGACTGCTACAAGCAAATGCGCGGCGAGATACCCGCGTCCCTGCCGTTTTGGCCCCTCGGACTATCGGCATTGGGTGACGAGTGGCTCAGTCTGGGCATGGAAACCAAAACCCGTATTTTCATTGCCGTATGGAGATGCAACAGCAGCACAGGGACGATTTCACTGCCGGTTCCGCAGTGGAAAGGGAAAAAAGTCAAAGCAAGCTGCTTTTATCCGCAATCCTTGCCATCCAAATGCGAATGGAATCAGCAAGCGGGCAGCCTGAGCGCGGTGCTTCCAGCCTCGGTCTCTGCAAGAATTTTCGTGTTGGAACAGTTAGATGCGGAGGATGACGCATGAAATATGTGACCTTGAAAAACACCGACCTGCGTGTGAGCAACATCAGCATGGGTACGGGCTCGTTTGGCGATCGAATTGATCGAAAAGCCGCATTTGAAATACTGGATCGCTATTGCGAGCTGGGTGGAAATTTCATTGATACGGCGAATGCATATTGCAAATGGATTCCGGGAGCGGGCAACTGCGCGGAAAAAATGCTGGGTGAGTGGCTCAAAACGGTTGATGATTCCAAAATCATTGTCGCAACCAAAGGCGGCCATTACGACTTCTCCGCGCCGCAGGTTTCCCGCATCAGCGAAGCCGAGATCCGCAAGGATCTGGAGGAAAGCCTGAAAACTCTGCAGCGGGACTGTATTGATCTGTATTGGCTGCATCGGGATGACCCGGCAGTGCCGACGCAGGAGATCCTCTCATGGATGGAAAAGCTGCGCGAGGAAGGCAAAATCCGTTATTACGGAGCATCCAACTTCACGCTGGCGCGTTTGCAGGAGTTTGAAAAATGCGCAGCGGAAAACCATGTGCAAGGTTTCTGCGCGGTATCCAATCAATGGAGCCTTGCAAGAAAAAAAAGCGCGTATGGCGTCGGGGATGACAGCACAACGGTTGCAGCGAGCGAGGATGAATACAAATGGCATGTGCAGACAGGTATGCCGCTGATCCCTTATTCGTCCACCGCTTCCGGACTGTTCAGCCGGCTTTATCAGGCCGGTGTGGTTGCAAAAGACGGAAAAGTGGTTGAACCGACTGGGGAAATCAATCTTCCGCAACCGTTATTGGATGAATTTCTCAACGAACGGAACCTTTTAATCTATGAAGAATTGTGCAAGCGGCACAAAGAACAGGGCGTTTCCATCTTTGCGCTGTCGATTGCCTATCTGTTCAGTCAGCCGTTCCAAGTGATTGCGCTGTCTTCGGTGGATGTTCCGGAGCAGGTGGCCGGTTTGCTAAGCGCAAGCGAATTGACAATGGATGCGGCCTTTGTAGAAAAATTCGGTAAATAAAAAACGGAGATGAGTGACATGGTATTTGCACTATATTTCGCCAATAGAGGGTTCTTCCCGGAATCTTTGATTGCAAGCGCTCGGGTGGAAGTGGAAGAAGCCGTCAAAAAGGCGGGACACAGCTATATCGAAATGGATCCGGATGCGACGCGGTTCGGCGCGGTGGAAACCGTGGACGAAGGCCGCAAATATGCGGCATTCCTCGAAGCACATCGCGGGGAATATGACGGTGTCATCATGAGCCTGCCGAACTTTGGAGATGAAAACGGCGCCATTCCGGCGGTGCAGGATGCAGGCGTGCCGATCTTCCTGCAGGCGTATCCGGATGAATTCGGCAAAATGGATTTTGCCAATCGCCGGGATGCTTTCTGCGGCAAGTTCAGCATTGAGGATATGTTTTATCAGTATAAGATTCCTTACACAATCTTTCCACCGCATGTTGTGCACCCGTCTTCGGATGCCTTCCAGAAAAACCTGAGAGACTTTGCTGCGGTATGCCGGATCGTGAAACGCATGAAGCGGTATACGATCGGCGGTATCGGTGCGCGCACTACGCTGTTCAAGACCGTACGCTTTGATGAGCTGGCGCTGCAAAGATACGGGGTTACTTATGAATCCTATGATTTGAGCGAGCTGTTTTCCAGAATCCGCAATATGTCGGAGACGCGCGACGCGGTCAAGGATAAGATGGAAACCTTGAAAAAGTATTGCAACTGCTGCAAGGTGCCCGATGAAAAGATGCAGGTGCTGGCAAAAATGTCGGTCGCTATTGACGACATGATCGAAGCATACCACTTTGACAGCGTTTCGATTCGCTGCTGGAATGAAATGCATCAGGAGTTCGGCATCGCGCCCTGCGTACTGCTCAGCGAACTGAACGACCGCGGCATTGTTGCTTCTTGCGAGATGGATGTCGCCAACACCATCACGATGGAGATTCTGGCGCAGGCTTCTCAGAAGCCGGCAGCATGTCTGGATTGGAACAACAATTATGGCGATGACGAAAACAAGTGCATCCTCTTCCACTGCGGTTCCACAGCGCAGGGATTGATGGAGGACAAGGGCGTTGTCGGCGTACATAAGATGTTCGCCAAGGGCAACGGTCCGGACTATGGCTGGGGCGTCAATGAAGGCCGCATCGCGGCGATGCCGATGACATACGCCAGCGCCAGAACGGAAAACGGTCTGATTTACACATATGTGGACGAGGGCAGAATGACGGGCGAGCCGATCGAAAAGGAGTATTTCGGCTGCGCAGGCGTTGCGGAAATCAGCGATCTGCAAAAGAAGATCATATACATGGGACGAAACGGCTTCCGGCATCATACCACGATCAGCGCAGGACATTATGCCGACGCGATTGAAGAAGCAATGAAAACCTATCTCGGTTATGAGGTAAAGCGTCTGTAATCGGCAATATGCGCGGAAGTGAGTGAGCTGATTGGATAAAGCTTATATAGGCCACACCAGTCAATTATACGGCGTGGAAGAGCACCGGCTGGTGGGGGGACGCGGAGACGGCATGCGCCTTTTTGGGGTGCGCAACGGCAAAGGGCTGGAGTTTACCCTGTCGGCAGACCGGTGTTCGGATATTTCCCGTCTGAGTTTTGACGGCGTGAACCTTGGATATTTTTCTCCGGTGGGATATGTTGCGCCGGCGTACTACGACGCGGTCGGAAACGGCTTCCTAAAATCATTTACAGCCGGATTCCTGACGACCTGTGGCCTTTATGCGGTCGGGACGCCATGTCAGGATGCGGGAGAATATACTTCTCTGCACGGTTCGGTAGGCAATACGCCTGCGGAGTCGATCGGCATTCGGCAGACGGAAGACGTGATTGAGATACAGGCCAAAATCGATCAGTCCGAAATGTTCGGTCGAAAGCTGGTTCTGTATCGAACGGTTACCTGCTCTTTGCAGGAAAACCGCATCACGATCCAAGATCGGATAGCCAACGAAGGAGATCGTATCAGTCCGTGTATGATCCTGTATCATTTCAATATGGGGTATCCGCTGCTCAGTGAAACCGCAGAGCTCAACATCCCTTCCAAGCAGGTTTCGGCCAGAACAGAAAAAGCGGCAAAGGCAATCGCCCATTGGCACGAGATCACAAAGCCGCAGCCGCAATTTGAGGAAGAATGCTTTTATCATCAGTTTTCCAAGGAAGGGCAGGCTGGTATTTATAATGCCGCGATCGGAAAGGGCATTCGTATTTCGTTTGATACGGACAAGCTGCCTTACTTTGTGCAATGGAAAATGATGGGCCAACGGGAGTATGTGATGGGACTGGAACCGGGAAACTGCCATCCGGATGGTCGGGATAAAATGCGGGAGTCTGGAACACTGGTGGAGCTGCAGCCGGGAGAGCAAGTTTCGTATTGCGTTCATTTGCAGTTTTTCCGCGATCAAACCGAGTGGCAGAGCAGCTTTATACCCAGCAATCAGGAGTGAAAAACATGTTAGTGACATTAAAGGAAATTTTGAAGGATGCAGAGCAAAAGCAGGTCGCCATCGGTTCATTCAATACCCCGAATTTGGAAAGCATTATGGCGGTCATAGGCGCTGCGGAGGAATTGGATGTGCCGGTTATTCTGATGCATGCACAGGTGCATGAGGAAATCATGCCCCTGGATGTGATTGGGCCGGTGATGCTGGAAAAAGCGGAGAAGGCGCGGGTTCCGGTATGCGTGCATCTGGACCACGGTGAGAGCATCGAGTATATCGCGCGCGCATTCCGTCTGGGCTTTACATCGGCAATGTATGATGGTTCGCTGCTCCCGTTTGATGAAAATGTGGCCAATACTTGCAAGGTCGTGAAAATGGCAAAGGAATATCACGCTTCCGTAGAAGCGGAGATCGGCACGCTGGGCAAACGCGAAGGCGGCGGGCCGGACAGCGAGGATTCGGTGCAGATTTACACCGATCCAGAGGATGCACAACGGTTTGTGGAAGCAACCGGCATTGATGCACTGGCCTGTTCGTTTGGCACTGCGCATGGCCTGTACTTAAAGAAACCCCAGCTGGACATGAGCGTTTTGGATGGGGTACGGCAGAGAGTACCGCTTCCGCTGGTTATGCACGGCGGATCAGGCGTCAGCGAAGAGGACTATCGGGCCGTGATCGCAAGAGGCGTGTGCAAGATCAACTACTACACCTATATGGCAAAGGCCGGCGGCCAAGCGGTCAGAGAAAAGATCCTGCAATCGGATGGACAGCCTGTTTTTTTCCATGACATCGTAAATTGGGGAATCGATGGCATGAAACAGGATGTGAAGCACGCACTGCGAGTGTTCAATATGCAGGAAAAAGAGCGATAGGGGTGAGAATATGATAGCTGGCATTGACGTTGGAACCACAGGCTGCAAATGCACGGTTTGTGATGTAGATGGCACAATTCTTGCAGAATGCTACGACGAGTACTTTACGGACGTTCAGGGCTCGTATGGTTCGCTTCAACCGGAAGTGGTCTGGCATAGCGTCAAAAAAGTTCTTGCTTCTGCGGCTAAAGGCCTTCCATTGCAGGCAATTGGCATCACTTCCTTTGGGGAGGCGCCGGTGCTGCTGGATGAAGACGACCGGCCGGTGATGCCGTCGATTTTGTATACGGATACAAGAGGTCAGGCGGAATGCGAGGAGCTGGTCGAGAAGATCGGAGCGAACCGCATCGCGCAGCTGACAGGCACTGCGCCGCACTCCATGTATTCCATCTGCAAGCTGATGTGGGTGTTTCGCAACCAGCCGGAACTGAGTAAGAAAGTGTCAAAGATATTCCTCTTTGCCGACTATATTGTATATATGCTCAGCGGAGTGGCACAAATGGATTATTCGCTGGCAGCGCGCACCATGGCGTTTGACGTTTACAAGCGGGATTGGTGCGACGAGATTTTGGAGCAGGCAGGCATTGAAAAAAGCAAATTCCCGCCCACAGTGCCTAGCGGCACCAAGGCGGGAGTGATTCGGAAGTCCGTAGCGGAGGAGTTGGGCCTGTCGCCGGAGGTCATGGTGGTGACGGGATGTCACGATCAGGTTGCGGCCAGCTTGGGTACGGGCATCATGAAAGACGGCATGGCGGTGGATGGCACCGGAACGGTGGAATGCATTACGTCCATGTTCAGCAGAAAACCGGATACTGCGAAGCTGCAAAAAAGCAACTATGCCGTTGTTCCCTATGTTCTGCCGGACAGCTATGTATGCTACGCTTTTTCGTTCACGGGCGGCGCGCTGCTCAAATGGTACCGGGATCAGTTCGGCCTGCTGGAAACCATTGTCGCTAAGCAGTGCGGCATGAATTTCTATGAACACATGAATCAAAAACTTGGCGATGTGCCGTCCGGTTTGCTCGTGCTGCCGTACTTTGCGGGCGCGGCGACACCGTATATGGATATTGATGCCAAGGGTGCGATTTTGGGATTGTCTCTGGACACAACCGCAGAGGAAATCTATCGCGCCTTGATGGAGGGCGTGACCTACGAAATGCTGCTGAATCTGGAGCGGCTGCAGGAGGCCGGCGTTTATATCAATGAACTGCGTGCAACCGGCGGCGGCGCCACTTCGGAAGTATGGCTGCAAATGAAAGCAGACATTCTCAACTGCAAAATCATCACGCTAGGCAACGCACAATCAGGCACGCTGGGATGCATCATGCTGGCGGGCGTCGCCTGCGGTCTGTATGAGAATATACAGCAGGCGCAGAAGAAACTGGTCAAATTGGGCAAAGAATATTACCCGCGATCCGAACAGCATGAAATTTATATGCATTATTACAATGTATATAAGAAGATTTACGCTGCAGCCAAAAGCATCGGTATTTAAGATTCAGCGTTTGTGCTGCAGGATGCCCGGTATAAGCTGGGGGTCACGCCGGTGGCTTGCTTGAAATACTTGGTGAAGTAATTGTAATCATAAATACCGATACGGGTTGCAATTTCGCTGATATTCAAATCAGAATCACGCAATAGCTTTTGAGCGGCCTGAATGCGCAGCTTTTTGATCTGCTTGCCGATGCTGCATCCGTAAAGCTGTTCGGAAATGCGGTACAGTCTGGAATGACTGATATGGAAAGTCTGACAAATGGTATCGGCGGTCAGCACCTTATCCAGATTGCATGTGATGAATTGATTGATCCGAAAGGGAAGATCGTTGGAATCCTGCCGAATCAGTTCTGAAAGATGGATATAAGCAGTACAGGCTTCGATAATATTCGCAGAGGCCTGCAATGTTTCGAGCGAGACGTATGTTTTTTCAAAAAAAGCGCTATTCAAGGCCTGCATATCGCTGACATAGTCTTTGCAGCGTTCGTAGATAAACGGCCAAATGGTTTCTTTGTCCGGATAGTTGCAGATCTGACCAAACATCAGATATGCGATGATCGTGTTGTTATAATAGATCGGCGAGACAACCTCGGATAAGCCGGCATGGCAGGTGTACAAATACAATTCGTTGGTGTGTTGGCAGACTTGGCAGGCAGCTGCATCACAGGCATAGCATTTTTGCAAAGCCTTTTCGTTCGAACGAATGTAGGAACAGAACTTGCAATGCTCGCTCGGATACCCCAAGATCTCCTGGAAGGATCGATCAAAGATGACGATGCGCAGACCGGTCAAGTGATGAAAACTTTGCAGCAGCTTTTTCAGTTTTTCAATATCTAATAAATTGGCCATAAATGATCTCCTGAGATAATGGGGAAAGATTTACACCATTATATCACAAGAAAAATGCGAAAAGCAATCAATATGCGTGCATAGCACCGCTGGTTAATAAAGGAAGAAGCGATTAGGACAACTGAATCTTCTTTTGCATTAACCTCCGGCATGGTGTTCTGATGGACACCGTGCCGGAGGTTTTGCCATGTGGGGCGGCTGAGAAGCGGCATGCATACCGCGTTGTATTTGCCGCAGATTGGTGCTATACTGATGCTGAACCGACTAAAGGATTGATAGGGAAAACAATAACCGGAAGGGAACGGCATGAATCAGAAACCGACAACGGGATTATCACAAAATCAGATCAAACTGATCGCTGCTGCCGCGATGGTGATAGACCATGTGGGCGTGGAGTTATTCCCGCAGCTCACGATCCTGCGGATCATCGGTCGGCTTGCGTTCCCGGTGTTTTCCTATTGCATTTGTGAAGGCAGCCGCCTCACACATCATCCATGGAAGTATTTTTTCCGCCTGTTCGGGATGGGACTGCTGTGCGTAATAGGCTACTATGTGTATACCGGCATGTTCTATGGCAACATACTGATTACCTTTTCGCTTTCGCTATGTGTACTGTATGCGTTTCAGCACTTGCAAACCTGTTGGTCGCAAGACAAAATTACGGCTCGATTTGCCGGTGTAGGTATCATGCTGGGCTGTATGGCCGGCATTTGGCTGATCTGCCGCTGGATCACCATTGATTATGGCTTTTTCGGTGTCATATTGCCGCTGTTTGCGGAGCTGTCTGCGTGCATCTGGCAAAGATATGCCGGTGCAGACGGCAAACAGGAGCCGGCGCGTGTGCTTGGTTTTTCGGTCGGATTGCTGGTGCTTTCGCTGCAAATGGGCGGTATCCAGATATACAGTCTACTGATTTTGCCCTTGCTGTTTGCCTATAACGGGACAAGAGGGGAGAGAAACCTCAAACAGTTCTTTTATTGGTTTTATCCGGTGCATTTACTGCTCATTGGATTGGTGAGCATGTGGATTTGAAGGCCTCTGCGCATGCAGAGGCTCTTTTTGAAGGAAATATCGGTTTGCACTTGACTTTCTCGATATTCGAGATATAATGAAGGCACAGAAACTCGATATTCGAGATTGGGGTGAGGAGCTATGCCGCGAGCTAAATTTCAGACACTGACCGAGCAGATGTTTTATGTGCTGCTGTGCCTGCGGGAAGAGTGCTACGGCATTAATATTTTCGATAAGGTGTCGGCCATGACGCAGGGGCGTGTCACGGTCGGCTCGGGCACAATGTACAACCTGCTCGAGCAGTTTTTGGACGCAGAGATGATCCGCGAGGTAAATGTGGACGGTCGCCGCCGTAGCTATCTGCTGACCGACAAGGGGCGGGAGCGGCTCGACCGGGAGTATCAGCGGCTGCGCGCGCAGGCTGCGGATTACGAACGCATTTTCGGAAAGGAGGAGCCGCGATGAGAAAAACCAAACGCAGAATGGAAACGCTGTCCTTTTATGATCGCACGGGCGTTGAGCGGCATCTGGAGCAGATGGCCGAAAAGGGCTGGATGATCGACCGTATATCCAACCTTGGCTGGGTGTACCGACGCATTGAGCCGCAAAAACTGCAATTTTCCGTCACCTATTATCCCAAAGCGTCCGACTTTGACCCGGGGCCGAGTGAGGACCAGCAGGTGTACCATGCTTTCAGCGCGCACGCGGGCTGGAAATATGTGTGCAGCTGGGCGCAGATGCAGATTTTCTGCACCAATCAGCCCGATCCTGTGCCGATCGAGACCGATCCGGAACTGGAACTCCAAACCATCCATGCCGCCATGGTCAAGGGCTTTCTGGTGCCGTATGGTATTTTGCTGGTGATCGCGTTGGTGTGGAGCGCAATGCTGGTACACGATGTGTTGTATGACCCGATCGGGCTGTTTTCCAGCACGACCAACCTGTTTCTGATGGTCGTGTGGCCACTGCTCGCGTTGCTGTTTATCGTCGAAATTGTCGCCTACCTGCGCTGGCGCAGCCGTGCCAAAAAGGCGGCTGCGTGCGGCGAATTTATTGATACGCCCAACACACGTCGGTTTCAGCGTATTGTGTATTGCGTGTGCATGCTGGCATTTGCAGTGGAAATGCTCTATAATGTGACCGCCGGTTCGTCGATGCTGCGCGTGACCAGTATTGCCATGGTGCTGTATGTGTTTGTGCTGATGGTTGTAGTGCAGGGAGTAAAACAACTGCTCAAGCGCAAAAAGGTTTCGCGCAAGGTCAACCGAGCGGTTACGCTGACAGTGGATGTGGTGCTCGCGTTTGGCATGATGGCCGCCATCGTTTTTGGCACGCTACGCGCAACCCAAAACGGTTGGCTGGACAGGAACACCTCTGCCGATGAACCGCCGTTGATGCTCGAGGACCTGTGGGGGGATGCGCTGCCAGATGCCGATTACATTGTGTCTTGGATGGATGATGTATCTCCGCTGGTCGGTGTGTACAACGCATGTCAGTGGGCATCCCCAATCAACGGGGTGGAGATTCCGTCGCTCGACTACATGATCGTCGAGGTAAAACTGCCCGCGCTGTACGGCCTATGCCGTGCGCAGCGGTTGGCCGCGCAGAACGACGACAGCGAGGTGGAAGCCTTGCAGCACACCTGCACACCGTGCGATGCCGCGCCGTGGGGCGCGAAGGAAGCGTGGCAGCTGGGCTGGCATGACACCGGGCAGAGCGACCGCTATCTGCTGTGCTATGCGGACCGCATCGTGGAAATTTATTTTAACTGGACACCGACCGACGCGCAGAAAGCGATTGTCGGTGAAAAACTGGGCAATCTGTGATAAAAAAGCATGAAAAAGTCCCTCTGTCGTGTTTTGCGGCAGAGGGACGATGCTTTTTAGAGTGAAATTTTAGAAGGTAGCAACAACAGCGCCCTTGTAGGTGTCGTCAATGAACTGCTTGACGGTGTCGCTCTGGAGCGCTTTCTTGAGCGCCTGAATCTTGTCGCTGTTTTCGTCGCCGCTGCGGCAGGCAACCACGTTGACATAGACCTTGGCGTACTCCGGATTCTCGGTGATGAGCGAATCCTCCTTGGCGTTCAGGTCAGCCTGCAGCGCGTAGTTGCCATTGATAACTGCGAGGTCAACGTCCTCGAGCGAGCGCGGCAGCTGCTCAGCAGCGATTTCCTGAATGTCGAGGTTCTTCGGGTTCTCGACGATGTCCAGCTTGGTTGCGTCCGAAGTCGGGTCGATGCCGTCCTTGAGCTTAATCAGGCCAGCGTCCTGCAGCAGAAGCAGCGCGCGGGTTTCGTTCGAGCCATCGTTCGGAACCGCAACGGTCGCGCCGTCTGCCAGCGCATCAAGGGAAGCGGTCTTGCCCGGATAGATGCCGAACGGCTCATAGTGCATCTCGATGGCGGACACCAGATCCGCACCGTTTTCCTTGTTGAAGTTGTTCAGATAGGGGATGTGCTGGAAGTAGTTTGCGTCCAGATCGCCGTCCACCAGTGCGGTGTTGGGCTGTACATAGTCGGTGAACTCGACGACGTTGAGCGTCCAGCCCTCTTCGGCCAGTACATCCTTGGCGGCGTTCAGAATTTCAGCGTGCGGTGTGGGCGATGCACCGACCGTGATGGTCTTGTCGTCGGATGCGTTGGCATCGCTCGTCTGTGCGTCGTTGCCGCCGCAGGCTGCCAGCGCGGACAGGCACAGTGCGCCTGCAAGCAGGGCTGCAATTTTCTTCTTCATTGGAATCTCTCCTTTTCTACAGGTGTTTTATCAAATTTTTTGATAACAAAGTAAGGGGATTAACGGTTGCGCTTGTCCAGATGGCGCGCAAGCCACATGCCGCAGACCTGAAAGATCTGCACGACGATCACGATGATGATAACGGCCACCAGCATGATTTCGAAGTTATAGCGGTTGTAGCCGTAGTTGACGGCCACAGTGCCCAGACCGCCGCCGCCGATGAAGCCCGCCATTGCGGAGTAGCCGAGGATGGTCACGATCGAGATCGCGCCGCCCACCATCAGCGAGGGCTTGGCTTCGGGCACGAGCACTTTCCAGACGATCTGCCAAGGTGTTGCGCCCATGGACTGCGCCGCTTCGATCACGCCGAACGGCACTTCCTTGATCGAGGACTCGACCATGCGCGCGACATATGGCGCGGCTGCGACCGTCAGCGGCACAATCATCGCGGTCGTGCCGATCGCCTTGCCTGCGATCGCGCGTGTCATCGGGGTAATCATGACCGCGAGGATGAGGAACGGGATCGAGCGCAGGATGTTGACAATCACGCCGAGCACCGCGTTCAGCACGGGCATCGGGCGGATGCCGCCTTTATCGGTCACGACCAGCAGCAGGCCGAGCGGCAGGCCGATCAGATAGGAAACCACGGTCGAAACGATGACCATATATAAGGTTTCCCATAGGCTCTGGGCCCAAAGTTCAGGTGAAAGCATCGGCGTCGCCCTCCTCTACATGCACATTCTGGGTTTCGAGGTACGCCAGCGCGCGCTTGGCCGCGCGTTCGTCCTCGGGGAGTTGCAGAATCATCTGGCCGTAGGCACGACCGTCAATGTCCTTGGTGTCTGCAAACATGATGTTGACCGGCGCTTTGCACTCGAGCACCATGTTGGACACGACCGGCTCAAACGACGAGTTGCCGTCGAACACGATGCGGCAGTAGTGCTTGCCGGTGGCCAGCTTGTCGCGTTTGCCGTCTGGATAAATCAGCTGCTTTGCCATCGCGGACTGCGGACGGGTGAACACCTGATCGACCGAGCCGACCTCTGCAATATGGCTGGAATCAATGATCGCTACACGCTGACAGATTTCCTCAATGACCGCCATCTCATGCGTGATGACGATGATCGTGATGCCGAGCGTCTTGTTGATTTCCTTTAACAGCGCGAGGATCGAGCGGGTTGTCGTCGGGTCGAGCGCGCTGGTCGCCTCGTCGCACAGCAGGATTTTCGGGTTGGTCGCCAGTGCGCGGGCGATAGCGACGCGCTGCTGCTGGCCGCCCGAAAGCTGGGACGGGTAGTTGTCCGCGCGGTCGCTCAGGCTGACGATTTCGAGCAGCTCATGTGCGCGCTTTTCTGCGTCTGCCTTTTTCATACCGGCAATCTCGAGCGGGAAGCAGATATTTTGCAGGGCGGTGCGCTGCTGGAGCAGGTTGAACTGCTGGAAGATCATGCCCATCGAGCGGCGCGCCTCAAGCAGCGCCTTTTTGGACAGCGAACCGAGCTCCTGCCCGTCTACTGTGACCATGCCTTCGGTCGGCTTTTCCAGAAAGTTGATGCAGCGGACAAGCGTACTTTTGCCCGCACCCGACAGGCCGATGATGCCGAAGATTTCTCCACGGCGGATATCGAGATTTACGCCGTCCAGTGCGGTGACCGTACCGGCCCGACCGCGGAAGGTTTTATTCAGGTTTTGAATTCGTACAATGAAATCCTGTTCCAAGTCCATTCCCCCTTTTCAAAATAAAAGCGGAAAGCAAGATATGCTTTCCGCTCGTTTTCCATCTGAACCGTGCCATGCCGCATGAAAAGCGGCCCGCTTACAGCTTGCAGCGTCAGCGCTGCATGGCAGAAAAACGAGCAAAACCGCACATCATGCACATGTTCATACGAATAGACAGCATTGCGGCTTCCTCCTTTTCCTACGGTTTTAATAGAGTTTATTCTCTGTGGTATTAGTGTAGTCTATCGAGGGGGATTTGTCAAGCAATTTCTGCGCCGAATCTACAAAACCTGTATCGGGCAGTTATTGGGCGGATTTTTGGCCTTTTCCGCCGCCGTTTCCGTTACCAGCGCCATGACCTTGGCCTGCGCCTTGACCATAGCCTTGTCCGGTGCCATTCCCTTGACCGGTACCTAAGCCGTTCGCCTGACCGCCGCCCTGTCCGTTGCCTTGGCCCATACCGTTGCCTTGGCCTGCGCCATAGCCATGTCTGCCGGGCACAGACTGCAAATCGCCGTCCAGTGCAGCGATGCGGTCGCGGATCTCACGCATGGTCAGTCCCTGCACGTCTTCCGGGGTGACGCTGGGGTCGAGCGCCTGCAAAGCGAGAAACGCTTCATATTTGCCGAAAGACAGCCCGGCTTCATGCGCCTGCTCGATTTCTTCCGTGCTGGCCGCGCGGCAGTAGACATTGTTTGTGCCCGCGGTGCAGGTTTCGGTCTGCGCCAGAATGGCGTCCGCCTGCCCCTGATTGTCGCCCGCGACCGCAATGGACAGCACCTCATCCTGCGCGAGGTAATCCTCGACTTCAGGGTTTTGCAACAGACAGTCCAGCGCGTCGGCATAATTGAGAAAGCGCACGTCGAGCGACTCGGCCAGCGCGTCGCCGTCCTTGCCGATGCCGTCAACCGAGATCACCTTGTCAAACCGGTTGACCGCCAGTTCGACCGACGGGTTGATGTCGATGCTGATGGCGCAGGTGGGGGAGAAGTAGGCCCAGTAGCCTGTGCCGCCGACCACCACCAGCGCAAGGCAGGCAAAAGCCGCTGCCATGCGCCGCGCCGCGCGCGGACGGGCTTTCGCTGCACCGTAATCGTGTGTCTGCCGCGCAAGAAACGCGCGGGTGGACTGCCGGAGCGCGTCGTCTGCCGTGACTTTGTCCAGCGCGGTTTTCAGTTCGTCACGCATCGTCGTCCCCTCCCAGCGTTTCTCTCAGCGCCTGTTTGGCGCGGGTGAGCAGTGTATAAATGGTGTTGACGTTTTTCTTGAGGATTTGGCTGATCTGCGGAGCGGTGTAGCCCTCATAATAATGCAGGTAGACCACATCGCGGTACTTGGGCGGCAGTGCAAGCACGGCTTCCAGCACGGTGTGGTCCTGCTGTGTCAGTTCGGCAGGCTGGTCGAGCAGGGTATCGAGCGAAACCGTGCGGCTGCGGAAAAAGCTCTTGAGCAGATCGCGGCAGGCGTTGATCGTCACGCGGATAAACCACGCTTTTTCGTGCTCTTCGCTTTCAAAAACGGTGGTGCTGAGCACATATTTCAGGAATACGTTCTGAAAAATGTCCTCTGTGTCGGCATGGTTCTTCAAATGGATCATACAGATCCGCCGCACGGTGTCCGCATACCGC
This sequence comes from Candidatus Agathobaculum merdipullorum, assembly GCA_019115185.1. Taxonomy (GTDB): domain Bacteria; phylum Bacillota; class Clostridia; order Oscillospirales; family Butyricicoccaceae; genus Agathobaculum; species Agathobaculum merdipullorum. Next base: position 20,101 of record DXDZ01000007.1, read on the forward strand.
TCGATCGCTCGATTTGCCTCCTGTTCGCTCCGCATGGTACTAACCTCTTATTGTCCGTCTGTTTGCTTATCGGTTGCAGCCCCGTCCCTGGCCGCGGCCGCAGCCTGTGCCATAGTTGTCGCACACGCCGTCGCCATTGGCATCGACGAAATACTGACCGCGGCCCGTGCCGCAGTTGTCGCAAATGCCGTCGCCGTCAGCGTCTACAAAGTACTGACCGCGGCCACAGCCCGTGCCGTAGTTATCGCATACACCGTCGCCGTTGGCATCGACGAAGTACTGCCCGCGGCCCGTGCCGTAGTTGTCGCAGACCCCGTCGCCGTTAGCGTCCACGAAGTTGCGTCCGCGACCATTGCCGTTTCCTGCGGCGAATGCGCCTGTAACTGCCATCGAAAGAACCAGTGCTGCGCTGATCGTACCCATTACCATCTTTTTCATATCAATTCCTCCTATAAATTGTCGTCGGTGAATTTGGCTTGTCGTTTGTGCCTTTCACTACCAATACGACCGGCAAAGGAGAATCCATTCAAAATCCAAAAATTTTTTTTGAAAATTTTTTGGGGGGCAAAAGGGAGGCGCCGCCGCGCCTCCCTTTATTAGCTGTTCTGATTTATTCGGCGGCTGCCTGCACGCCTGCCATGTCCTGCACAGACTTGCAGGTCAGTTCTTTGCTGATCTTACCCGCAAAGCCGGTCAGCGTCTTGCCCGGGCCGACCTCACACGCGGTGGTCAAGCCTGCTGCCATGCCGTTTTTCACCAGCTGCGTCCAGCGCACGGGGGAGATCATGTGTTGCTCGAGATGCGCGGGCAGGTCGGAGCAGTCCAGCACTTGACCGTCCAGATTGGAGTAAATGTCCATCTTGGGGGCGGCAAAGGTGAAATCCGACACATAGGCGCGCAGCTCTGCCGCGGCCTTTGCCATTAGCGGTGTATGGAATGCGCCCGACACCGCGAGCGGCACCGCGCGGCGCGCGCCTGCTGCTTTGCAGTTCTCGACCGCTTCCGCGAGCGCGGCTTTTTCGCCCGCGATGACCAGTTGACCGGGGCAGTTATAGTTGACCGGGCGCACGATGCCGCTCGTCACCGCAGCGCATGCGGCTTCAATCTTTTCGTCGTCCAGACCGAGGATGGCCGCCATGCCGCCGTCGATCGAGTCCGCGGCCTGCTGCATCAGCTTACCGCGCATCGAGACGATCTTGACGCCGTCCGCCAGCGTCACCACGCCCGCCGCCGCCAGCGCCGTGTACTCGCCCAGCGAGAAGCCCGCCGCCGCCTTAAAGGTCACGCCCGCCTCGGTGAGTGCGGCGAGCGCCGCCATCGAGTGCGTGAAAATTGCGATCTGGCTGTTTTCCGTGCGCGAAAGAGTCTCCTTGTCGCTGTCAAAACAGAGCTTTGCTACGTCCAGCCCTGCGCCGTCGCTTGCTTCCTCAAAAACCAGCTTGGCCGCCTGCGAATTTTCATACAAATCCTTGCCCATACCCGGGGCCTGTGCGCCCTGACCGGGGAAAAATGCAAAACCGTATTCCATGTTCCGTTCCTCCAAAAATCGCTGTCAAACCTCGGAAAAGGTTGACATTTTCGTGTCCTTTTATTATAATAGTCAAGGATTACTTTGTCAATCAAACTATTGTCGCTTTTCCACGCTTTGGGAGAGCGATTTGAACTTTTGGGGAGCGTGGAAATCATCAACAGCCAACTGATCGGCACGGGTTCGTGCATTCCGGATTTTGTACTCACCAATGCGATGCTCGAAACCATGGTGGACACCAGCGACGAATGGATCGTCAAGCGCACAGGCGTGCGCGAACGCCGCATCGCAAAAAATACCCACACTTGGGAGCTCGCCCTCGGCGCGGCGCAGAACGCGCTGGCGGACGCCGGCATTTCGGCAGAAGAGCTGGACCTCATTCTGGTCAGCACCTGCACGCCGGACACCAACACCCCGAACACTGCAAGCGTTTTGCAGGACAAGCTGGGCGCGCGGCAGGTGGGCGCAGTTGATATCAACAACGCTTGCGCGGGCTTTGTTTCCGCAACCGATATCGCGGACAGCTTCATCAAGGCGGGCAAAGCCAAGACCGTGCTGGTTGTCTCGGCGGAGACGCTGCATCGCATCACGGACTATACCGACCGCTCGACCTGCATCCTGTTCGGTGACGGCGCGGCGGCGGCGGTTTACCGCGCAACCGGAAATGAGAATGTCGGCATCCAGTCCACCTTTATCGCGGCGGACGGCTCGGGTGCGGAGTATTTATACATGGAGGCGCTGCCGGTCGAGGATCCGTTCGCAGCCGAGCGTCCGGTTGACCCCAAGGCGCGTTTCCTCAAGATGCAGGGCGCGGCAGTCGTGCGCTTTACCGCGCATGCCGTACCGCTGGCGATTGACACGGCCTTGCAGCGCGCGGGCGTGTCGGCCGACGAGATCGACTGGGTTGTGCCGCATCAGGCCAACCTGCGCATTCTCGACGTGATCGCCAAGCGCTATCACCTGCCCAAAGAGAAAGTCTATGTCAATATGGACCGTTATGGCAACACTTCGTCCGCTTCTGTGCCGATCTGTCTGGACGAAATGCGGAAAAACGGTCTGTTGCAGGCAGGGCAGACTATTGTATGCACCGGGTTTGGCGGCGGCCTTACTTATGGTGCGTTTGTACTGAAACTGTAAAGGAGAGAGTTCAATGAAAACCAAGATCACAGAATTGCTCGGTATCGAGTATCCGGTCGTGCAGGGCGCGATGGCGTGGATTGCAGAGCATCATCTGGCGGCGGCCGTATCCAAGGCCGGCGGCCTGGGCATCATCGCGGGCGGTGCAGCTCCGGTCGATTACATCCGCGACGAGATCCGCAAGGCGCGTGCGATCACGGATAAGCCGCTTGGTCTGAACATCATGCTGCTCTCCCCGAATGCGGACGACCTCGCGCAGCTGGCCATCGATGAAAAGATCGAGGTGCTGACCACGGGCGCGGGCAATCCGGGCAAATATATGGCAAACTGGAAGCAAGCGGGCATCAAGGTCATGCCGGTTGTCGCGTCGGTGGCGCTCGCCAAGCGCATGGAGCGCGCAGGCGCGGATGCCGTCATCGCGGAAGGCATGGAGGGCGGCGGCCACATCGGTGAGCTGACGACCATGCCGCTGGTTCCGCAGGTGGTCGATGCGCTGAGCATCCCGGTCGTTGCGGCCGGCGGCATCGCGGACGGCCGCGGCATGGCGGCGGCGTTCATGCTGGGCGCAGAAGGCGTACAGTGCGGCACGGTGTTCCTGGCGTCCGACGAGTGCTATATTTCGGAAAAGTATAAGGAACTGGTCCTCAAGGCGACCGATATCTCGACGGTTGTCACCGGCCGTCCGTCCGGTCATCCGGTGCGCTCGCTCAAGACTCCGATGGCGCGCAAGTGCTTGGAGCTTGAGAAGATTAACACCGAGCAGTCGCTCGAAGAGCTGGAAGCTGCGACCGCAGGCTCGCTGCGCAAGGCGGTGCAGGATGGCAACTACGAGGAAGGCACCTTTATGTCCGGTCAGATCGCGGGCATGCTCAAGGAGCTTCGTCCGTGCGCGGACATCATCCGCGGCATGACGAATCAGGCCGAGGAACTGATGAAGAACGCTTACAAGCGTTTTGAATAAGGAGAAAAACGATGGGAATTGCAATCGTTACCGGCGGCTCGCGCGGCATCGGCGCGGCCATTTCGGAAAAGCTGGCCGCAGAGGGCCATGATGTTGTTATCAACTGCGCGTCCTCGGTCGAAAAGGCGGAGGCAGTCGCGGAAAAGTGCCGTGCGCACGGCGTGAAGGCCGTTGTCAAGCAGTGGGACGTTTCGGATTACGAAGCCTGCGGCAAGGCGCTCAAGGAAATCAAGGAAGAAATGGGCGTGCCCTATATTCTTGTCAACAATGCGGGCATCACGCGCGACGGCCTGATGGTTCGCATGAAGGAAGATCAGTTTGATGCGGTCATCCAGACCAACCTCAAAGGCGCGTTCAATATGCTCAGCCAGTGCGGCGCGATGATGATGCGCGCCAAGCAGGGCCGTATCATCAATATCGCTTCGGTTGCCGGCATTGCGGGCAACCCGGGCCAGATCAACTATTCCGCTGCCAAGGCGGGTTTGATCGGCATGACCAAGACCGCCAGCAAGGAGCTCGGCGCGCGCGGCATCACGGTCAACGCAGTTGCCCCCGGCTTCATCGACACGGATATGACGCAGGTGCTGCCGGACGCCGTCAAGGAAGGCGCTGTCAAGCAGATTTCGCTCGGTCGCTTCGGCAAGCCGGAGGAGATCGCGGGCGTTGTCGCATTCTTGGCTTCGGATGCGGCAAGCTACGTTACCGGTCAGGTGATCGTGGCCGACGGCGGCATGATCTGAGCAAGGTTGCGCGGCAGACGTTGGCCGCAGGGAGTATGAGGGAAAAAGGAGATGCTTTGATGGAACGAGTAGTCATCACCGGTATGGGCGCAATCACGCCGGTTGGCAATGACGTGGAGACGTTTTGGGCATCGCTCAAGGCCGGCAAGTGCGGCATTGGGCCGATCACCAAGTTTGATGTAACCGATTATAAGGTCAAGCTGGCCGCAGAGGTCAAGGATTTTGACGTAACCCAGTATGTGGACAAGCGCGAGGCGCGCCGCATGGACCTCAACTGCCACTTCGCACTGGCGGCGGCGCAGCAGGCGGTCGATCAGGCGGGCCTCAAGGAAGGCAACTTCGACCCCTACCGCACGGGCGTGATCTACGGCTCGGGCGTGGGCGGTCTGCACATTGCCGAGCAGGAGATCCCGAAGCTGAACGAAAAGGGCCCCGGTCGTGTGTCTCCGCTGTGCATCCCCGAGATGATCGCCAACATGGCGGCGGCTTATATCTCGATGCGCTTCGGTTTCAAGGGCGAGAATTTCTGCCCGGTATCCGCTTGCGCGACCGGCAACCACGCGATCGGTGAGGCGATGCGCACGATCCGCCACGGATATCAGGATGTGGTGATCTGCGGCGGCACCGAGAACGGCATCATCCCGATCTCGATGGCGGGCTTCCAGAATATGAAGGCGGTGCACACGGGCGACGATCCGACCTGTGCGTCCGTCCCATTTGATGCACGCCGCTCGGGCTTTGTCATGGGCGAAGGCGCGGGCTGCCTTGTGCTGGAGAGCCTGTCGCACGCGCAGGCGCGCGGCGCGACCATTCTGGCCGAGGTTGCGGGCTACGGCGCATCGGGCGATGCTTACCATATCACCAGCCCTTCGCCGGACGGCGACGCGGCGGCGCATGCCATCCTTGGCGCGATCACGGACGCGGGCCTGACCCCGGCGGACGTGGATTATATCAATGCGCACGGTACTTCGACCCCACTGAATGAAAAATATGAAACCATCGCCATCAAGAAGGCGTTCGGTGATGAGGCTTATAAGGTCAAGGTTTCCTCGACTAAGTCGATGACCGGCCACCTGCTTGGCGGCGCGGCGGCAGTCGAGGCGATCGCCTGCGTTATGGCGATCCGCGACGGTGTGATTCCGCCGACCATCGGTTATCAGGAGCCCGATCCCGAGTGCGATCTGGACATCACGCCCAACAAGGCAGTCGAGATGCCGGTGAATGTGGCAATCTCCAACTCGCTGGGCTTTGGCGGGCACAATGCCTGCATCCTGATTAAGAAGGTGTAAGTTATGGATATCAAGGAACTCAAGGATGTCGCCGTCGAGCTGATGGACGCGCTGAAAAACCGCGGTCTGGGCGAGGTTGAGCTCGAAATGGATGACGTGAAGATCAAGATCAAGTCCGCGCCGCCGGCGCCGGTGGTTCCGGTTGCGGCCGCGCCGGTAGCCGCAGCACCGGCTGCTGCACCTGCTGCTGCGGGCGAAGCGGCACCCGCTGCCGAGGTAGCCGAGGAGCTGCCTGCCGGCACGCCGGTCAAGAGCCCGCTGGTGGGTACGTTCTATTCCTCTCCCGCGCCGGATGCGCCGCCGTTCGTGTTGGTTGGCCAGAAGGTCAAGGAGGGCGACACGCTGTTCATCATCGAGGCGATGAAGACCATGAACGAGATCAAGGCGCCGTGCGACGGCACGGTGGTGCGCATTCTGGCGCAGCCGGGCGACATGGTCGAGTATAACCAGACGGTTGTTATCATTGAATGAGGATAGGGGGCTTTTCAAAGCCCCCTATCTTGAATAAAAAAGCATTAGATTGATAAAATCGCTTGCGCTGGATGAGAAAGAGGTATAAGATATATGCTGAATAAAGAACAGATCATGGAGATCCTGCCGCATCGTCCGCCCATGCTGCTGGTGGACGAAATCCTCGAAATGGATGAGGAACATGCGGTCGGCACGCTGCACCTGACGGGCGATGAATTTTTCTTCCAGGGCCACTTCCCGGGCAATCCGATCATGCCTGCGGTGTTCCGTCTGGAAGCGCTGGCGCAGGTCGGCGGCGTTGCGCTGCTGTCCATTCCGGAGTTTCGCGGCAAGACCGCAGTGTATACCGGCATTGACAAGGCCAAGTTCCGCGCGATGGCAAAGCCGGGCGATACGCTGCGGCTGGAGGTCAAGTTCATCAAGCGCCGCGGCCCGATGGCGGTAGCCGAGGGCGTTGCCTGGGTGGGCGACCAGAAGGCTGCCGAGGCGGAGATCAAGTGCATGGTCATCATGGACTGAGGCGGGGAAAGACATGTTTCAAAAGGTACTCATTGCGAACCGCGGTGAAATTGCGGTTCGCATCATTCAGGCATGCCGCGATCTGGGCGTGATTTCGGTCGCGGTGTACTCCGAGGCCGACCGCGAAGCGCTGCACGCGCAGATCGCGGACGAAGCGGTATGCATCGGCCCGGCCCGCGCGGCGGACAGCTATCTGAATATGGATAACATCATCTCGGCGGCGTTCGCGTCGGGGTGTCAGGCGATCCATCCGGGCTTCGGCTTCCTGTCCGAAAACCCGGACTTTGCCGAGCGCACCACGCAAGCCGGTCTGGCCTTCATCGGGCCGACCGCCGCGACCATCCGCCTGATGGGCGACAAGTCTGAGGCCAAGCGCAATGCGATCGCCGCGGGCGTGCCGGTCGCGCTGGGCACGGATGGCCCGTTGCGTGACTTTGACGAGGCACTGTCCGAAGCCGAGCGCATCGGTTATCCGGTGATGCTCAAGGCAGCTTCCGGCGGCGGCGGCAAGGGCATCCGTGTGGCGAAGGACGTGCGCGGCCTCAAGGACGCATACGACAGCGCAGCGGCGGAAGCGGTCGCAAACTTTGGCGACGGCCGCCTGTACATGGAAAAATACATTGAAAATCCGCGCCATATTGAGGTGCAGATTCTGGGAGACAGCTTCGGTAACGTGGTGCATTTGTTCGAGCGCGAGTGCTCGGTGCAGCGCCGTCACCAGAAGCTGATAGAGGAAAGCCCGTCGGCTTTCGTCACGCCCGAACTGCGTGCGAAAATGACCAAGGCGGCGGTCGATCTGGCAAAGCGCGTGGGCTATCGCAACGCAGGCACGATCGAATTTCTGGTCGATAGCGACCGCAATTTCTATTTCTGCGAGATGAACACTCGCATTCAGGTCGAGCATCCGGTCACCGAGCAGGTGACGGGCGTCGATCTGGTGTGCGAGCAGATCCGCGTGGCGGCGGGTGAGCCGCTGTCCTTCACGCAGGACGATCTGGAACTGCGCGGCCACGCGATCGAGTGCCGCATCAATGCGGAGGACCCGTCGCGCGACTTCGCGCCCTGCCCGGGCACGCTGGTTTCCATGCATCTGCCGGGCGGACCGGGCGTGCGCATGGATACGGCGGCCTATCAGGGCTATAAAATTCCGCCGTTCTATGATTCTATGATCGGCAAGCTGATTGTCTACGGCGCGGACCGGCAGCAGGCGATTGCCCGCATGCGTCGCGCGCTGGCGGAAACGCTGTTTGAGGGCGTGGTCACCGGCACGGACTATCAGATGCATATTTTGCGCTCCAAGGCGTTTGAGGACGCGGAGTTTAATGTCAATTCGATTGCAAACGGAGATTTTGACCGATAAAAGAGGGGAGGAAGCGCCATGCTGCTCGATTTATTCCAGAAAACGCGGGAAACCTCGATGGAGATGAAGCCGCAGGAGGAAACGGGCGTTAAGGTGGTCAAGTGCAAAGGCTGCGGCGCAGAGCTGAAAGCCTATGCCTACGGTAAAAACCTGTATGTATGCCCGCATTGCGGCCGGTATGGACGGCTGCTCGCGCGCACGCGTATCCGTCAGATCGCGGATAAGGACAGCTTTGTGGAGCTGTATGCTGATCTCGCGCCTGCCGACCCGATTGATTTTCCGGGTTACGCCGAAAAGGCGGCGCAGCTGGCCGAAAAGGTGGGCATGCCGGACGCAGTCAAGACCGGCGTGTGCCGCATCGGTGGGGTGGAAACCTGCATCGGCGTGATGGACAGCCACTTCATGATGGCGTCGATGGGTTCGGTGGTGGGCGAAAAGCTGACCCGCCTGTTTGAATACGCAACCGAAAAGGGCCTGCCTGTGGTGTTGTTCACCTGTTCGGGCGGCGCGCGTATGCAGGAGGGCATGTTCTCCCTGCTGCAGATGGCTAAGGTGTCGGCTGCGGCGCGTCGGCACTCAGACGCAGGCCTGCTGTATATCACCGTGCTGACCGACCCGACGACCGGCGGCGTGACCGCGTCGTTTGCTATGCTGGGCGACATCATCCTCGCCGAGCCGCGCACAACCATCGGTTTTGCGGGACGGCGCGTGATCGAAGGCACGATCGGCGAGACGCTGCCGGATGATTTTCAGTCGTCCGAGTTCTTGCTTTCGCACGGCTTTTGTGATAAAATAGTCCCGCGTAACAAGCTCAAGGGCACGCTGGAGACGCTTCTGAGGCTCCATCGGCAGCCCAAACCGAAGAAACGGCAGGTGTGGCATCATGGCGAATAAACCTGCAAGTGAAAAAATGCGCATCATCCATGACCCCAAGCGTCCGCAGATAGAGGACTATATCAGTGAGCTGTTCACTGACTTTGTTGAGCTGCACGGCGACCGGTATTTTGGCGAAGATCATGCGATCTGCGCGGGTGTTGCGATGTTTAACGGCATGCCGGTGACGATCATCGGCCACCGCAAGGGTAAGACGACCGAGGAGAAAATGGCCGCCAATTTCGGCATGGCCAATCCGGAAGGCTACCGCAAAGCGCTGCGTTTGGCGCATCAGGCCGAAAAGTTCCATCGTCCCGTGATCAATCTGGTCGATACGACCGGCGCATTCCCCGGCGTGGGTGCGGAGGAGCGCGGACAGGGCGAGGCGATTGCCCGCTGCCTGTATGAGTTTATCGAACTGCGCACGCCGGTCATTTCGATCGTGACGGGCGAAGGCGGCTCGGGCGGCGCGTTGGCGCTGGCCGTGGCGGACCGCGTTCTGATGCTGGAAAATGCGCTGTATTCGGTCATTTCGCCGCGCGGCTGTGCGTCCATCCTGTGGAAGGACCCCTCGCGTGAGGCCGAGGCCGCAGACACCCTGCGTATCACCGCGCAGGATCTGTACAATTTCGGTATGATCGAGGGTATCGTACCCGAAGGACAGACCAATGCCCAGCTCATCCGCAATGTGGGACGCGCGCTGCGCGACCAGCTCGCAGAGCTGGCAGCAGAGCCGGATATGGATACGATGCTGCAAAAACGGTATGAAAAATTCCGCAAGATCGGAATTTTCAGACAAATAAATCAAGATGAAAATGAAGGAGTGTAATTCCCATGTTTGAAAAGGTATGCGAGATTCTGGCTGACAAGTTCGACGCCGACGCTTCCACCATGACCATGGATACCAAGGTAAAGGAAGACCTGAACGCGGACTCTCTGGACGTTGTTGAGCTGATGATGGACCTCGAAGAGAACTTCGGCGTGACCATCTCTGACGAAGAGGCGACCCAGATGAGCACCATCGGTGACATTGTCAAGTACATCGAGGAGCACCAGAACTAATTCGCTGCAAAGCAGAGTAAAGGCTTCGGAATCCATAGGGTTCCGAAGCCTTTTGTTTTACTGGAAGACTGGATGGAAATTTTACCGGATTTTTGTTGCAAAGTGAGCTGCCGTCTGGTATCATGGACGCAATAAAGGAGGGATTGAGATGGACGAGAATTTTGAAGGAATCCATCGGCCGATTTATCACAATCTATGGATATATTGGCTGATGCAGTTGATTGCGCTGGTTTTATTGCCGTTTAATCACATCATTGCCTCGCTTATGGGCTTTGTAGCGGGGGTGGTACAGCTTTATGAGTTGTACACAATGCGTGAAGTGTCGGACGGCATGGGGCGTGCATGGCGTACGATGTTGCTCAGCCTTATACTGACCTTTGGCGGATTGCTCATGACGCTTTTGGCGCTTGGCTCCGTGCTGGGCGTTCTGCTGCTGTTTGTCACGCTGGCGGGCCTGATTGTCATGATTGTGGCGGATTACTATTTCTATTTCGCTTTGGATGAGTTAATTTTGCCCCGCGGCTATAACTACCCGCAGGGGCGCATCCGCTGGTGCTTCTGGCTGTCACTGATCGGTGGGATTGTTGCCACAATTGTGGGAGTGGTATCTCCATTTTTGGCGCTTGTAGTGAATATTGTTGTGGCGGCGGTCATCGTCTGGCTGCTGTGGCAGTATTTGCAGGCGGTCAAGGAAAAAGATGGCTACTAACGTAAAAAAGAGGACGGAATTTCCGTCCTCTTTTTATTTTGTTAATACAGAGATTAGCCCTGTACCGCGATAACCTCAACCTCAACCTTTGCGCCCATCGGCAGCGCGGCAACCTGCACGCAGGAGCGCGCCGGTGCGTTTTCGGGGAAATACTTGCCATATACGCCGTTGAACGCAGCAAAGTCGTTCATATCCGCGAGGAAGCAGGTGGTCTTGATGACACGATCAAACGCTACGCCGCCTTCTGCGAGTACACAGTGCAGGTTCTGCATGACCTGCTCGGTCTGCTCCTCGATGGTGGTTGCCTCGATCTTGTCGGTCTTGGGGTTGATCGGGATCTGGCCGGAGGTGAAGATCATTTTATTTGCTACGATGGCCTGCGAATACGGGCCGACCGCAGCGGGTGCAAGATCGGTATGCAATACTTCTTTTACAGACATGGAAATGCTCCTTTATAATACAAAGATGAATTATTTTTTGCCGCCCTTGACCTTTTTCAGGCGTTCGGTGTTGGACAGGATCTTCTTGCGGATACGCACGCTCTTGGGCGTGATCTCAAGCAGCTCATCGTCCGAAATGAACTCGAGCGCCGCTTCGATCGACATCTGGCGCGGCGGAATCAGGCGCAGTGCGTCGTCCGAACCGGAGGCACGCATGTTGGTCAGCTGCTTTTTCTTGCAGACGTTGACCGCCATATCGTCGCCACGCGGGTTTTCGCCGATGACCATGCCCTCATACACCTGCGTGCCCGGACCGATGAACAGCGGGCCGCGCTCCTGCGCGTTGAACAGGCCGTAGCCGACGGCCTCGCCCGTCTCAAAGGCGATCAGCGAACCGGTGGTGCGCTTCTGGATGTCGCCCTTATACGGCTGGTAGCTGTGGAAGACCGAGGACAACACGCCCTCGCCCTTGGTGTCGGTCAAAAACTCGGTGCGGTAGCCGAACAGGCCACGCGCCGGAATGAGGAACTCCAGACGCATGCGGTCTGCGCCCTTGGGGTTCATGGAAACCAGCTCGCCCTTGCGGCTGCCCATCTTCTCCATGATCGCGCCGACCGCGTCCTGCGGCACGTCTGCGATCATACGCTCGACCGGCTCGCACTTGACGCCGTCGATTTCCTTAAACAGCGCCTTGGGTGCGCCGACCTGGAATTCATAGCCCTCGCGGCGCAGGTTCTCAATCAGGATGGACAGGTGCATCTCGCCGCGGCCGCACACGCGGAACGCATCGGTTGTGTCGGTTTCGTTGACGCGCAGGGATACGTCCTTCAAAAGCTCGCGGAACAGGCGCTCGCGCAGGTGGCGCGAGGTGACGAACTTGCCTTCCTTGCCGGCAAACGGCGAATCGTTGACCGAGAAGGTCATTTCGACCGTCGGCTCGGAAATCTTGACGAACGGCAGCGGCTCGACATGCTCGGGGTCGCACAGCGTTTCACCGATGGTGACGTTTTCAATGCCCGAGAAGCAGACAATCTCGCCCGCCTTGGCCTCGTCCACCGGCTTGCGGTCAAGCTCTTCAATCGTGTAGAGCGTGACCACCTTGGCGTTGTACGGCTGGGTTGCGCCGTGATAGTCACAGACCGTGACCTGCTGGCCAACCTTCATCGAGCCGCGCTCGATGCGGCCGATGCCGATGCGGCCAACGTACTCGTTATAGTCGATCGAGGAAACCAGCATCTGGGTCGGGCCCTCAGTATCCACCTGCGGGGCCGGGATATGCTCAAGGATTTGCTCGAACAGCGGGGTCAGGTCGGTGCCCGGGATGTTCGGCGACATGGATGCAGTACCCGCGCGGCCGGAGCAGTAAACGATCGGGCTGTCCAGCTGCTCGTCGGATGCGTCGAGGTTGAGCAGCAGCTCGAGCACCTCGTCACCGATCTCATTGAGGCGCGCATCCGGGCGGTCGATCTTGTTGATTGCAATGATGATTTTGTGACCAAATTCCAGCGCCTTCTGGAGGACGAAACGGGTCTGGGGCATCGGGCCTTCGGCTGCATCGACCAGCAGCACAACGCCGTCCACCATTTTGAGGATACGCTCGACCTCGCCGGAAAAGTCCGCGTGGCCCGGGGTATCAACGATGTTGATTTTGACTCCCTTATAATGTACCGAAGTGTTTTTTGCCAGAATGGTGATGCCGCGCTCGCGCTCGATGTCGCCCGAGTCCATGACGCGCTCCTCCACCACCTGATTTTCACGGAATGCGCCTGCCTGCTTGAGCATCTGGTCAACCAGCGTGGTCTTGCCGTGGTCAACGTGTGCAATGATGGCGATGTTGCGCAAATCGTTACGAACCATATCTATTCCTCCATCTGCGGATAATTTTCGTGCAGATATTATTATACCCGCTTTCTGGTAGGTTTTCCACCTGTGTTATCATCAAAATTCGCGTCAAATATGCGCGTAAAACTGGCAATTTTGGCGCGTTTGCTGCATAATGGGAGATTTTGCAGATGCACAGCAGGAGGGAAGGGCGCGCCGCAGCGGCAAGGCGCGGCACAAGGCCGCAGATTACGGCGGGGCTTTGCATGCGGATTCGGTTTTTTCTATGGAAACCCGGTGGGAAATATGCTATAATAAGCTCGCAATACAGAACAGAGATAGAGGAATACCATATGAAAGGAATTATTCTTGCTGCGGGAAAAGGCTCGCGCCTGTATCCGATGACGCGGCCGGTGTGCAAGCCGTTGCTGCCGGTATATGACAAGCCGATGATCTACTATCCGCTGGCGGTGTTGCTGCAGGCGGGGATTCGGGATATTCTCATCATCATTCCCCCCGGAGAGGAAGGCCCGTTTTACCGGCTGCTCGGTTCGGGCGGACGCTTTGGCGTGCATATCACCTATGAGGTGCAGGAGGTGGCGCGCGGCATTGCGGACGCATTGCTGATCGGCGAGCAGTTCATCGGGGACGATGACGTCTGCCTGGTGCTGGGGGATAATATTTTTTATTCTCCGGATTTTGAAAGCTATTTGCAGCAGGCGCTGCGTCTGGGACAGGGTGCTTGTGTGTTCGGGTACTATGTGGACGACCCACGTGCATTCGGCGTGGTCGAGTTCGATGCGGAGGGCCGCGCGGTATCCATTGAGGAAAAGCCGCGGCAGCCAAAGTCCAATTACATCGTGCCCGGCCTGTATTTCTATGATAATTCAGTGATGGAAATTGCGCATAACCTCAAACCGTCCGCACGCGGCGAGCTGGAGATCACGGACGTGAATCTGGAATATCTGCGCCGTGGTGCGCTGCGCGTGGTCAAGCTGGACGAGGATTTCGTCTGGCTGGACGCCGGTACGGCGGATAATCTGCTCGATTCCGCGCAGGAGGTCAAGCGCGTGCAGGACCAGACCGGCCGGTACATCGCCTGTTTGGAAGAGATCGCATACCAGCGGGGCTATATTAGTTACCAGACATTGCAGCGGCATGCGTCCGATCTGGCAAAAACACTGTACGGACAGTATTTGCAGTGTCTGTAAAGGAGCTTGATAACAATGGCAGTTCATACCGAAACCAAAACCTATCATACCCGCGCGCATATGGGCATGATCGACGTAACCGATGATTTCCGCGCGGCGGTGAAAAACGCTTGCCGTGAAACGGGCATGAAGTCGGGCATCATCACCGGCTTTACGACCGGCGGCGTGGCGGGCTTGACCACTTTAGAGTTCGAGCCGGGCATGGTGCATCATGATCTCAAAGCGGCAATGGATGTGTTTTCTCCCTATACGGATGAAACCGGTCGCGTCATTCATTATCACCATCACGACACATGGCATGACGACAATGGCTCGTCGCATATCAAGGCGGCGCTGCTTTCTCCGTTTATCGTCATCCCGTTTGTCGAAGGGGAAATCACCATCGGCCCGTGGCAGAACCTGACGCTGGTCGAGTGCGATACTCGCGACCGCACGCGCGACATCGTTTTTCAGGTAATGGGTGAGTAATAGGATAGTGCAAAAACCGGCAGCGGAAAGCTGCCGGTTTTTTTGTTTCCAAACAGATAGGGAAAGGCCGCAGGGTGCAGTACCCTGCGGCCTTTTATGAGAGAAATCCACACTGAAATGGGAAGGAGAACAGCGCTCGATCTGCCGTGGCTTTGCAGCAGATCGCATACACCGCGGGATGCTCCGGCCCGTGGCGGAGAAATTGGAGAATAGGAGGTACAATCAGCGCTGCCCGAGGAATCAGTGAGGAAAGAGAGAACTTACTTGGAAGCCTGAACAGCCTTGATCGCGTCGATCATCATCGGAACAACCTTGAACAGGTCGCCGCAGATGCCGTAGTCCGCTACGTCGAAGATCGGAGCGGAGTCAGACTTGTTGACCGCTACGATGCACTCGGAATCCTGCATGCCAGCCTTGTGCTGGATCGCACCGGAGATGCCCAGCGCAACATACAGCTTCGGATGTACAGTCTTGCCGGTCTGACCAACCTGATGGTCGGCAGTCAGCCAGCCGGA
>DXDZ01000083.1 GCA_019115185.1 Candidatus Agathobaculum merdipullorum
TAGATCTCGGCGGGCGATTTGCTCATTTTGTCGATCAGCTGCATCGGGGTCAGCCGCCCGGTTTTGACCAGATAGGTATTGCACACGGAAAACGCGGTTTCCAGCCCCGTGATGCCGCTCGGCGCTTTGGCGAACTCACGCGCCTTTTCTTCCTCGGTGTGCGGCGCATGGTCGGTGGCAATCATATCAATGGTGCCGTCGCGCAGTCCTTCGATCAAAGCCTGCCGGTCGGCCTCGCAGCGCAGCGGCGGGTTCATGCGCGCATAAGTGCCGTGCGCGGGTACGTCATCCTCGGTCAGGCTCAGGTGGTGCGGCGTGACCTCGGCATAGACGCGCGCGCCGAGCGCCTTGCCCGCGCGGATGAGCGCGACCGACTGTCCGCAGGAAACATGCTGGAACACCACGCGCGCGCCCGTGTCAAGCGCCAACGCGATATCGCGCGCGATCATCGCGGTTTCCGCCGCAGCCATTGCACCGGGCACGCCGAATTGTTTTGCAGCCGCCGAACCGTAGTTGACGCCGGGGGACGGCACAAGCGAAGGCTCCTCCTCATGGAAAGACAGCAGAATGTCGCGCGCGGCAGCCTGCTCCATCGCTGTGCGGCACAGCGCCGCCGAAGTCAGATTGATGCCGTCATCGGTCAGACAGGGCGCACCCGCAGCGGTCAGCGCGTCAAAATCAGTCAGCTCCTGCCCTTTCAGACCCTTTGTCACTGCGCCCGCCTGCAAGACCTCCACCGGGCAGTCCTTCGCCTTATCGGTCACATATTGAATGATTTGGGGCGTGTCGCACGTCGGCAGCGTATTCGCCATGCAGATCACGGTTGCGTAGCCGCCCGCAGCAGCCGCAGCTGCGCCGGTCAAAACGTCCTCTTTTTGCGTCTGACCAGGGTCGCGGAAATGCACATGCCCGTCCACAAAGCCGGGCGAAACCGTCAGCCCCGCCGCGTCATATACTTCACAGCCCGCAGGCGTGTCGATGTGCGGCTGCACCGCAGCAATTACGCCATCATCCCCGATGAGCACATCGCGCGGCGCATCCACGCCGGTATACGGGTCAAGCACCCGGCCGTTTTGAATCAGCAGCATAGAAAAACCTCCACGAAATAGGATGTCCGCCCGCCGGGGCGGCAATTCTGTTTCCTTTATTGTATCATGGCGCTTTCCGCGCCGCAAGGCGCGCATATAACAGAAACCGGCGGTTATACCGCCGGTTTCATGAAAAGCCCAGCTTTGCCAGGCTTTTTATACAAGGAAGAGAAAAAGTTTCGTACACCGGAACTTTTTCTCGTTTGGACGTATCCGCGGCACAGCTGCGGTGCGTCCCTCTTCGACCAAACCTGTACGGTTTGGTCGAAATTTTTCACATTTGGTGATCCAGCGTCACCACCGGATTATACCGCGTGTCGATCTCCTTGAGCCGATCGTAAATCTGCATCATCAGTTCACGCTTTCCCTTTTCATCATACGTAAACGGCACGACTACGTCAAAAATCAGGTTGATCTGCCGCTCACCGTCCACCACGCGAAAATCGTGCATGGAAAGTTTCTCGTCAATGTCTCGCAGCACGTTGTCCACCTGCTCACGCAGCGCGGCAACATGCTCGTTGTTGACATCGATCGGGTCCATGTGGATAACCAGATACACACCCGTGCGCTGCCAGACGCGCTTTTCCGCTTCGTCAATGACCTCATGCACCGCGACAAAGTCCGAATCGCTCGGCACCTCGGCATGCAGCGAAGCCAGCGAACGGCCTGCGCCGTAATTATGGATAATCAGATCATGTACGCCGACAATATAATCGGATTCGCGCACAATTTCCGCGATGTTATGCGCGATCTCCGGGTCCGCCGCCTCACCGAGCAGCGGCGCAATCGTGTCGCGCACGATACCCACGCCTGCCCAGAGGATAAACAGCGCCACCAGCACGCCGACATAGCCGTCCACCGGCAGGGTGGTAAAGCGGCCTGCGATCATGCCAATGACAACCACCGAGGTCGTAATGACGTCGTTGCGGCTGTCCTGCCCCGCCGCTATCAGCACCGGGGATTCAATGCGGCGGCCGATGGACGAGTTAAACGCGCCCATCCACAGCTTTACCAGCATGGACACCGCCAGAATTACCAGCAAAACGACCGAAAACGCCACCGGTTCGGGATGGATGATGCGGTCGAATGAGGTTTTGAGGAACTCAAAGCCCACCAGCACGATGATGAACGCCACGATCAGGCCCGCGATGTACTCAGTGCGGCCGTAGCCGAACGGATGCTTGGCATCCGGCGCCTTGCCCGACACCTTGAAGCCTACAATCGAAATCAGGCAGGAAAGCCCGTCAGACAGGTTATTGAACGCATCCGCCGCAATCGAGATCGAGCCGGTCAGCAGACCGATCACCAATTTCAGCACAAACAGAAACACATTGCACGCAATGCCCACGCCGCCGGACAAAATACCGTATCGCTCACGCACGCGCGCATCGCGCGTATTCTCCGCATCATGGATGAACCAACGGACCAATGCTTTGGTCATAACAATCCCCTCAAATACAAAATGTTATAAATACCAACCAATATTGCAATCTGCAATATCATGATCGCCGGAATGCCCCACATGAAGCTGCGGTGCAGCGTTTTGTGACGAATGAGCAGCATGGTCAGATACACGCCCGGTCCGCCGCCCACCAGCGCCCAGAAAAACAGCGTGCGCTCGGGCACCCGCTTCCAGCCGCTGCGCGCCGCCAGTTTGTCATAGATGCAGACGGCCGCGCCAATCAGACTGACCGCAATAAAATAATATAATACGCCCTGCACGTACGCCACGCCCTCCTCCGGCGAAATTTCTTTTTATTTTATCACAATCTGCTGCATATCGCAAACCGATATGAAAAAAATAGCCGCCGCTAACGCTGTTTGCCGCCCCACATCCCCCGCGCCGCAAGGCGCGCATACATAGAGAAGAACCGCCGTTTGGCGGTTCTTCTCATCAGCCCTATGCTTCAATCGACTATTTTTTTCGGGCTACCGTTATCAAACGGCTGCTTGAAATGGCAGTACAGCTGCAATCCGGAATCGAATTGCGCGGCATACTGCCCTGCCAGCCCTGCCGCGCCGATGCGCGCCAGCCCGAACAGATCAGGCACGGAATCCGTGCGCGTTTCTTCCGGCCTCCACAGGTTGTGCCAGGGGGTGTGCTGCTCATTGAGCGCGTCCCACGCCGGACGCTCCACCTTCATGTGCCCGGTCAGGATCGCGCCGCGCCCAGCCAGACGCTCGAGCCGCTGCGCGGTGCGGTAGGTGCGGCGCTTGTCGGCATAGAAAAACTTTTCCCACGTCAGCATCTCCTCAAACGAGCGGCGCAGGTCGCGCACCGCCACGTCTGCGCCGTACACATTTTTCAGCACCGCATGCAGCAGCACCGCAAGCACGGCCTGCTCGGCGGGCGGTAGGGTATATAAGCCTTCCGGCCGGAAGTTCGTGACCGGGGACTGGTATGCCTTTTCGTATACCAGATAATCGATGTCGCTTTCAATCTGGCAATGCACCGCCGAAGCGTTGAGCTTGGGCTCCGCCTCACAGATCTGCACCTGACGGCAGTAAACATAGGGGTGGATCTCGCTGTCGAGTGCGAGATGGCAGACAAAACCGTAGAAGTATGCCGCGGCGATCTCCTGCGACTCGCCCGTCAGGTCGCGCACACCGCGCGCGAGCGCTGCGAACAGCTCGTCGGTCTTTTCCGAGTGCATCCGATTGCCCAGCTTGTGCAAGGGACTTCCCAGCAGAATCTTACGGTAAAACAGCGGGTCCGGCCCCTGACAGCCCCACCGAAAACTCACCGGATGCTTTTGCACCAGTTCCTGCACCGGCGCGGGAAAGACGCTCAGCGCCTGCTCTCCAAACAGATGATGCGATACAAAATCCGCCATGCTATAACCTCCTTCAGTCAGACAAAAACAGCGGAAATCTCAGTCAATCCCGGGAAATACAATGCCCGCGTCCTGCCGCGCGCGCTCGAGCAGCTCCATCATTTGGATGGTTTTCTCCATCCGGCGACGGCAGTCCGCGCGGTCATCCGCCGAGACCAGCCCCGCGATGCCCTGCATTTCCCAGTACCACGCGGTTTCGCCCTGCTGCTCGTCAAAAACCTGCTGGCCCTCGTCGGTCACGACCGTGACGCGCGTGCACATGCTGACCGGGTTCTCCACGCGGATGAATCCCTTTTCTCCTATGATATGCGCGCCGTTTTCGCTCTTGCAGTCCTTTGCGCCCGTGCACTGGGCGACAAATCCCGGATACTCCAGCACAGCCACACCGCCAAGGTCGATGCCGTTTTCATGTCGCCGCGCGTGATAGGTCACGTGTTCCGGCATACCGAACAGGCCGTAAACAAAATACAGATTATACAGGTTGATATCCATGAGCGCGCCGCCTGCAAAAGCAGGGTTAAAGACGTTGGGTGTCTGCCCGGCCATGAGCGCGTCGAACTTGCTCGAATACTGGCAGAAGGTGCACGACACCTGCCGCACCGGCCCGATTTTGGACAGATTTTCGCGGATGCGCGCAAAATGCGGCTGGAACAGCGTCGTGATGCCCTCCAGCAGGAACAACCCTTTGCGCTCCGCGAGTGCGGCCAGCTCCTCCGCCTGCGCACGGGTGGGCGTGAACGGCTTTTCGCAAATCACATGCTTGCCGCTCTCGAGCGCCGCCTTGGTCTGCGCATAGTGCAGGCTGTTGGGCGAGGCAACATAAACCCAATCCACCGCCGGGTCCGCCAGCATATCCTCCAGCTTGGTATACACCTTGCTCACGCCAAACCGCTCCGCCAGCGCGCGGCCGGTCGCTTCTCCGCGCGAATAGATCGCCTCATAGGTCACGCCCGCCGTGCGCACGGCCTCGGTCATCACCCATGTCACAATGTTGCCCGTTCCAATCGTCCCGATTTTCATATGCAGCCTCTTTCCGCCTTGCGGCATTCCGTTTTCCTTTATCATGGCATACTTTTCCGCTGCGCGCAACGGATTTTTTGTCCTCTTTACAAAAAAACGCAGCCGCCTTTCCCGCAGGGAAAAAACGGCTGCGCCATCCATCTTCTTTTTTGCAAACGAGCCGGCTTAGCCTTCGTAATCCGCTTCGTTTTCCCAGTTGTGCCAAACTGCCTGCACGTCGTCGTTGTCCTCGAGATTATCGAGCAGCTTGCGCATCTGAGCCATATCCTCTTCCTTTTCGAGGGTGACATAGTTCTGCGGCACCAGTTCGACCTCAGCCTCGACAAAGGAGTAGCCCAGCGTCTCGAGCGCTTCGCGCACCGCGGAGAAATCCTCCGGCGCGGTGTAGATCTCGAAAGTCTCCTCGTCAGCCTGGAAGTCCTCGGCACCAGCGTCCAGCGCCTGCATCATCACGGTGTCCTCGTCCAGCTCGCCGCGCCCCATGATGATAACGCCTTTCTTGTCGAACTGCCAGGATACGCAGTTGGTCGCGCCCAGACCCGCGCCGTACTTGTCAAACAGGTGGCGCACGTCGGCAACCGTGCGGTTCTTGTTATCGGTCAGCGTTTCGACAACGACTGCCACGCCGCCGACGCCGTAGCCCTCATAGTTGTTGGCCTCGTAGTTGACCTGACCGTTCGCACCCGAATACTTGTCCAGCGTGCGCTTGATGTTATCGTTGGGCATATTGTTGGCCTTGGCCTTGGCGATGCAGTCGCGCAGGCGGGAGTTAAAGTCCGGGTTAGCCGAACCGCCTTCCTTGATGGCAATGGCCATTTCACGGCTGATCTTGGTGAAGATTTTCGCTTTTTTCGCGTCGTTTGCGCCCTTGCGCTTGGCAATATTATGCCACTTGGAGTGTCCCGACATGGTGGAAAGTCCCTCTTTCTATCTGAAATAAATTAAATATAACCTCAAAAACGCCATACGGCGCATACAAATTTTATCAGATTTTTTATGTTTCCGCAATACCCGCGCGTATATTTTTCCCTTGCAGCGTGCAAACTACGCTCGAAATCTTCAAAAAAGAGGTGATTTCCCATGAGCAAGCAGAACAAGCGTCAGAACCCGTCCACCACGAACCAGTGTCCGAACGGAAGCCAGAATAAGAACCCGCAGCCGAACACCCAGAGCAAGAATCCGAACAGCGCGCAGGACTAACCGGTCCGATCCGCCGTTCTGACTTACGGCTTGGGCAAACAAAAGGACGTGCCGCAGCACGTCCTTTTGTGTTTTGCGTTCAGTCGCCCATCGACAGGCCGAGAGCGCGCGCCGCGCGCACCACTTCGCTGTCGGGCGGAACGGTTTTGAGCTTGCCCGCCACTTCTTTGAGCGGCACGGGCACGATCTTATCGTCTTGCAGCGCCACCATATAGCCGTACTTCTTCTCGCGGATGAGATGCGCCGCCGCCACGCCGAAGCGGCTGGTCAGCAGACGGTCAGCCGGGCAGGGCGCGCCGCCGCGCTGATAGTGACCCGGAATGGTCACGCGGATCTCATGCCCCGTGATCTCCTTGAGCTCGTCCGCAATGCGGTAGGAAATGGACGGATAGGGCATTTTCTCGCGCGCAGCCTTGAATTCCTTCTTGCTCATCTTGGCCTCTTCCTGACTGATTGCGCCTTCTGCAACCGCCAGAATCGAGAAGCGCTTGCCGCTCTGGGCGCGCTTGTCGATCGCTTGCGCGATCTTCTTGGCCGAATACGGAATCTCCGGAATGATGATTACGTCCGCGCCGGACGCAATGCCGGAATACAGCGTCAGCCAGCCGGCCTTGTGGCCCATGACCTCCACAATAAACACGCGCGAATGCGAGAACGCAGTGGAGTGGATAGAGTCGATCACCGTCGTGGCGATGTCGATCGCGGACTGGAAGCCGAAGGTCATTTCCGTGCCCCACAGGTCATTGTCGATCGTCTTGGGCAGTGTCACGACATTGACGCCGTTCTGACTGAGGAGGTTCGCGGTTTTGTGCGTACCGTTGCCGCCGAGAATAACCAGGCAGTCAAAGCCTTCCTCGTTTACGGTTTTGAGCATTTTTTGCAGCTTGGTTTCCTCGCTGTCCTCACTCGCCTTCTGCATTTGCTTGAACGGTTGGCGGGATGTGCCGAGAATCGTGCCGCCCACGGTCAGGATATCCGAAAAATCCCGCGGGTTCATTTCATGGTAATCGCCCTCGATCAAACCGCGGTAGCCATCCCGGATGCCATAAATGGTCACCTTGCTGCCCAGTTCGTTATACAGCGTCTTTGCCACGCCGCGCAGGGCGGAGTTCAGGCCCTGGCAGTCGCCGCCGCTTGTCAGCATGCCAATCTTCATATGCGCAACCTCCTTTTTATTACCTTTATCATACGCCAATTTTTCCGTGTTGTGAAGAGGCTTTCCATAGGTTTTACATCCGCATCGTAATTCATCCGTTTTTGACTACTGTCGCAGTCCGCGGTATTTTCTGCGTCAAATTTTTGTAGGATTCATCAGTTGCATACCATATGTAGTTGTGTTATTCTAAGATCAGACAAGTTCCCTGCAACTGACGGACAAGGTGGAGCGCAAACCACCGGGGAGCAGGGGTTCCGTAAAAATGCCGACCGTCTGGGCAGTGTCGCACAAGATACGCGATGCTGCCCTTTTTTGCATCCAAAAAAGGGCAGCCGAACCAAAGAAACAGGAGGAATCACCTATATGAACGCATGGAACACCTTCATCGGCGGCGATTGGCAGAATGAGATCAACGTCCGCGATTTCATCCAGAAAAACTACACCCCTTATGAGGGCGACGGCGCGTTCCTCGCGCCCGCAACCGCCCGCACGACCGCGATGCGCGAAAAGTTTGACGCGCTGCTCGCGGAAGAGCGCGAGAAGAACGGCGTGCGCAATGTCGATACCGATACCGTTATCACGATCACGGCGTTCGGCCCGGGCTACCTCGATAAGGAGAACGAGATCATCGTCGGCCTGCAAACCGACGAGCCTTTAAAGCGCGCCTGCAACCCGTTCGGCGGTATGCGCATGGTGCGCGAAGCCTGCAAGGCCTACGGCTACGAGGTTTCCCCCAAGATCGAAGAGGAATTCAAATACCACAAGACGCATAACGACGGCGTGTTCTCGGCCTACACCAAGGATGTGCGTGAAGCGCGTCACGTCGGCCTGCTGACCGGCCTGCCGGACGCATATGGCCGCGGCCGCATCATCGGCGACTATCGCCGCGTCGCGCTCTACGGCGTGGACCGTCTGATCGAGGAAAAGCAGCGCGATAAGGACGCACTGGGCAACGTGCCGACGACCGAAAAGGAAATCCGCACCGCGGAGGAACTGAGCGACCAGATCAAGGCACTGAAAGACATGGTGAAAATGGCTGCCGATTACGGTTTTGACATCACCCGCCCCGCCGAGAACGCAAAGGAAGCCGTGCAGTGGCTGTACTTCGCTTATCTCGCAGGCATCAAGGAGCAGAACGGCGCGGCAATGAGCCTTGGCCGCACCTCCACCTTCCTCGATATCTACTTCGAGCGCGACCTCAAGGCAGGCGTGCTGACCGAGTCCGAGGCGCAGGAGATAATGGACGATTTCGTGCTGCATCTGCGCATGGCGCGCCATCTGCGCACCCCCGAGTACAACGAGCTGTTCGGCGGCGACCCGATGTGGATCACCGAGTCGATCGGCGGCATCGGCGAGGACGGCCGCCCGCTCGTGACCAAGAACAGCTTCCGCGTGCTGCATACGCTGTATAACCTCAACCCGGCAGCCGAGCCCAATCTGACCGTCCTCTGGAGCGAGCAGCTGCCCGAGAACTGGAAAAAGTTCATCGCCAAGGTATCCATCGACACCGACGCTCTCCAGTATGAGAACGATGACGTGATGCGCCCGTACTACGGCGATGACTACGCGATCGCCTGCTGCGTTTCCGCGATGCGCGTGGGTAAGGATATGCAGTTCTTCGGCGCGCGCGCCAACATCGCAAAGCTGATGATGATGGCCATCAACGGTGGCCGCGACGAAAACAAGTTCGAGCAGGTCGGCCCGGAAATGCCGGTCATGGAAGGCGATACACTCGACTATGACGAGGTTTGCCGCCGTATGGACTTCTACCGCCCGTGGCTGGCTAAGACCTACGTTTCCGCGATGAACACCATCCACTATATGCACGACAAGTACGCCTATGAAAAAAGCCAGATGGCCCTGCACGACACCGAGGTTCGCCGCCTGATGGCGTTCGGCATCGCGGGCATGAGCTGCATGGCGGATTCGCTCTCTGCGATTAAATACGCCAAGGTGCACCCGATCCGCAACCCAGAAAACGGCATCATCGTCGATTTTGAAATCGAGGGCGACTTCCCGAAGTTCGGCAACGACGACGACCGTGTGGATACCATCGCCTGCGAGCAGGTCGAGAAGTTCTACCACGCGCTGACCGAATACCCGCTCTACCGCGGCGCGATCCACACCCTGTCCATTCTGACCATCACCTCCAACGTCATGTACGGCAAAAAGACCGGCAACACGCCGGATGGCCGTCGGCACGGCGAGCCGCTCGCACCGGGCGCAAACCCGATGTCGGGCCGCGACAAGTCGGGAGCGCTGGCCTCGCTCAACTCGGTGGCAAAGCTCAGCTATGACTACTGCCGCGACGGCATCTCGAACACCTTCTCGATCACGCCGGGCGCGCTCGGCAAGACCGACGAGGCCCGCGTCAATAACCTCGTTGCCATCATGAGCGGCTACTTCGCTCAGAAGGCACATCACCTGAACGTCAACGTCATGAACCGCGATACGCTGATCGCCGCTTACGAGCATCCCGAGCAGTACCCCAACCTGACCATCCGCGTTTCGGGCTATGCGGTCAACTTCTACAAGCTCAGCCGCGAGCAGCAGCGTGAAGTGATCTCCCGCACGTTCCACGAAGCGATCTAACATCCTCTAAGGGTCAACGCCCCCTCTGGGGCAGACAGCCGCGAAGGTTGTTCTGTTCCTGTAAGGTGGGCGGCAACCGGAAAACGGGACTACACTTTTGCGCGCGCAGCGCGCCCTCAAGGAAAAGGGGTGATTCGCAAGAGGGGAGAAACCTCCGGTGTCTCCCCTCTTGTGCGCCCGCCGCGCGCAGCGGCAAACATACCAAGCAATGCGATTGCATACTATTGTAAGAAAGGTTGTGGCAAAATGACCGGACGCATCCATTCCATCCAGTCCCTCGGCGCAGTGGACGGGCCGGGCGTGCGCTGTGTGATCTTCATGCAGGGCTGCCCGCTGCGCTGCGTCTACTGTCACAACCCGGACACCTGGGACACAGACGGCGGCGAGGAAATCGAGACGGACGAACTCGTGCGCCGCGTACTGCGCTACCAGCCATACTGGAAAAACGGCGGCGGCGTGACCGTCTCGGGCGGCGAGCCGCTGCTGCAAGCGGACTTTGTCCCGGAATTCTTTCAAAAGCTGCACGAACACGGCGTGCACACCGCGCTGGACACCTCGGGGACAGGCTGCTCAACCGCTGCGGCCGAGCGCGTGCTGCGATACACCGATCTGGTGCTGTGCGACCTGAAATTCCTGACGGCGGGGGATTACCGCCGCTACTGCCGCGCAGAGCTGTCGCAAGTCGAGCGCTTTTTGCAGCTGACCGCCATGAAAGGCGTGGCGCTCTGGGTGCGGCATGTGGTCGTGCCCGGCCTGACCGACAGCATCGACCACCTGCGACTGGTCAAGGCGCACGCCGAACGCTATCCCAATCTGCAAAAGATCGAATTTCTTCCTTTCCACAAGCTGTGCATTGAAAAATACGACCGGATGGGGATTGACTTCCCGCTGCGCGACACGCCTGCAATGAACGAAGCATGGCTCAAGCAGCTGCTGGAAAAGCTGTAAACAAAAAACGCGGAGGAACTCTGTTCCTCCGCGTTTTGCTATGTACGCTTACGCTTCTTCCTTCTCCGGCCGTCTGCCGCAGAAATGCACCTCGTACCGACGCATACAGTCCTTGATGACCTCGATCGCCTTTTCTCGGTTCAGCGCGTCCGAAGTCGTGGTATGCTTGTGCTCGAGACCCTTGTAAACCTCGAAAAAGTGCGTGATCTCGTTGCCGTAATGCGGCGGCAGCTCGTCCATATCGTGATAGAAATTCCATGTCGGCTCCTCAAACGGAATCGCAATGATCTTGTCGTCGATCTCGTCCTCGTCGATCATACGCATCACGCCGATCGGATAGCAGTCCACTTCAACCAGAGGGTCGAGCGACTCGGTGCACAGCACAAGCACATCGAGCGGATCGCCGTCATCCGCATAGGTGCGCGGAATGAAGCCGTAATTGGCCGGATAATGCGTGGAAGTATACAAAATGCGGTCCAGCCGCAACAGACCGGTGCGTTTGTCCAGTTCATACTTTTTCTTGCTGCCCGCCGGAATCTCAATGACCGCCGTAAAGCGTTCCGGTGTAATGCAGCGCGGGTCAATATCGTGCCAGATGTTTCTCATGCCGTTTTGCTCCTTTCTCTTTCTGTTTCCAGTATAGCAGACGGTCCCCCTGCACGCAACGCAAAAAAATGTGGCACTTTACATGCTTTTTACACAAAACGCATTGTCCCAACACAAAAATGCAGTATAATAGTAGTATACTGACTGATCCTATGGCCGCTTTTCCGTGTCCGGCGGCCGGAATCAAAACAGGGGGAATCTCTCTCATGACACAGGCAATCTGGGAACAGGGATATACGCAGAACCGCGAGCTTTCCTGGCTGCAGTTCAACGCGCGTGTGCTGGCAGAAGCGGAGGATGATACTGTGCCGCTTTTGGAGCGGTGCAAGTTCCTTTCGATCTTCACCAGCAATCTGGATGAATTCTTTATGATCCGCGTGGGCAGCCTGTGCGATATGGCGACGGTGGATAAGGGACATGTGGATAACAAGTCCGGCATGACCGCCAAGGAGCAGCTGCACCACATCTATGCTGCGGTCGAACCGCTGTATGCGCGCCGCGACAACGCATTTCAGGATGTCAGCACCCGTCTGCGCGCGGAGGGGCTGCGCCGCCTTTCCTTCAGCGAGTTAGAGCCGGTGGAGCAGAAGTACATCAAGCAATATTTCAAAAACGTGGTCGCGCCGGTGCTTTCCCCGCAAATCGTGGATACCCACCATCCTTTCCCGCATCTGGAGGGCAAGGTGCTGCATATCGCCGCGCTGCTTGGCCACAAAAAGAGCGAACGTCTGGGCCTGCTGCCCGTTCCAGCCTCTCTGCCCGCGCTGGTGTTCCTGCCGGGCGAGGAAAAGCGCTATGTGCCGATCGAAGAGGTTTTGCTTGAATACACCGGTCATGTGTTTGAAATGTACGACGTGCTGGAAAAGACCGTGTTTTGCGTCACGCGCAATGCGGATATCAACCCGGACGACGAGACCTTCGGCGCGGAGGAGGGCGACTTCCGCACCAAAATGGAAAAGCTGCTGCGCCGACGCCGCCGCATGGCAGTCGTGCGCGTCGAGCTGACCCGCCCGATCAGCGACCATTTCACCGAATATTTCCGCAAACGCTTTGATGTGACCGACGCGCAGATCTTCCTGTCTCGCAAGGCGCCGCTTCAGATGAGCTACGCCTTTTCGCTGGGCGATCATTTGCCGGAAAAGCAGCGCGCTGCGCTGTCTGACCCGCCGTTCTCCCCGCAGCAGCCCGCCATGCTGCCCGCGGGACAGAGCCTGCTCAAAGCCGCGCTCAAGCGCGATATTCTGCTCTCCTATCCGTATGAGTCCATGGAGCCATTTTTGCAGATGATCCGTGAAGCGGCCAACGACCCCGCCGTGCTGTCCATCCGCATTACCATCTACCGTTTGGCGCGCAAGGCCAAGTTGGTCGAATATCTGTGCGCCGCAGCGGAAAACGGCAAGGATGTGACCGCGCTGATCGAGCTGCGCGCCCGCTTTGACGAGCAGAACAACATCGACTGGTCCGAGCGCATGGAGGAAGCCGGATGCAAAATCATCTACGGCTTTGAGGATTATAAGGTGCACTCCAAGATCTGCCTGATTACCCGGCAGGAGCGCGGCACGGTGCGCCACATCACGCAGGTCGGCACGGGCAACTATAACGAAAAAACCGCCAAGCAATACACCGATGTGTCACTCATCACCTCTGATGAGTCGATCGGCGCGGATGCAGGCGCATTCTTCAACAACATGGCGCTGGGCAACCTCGAGGGCCGGTACAATCGTCTGCTGGTCGCGCCGAGCAGCCTGAAAAACAACATCCTTGCCCTGATGGATGAACAGATCGCCCGCGGCAGCGAGGGCTATATGCTGCTCAAATTCAATTCGCTGACCGATATCGACATCATCCACAAGCTGCGGGACGCTTCCTGCGCGGGCGTGCGCATTGAAATGATCGTGCGCGGCATCTGCTGTCTGCTGCCCGGCGTCAAGGGACATACCGAAAACATCACAGTCACCAGCATCGTCGGCCGCTTTCTGGAGCATTCGCGCATTTTTGTGTTCGGCCGTGGCTCGGAGGAAAAAATGTATATTTCCTCGGCTGATATGATGACGCGCAACACCGAGCGCCGCGTGGAGATCGCCTGCCCGATCGACTCGCCTGAGGTACGTGCGCGCCTGCACGATATTTTGTACGCCATGCAACATGACACGGTCAAGGCGCGCGTCTTGCAGCCGGACGGCACCTATCAGAAAAAGCCGCCGGTGCCTGACCCGATCTGCGCACAAGTGCTGCTCATGCAGCAGGCCATTGATCAGGCCCGCGAGCAGGCCGCGCATCCCGCGCCGCCCGAACCGGGCTGGCGCAAGCTGCTGAATCGTTTGCTGGGCCGCTAAACTGGAATAGGATGCAGAAAACGCCGGAAATTCCGGCGTTTTTTTGCGGGCAACACAAAAAAAGCCGTCACTTTTGTGACGGCTTTAACTGGTGGGGTTGGCGGGGCTCGAACCCACGACCTCTCGCGTGTGAGGCGAACGCTCTGACCAGCTGAGCTACAACCCCGTTTGTTCGGTTTACCTTATTACTATACCAGAAACAAACGGGGTTTGCAAGCCTTTTTTCACGGCTGACCGTTTTTGTCCAGCCGCCCGAGCAGCGCCACGATCAGCGCGATCACGACAAGCACCGTGAAGATACCCGCCATGCCCTGTCCAAGCAGCAAAATTGCCGTCTGTACCGATTCACTCATCTGTCATACGCCCCTTTCTCACATAAAGAACCCGAGAATCACGCCGCCCGCAACGACCGACGCAATCTGTCCGGCCACATTCGCGCCCACCGCGTGCATCAGCAGGTGATTGGTCTTATCCGCTTCCACACCCAGCTTTTCGATCACGCGCGCGCTCATCGGGAAGGCCGAAATGCCCGCCGCGCCGATCATGGGATTGACCTTACTCTTGCAGAACAGGTTGAGGATTTTGGCAAACAGCACGCCGCCGATTGAATCCAGCACAAACGCCACCAGCCCAAGGCACAGGATGATGAGCGTATCCACTGTGACAAACTGCTCGGCGCGCATGGAGAACGAAATCGTGATGCCGAGCAGCAGCGTAATCAGGTTTGCCAGCTCATGCTGCGCGGTTTTGGACAGACTCTCCAGCACGCCGCACTCACGGATCAGGTTGCCGAACATCAGGAAACCGACCAGCGATACCGACGCAGGCGCGACCAGTCCGGCCACGATCGACACAACGATCGGGAACAGGATGCGCGTGCGGCGGCTGACCTTGCCCGCCGCATATGGCATCTTCATCGCACGCTCTTTTTTGGTTGTCACCAGTTTGATCGCAAACGGCTGGATGATAGGCACCAGCGCCATATAGCTGTACGCTGCGACCGCGATTGCACCGACGTATTTCGAGCCGAGCACCTGCGAAACCAAAATGGACGTCGGACCGTCGGCTGCGCCGATGATACCGATGGACGCGGCATCAATGATGTCAAAGCCGAATGCCGCCGCCGCGATGATGGTCAAAAAGATGCCGACCTGCGCCGCGGCACCGAACAAAAACAGCTTCGGGTTGACCAGCAGCGGACCGAAGTCGATCATTGCGCCGATGCCGATGAACAGCAGCAGTGGGAACGCTTCGCTTACCTCAATGCCACTTTCAAACAACCATTGAATGATACCGTGCGTCTCGCCCACGCCCTGCGTCACCTGGTCGATCACGCCCGACATCGGTAGGTTGACCAGTATCGCGCCGAAGCCCATCGGCAGCAACAGCGCAGGCTCATACTGCTTCTGAATCGCCAGCCAGATCAGCAGCCCGCCGACACCGTACATCACCGCCTGCTGCCACGTCACCGACAGCAACCCTTCATATAGAAATTCCATACCTGCGCCTCCTTCGATAAAAAAACAGACCTGCGTTTCCCTTTCGAGAAACGCAGGTCTGGTCATTTCAGGCAACAGCCAGAACGGAATCAAACGTCCCGTCATGCTTGTTGGCGATGCCGCGCGGACACACCGCGCCGACTA
Source organism: Candidatus Agathobaculum merdipullorum (assembly GCA_019115185.1). Taxonomy (GTDB): domain Bacteria; phylum Bacillota; class Clostridia; order Oscillospirales; family Butyricicoccaceae; genus Agathobaculum; species Agathobaculum merdipullorum. Next base: position 15,424 of record DXDZ01000083.1, read on the forward strand.
CTCCCCTTTGTTTGGCATCATTTTATCATAGGAAGGGGACGGTGTCAAGGCCATATTGCCGTTAAGTTTTCGTCAATTTATGCACCGAAGATATCCGGATTCGCCGCCTTGTGCTGCTGCCAGAGCTTCTGCACGGTCGTATTAGCGCCGTCCATTGCCTGCTCCACTTCATCCGCGTCCTGCTGCCAGCGTTTGTCCAACCCGGCCAGAATACCCTCGGTGGTTGCGCCGTCGCTCTGCGCCAGATACCATACCAGCGCTTCCACCGTACACGTTGAGAAATCGCCCTTTTCCTTGCACATCATATAGGTATAGGGATCGGCAAACCATCCTATGCCGTCAAACGCTATCGGCAGATAGATCGGCTGCTCTGCGCCGCCCAGTGTGACCCCCTGCATGGTGAGTTCTACTTCTCCGCCATCCAGCCAGCGATAGGTAAGGGTATATTGTTTTTTGATTGGATGCACAACAATATCTTCCGCTGTGCCACCGGACAGGCCGAAAATCCACTCTGCTGCCGTGCCGGGATCACGCAGCGCGGTGATCGCGGTATCCGCGAGCAATGCTTCCACGCGGGTTTGGTCAAATTCCGGCATTCCCAATGTATTGCCGTAGCGCAGATCAAACTTCTCGCGCGAATCGGTCGGTTCGTCCGCGTCCAGCTTCCATTCCTGACTGATGAGATGATACCCGCCATAGGACGAAGCCTGCACGCTTTGCACCGCGCGATACGGATGATTTTCCGCATCCCACAGCGAGAACACCACATCTGCGGCGTTTCCACGCACCAGCGTCACGCTGTCCTCTACCCAAAGCGAGCCACCCGCTTGTGCATAATGATTGAATCCGTCCTGCGGCGCCGCGCTTTGCAGATAAGCTGTCATGCGCGCCTGCATCTGCTCGGCGTTTGGCTCGACGAGCGAAAACGCCTCCGGCCCTATCTCCTGCGCCGCCTGATACATTTCGGTATAAGCTGCGGCGATATTCTCATCCGACGGATCATACTGCACATCGGAGGCAAACGTCAGATAATAGGTCAGGCCGTCCCGCTCGGCAAGCTGCTTGCACGGCACAGGGTAATTTGCCTGCCAGTCCTCGCCAAACTGCGCCTTGAGCGACTCGGTCGCCTGCACTTGCAGCGTCATCACCGTGCCGCCGTCGGTCGGATCGTCCGTATATCCCGGCAGCGCGTTTTTCAGGCCGAACGTCACCACACCATCCACACTCTCCTTCTCATATCCCTGCTCGACAAAGCAGTCCGGCAGCGTCAGCGTGTAGCCATAGGTCGCGTTGTTGTATTCGGTCGAATGGATGGTGTAATCCGTATTCGGCACACCCTCGTTTGCCAGCCGGTAGACGAACGCAGCGGTATATTCTTGTTCCGTTCCGGTATAGGCGCTGGTGCGATAGGTCACCGTCACACCGCGATAGACCACCGCGTCCAGCGTCGAGGACAGTGCCTCTGCCATCAGATGCTCAACCTTATACAAATACACCGCGCTGCCGCGGTCATACACATCGGTAAAGCGGATACTTTCCTGCTGCGTCTCCTTGTCGGTGTATTGCAGCGTACCGTCCGCGCGGATGACCGCGTCGGTCAGCACGGCATCCGTCGCGGTCAGCTTGCCGTCCACGGGTTCCAATTTGATGGTCTGCCCAGCTTCCAGCAGCGGAATTTCTCCGTTTGCGTTCTCAATCGCCTGCGCGATGGTCGCGCCGACGGGCAGTGCACCTTGGCTCACCGGGCTATCTCCCTCGACCAGATACGCGCCGAATCCTTCGTCAAACTGTGTCACCAGCCCGATCGGCAGCCAGTAGCCATTCGTTTTGCGCATCTGCACATCAACCGACGGGCTGTTGTCCACAAAGTTCAGCCGCACGACCGCTTCCGTTTCACCCTCGGAGACGACTTCGCCGGTAAACCAGCTTTCGCGTGTATACAGGTGCTGATTTCCCTCGATATGCTCGACATTCTCACCAAAGTAGCCGAACACGGTTTCGACCGCGTCACGCACCCGCGTCAGCGTGTCGAGCGAGGCGCCGTTGAAGCTCTCCGCGCCCTCGGGAACGGTCGGCCACGGCAGACCGGAGTCGTAATATAGTTTAAAAAGATCACTCTTTGTATAATTACTCTCTGCTACCTCGGTGACGCTGTCGATCACCCGGCGACCATCGGCCTGCGCCGTGGTGATCAGAAAGGCGCTACGCATATCCTCCACACCGCCGCCGTACATCTGGAACACAGCGAGATAGCTGTCCGCATCGTCAGCCGGAACAAGCGCATAGCCCCGGTAGGACGGCGACGAGCCGCCGTACTTCCAATTGAAGCCACCGTCCGGCAGATACCTATCGATGCCGAACTCCTGCTGCATCTGCGTGGACAGGATGGGATAGATGTACTGCCCGCTCTTATGCGTCACGCCGCGTGCATACTGCCCCGCGAGGTCGGCGGCGGTGCGTGCGTTCTTGCCGCCGTCATAGGTGAAATCCTGCGGCAGCCAGCCGTCGCCAAACTGGTTGACCATTGTGATGGTCACTTCGCTGCGGTCATCAAAGATAAACGTGATATCCATGATATCGTCACCCATTGTGCGGTCGGCGGACGAGTCGCCCATCGAGGCGACAGGCTGTAGATGCAGCAGGTACTCAGCTGCCTTAGTCGGGTCACCCCATTTGTCCATATCCAGTTGTGTAAACGACATTTTGCCGACTTCCAGCGGGTCGGGCAGGCCGAGGTCGTTTTCATACAGGATGCGGAACTCGTCGAGCGAGGTCACGCCGTCCCCTGCGACGGCTTCGCCCTTGGTGACTTGCCAGCCATCCGCAAGCTTTTCAAAAGTCAGCTTTTCTGCCGTGCGATAGGGCACAACCAACTCCGGAAAATCGTCCCACTGCATGTCGTACAATACATAGGTGTCCTCGCCGTCCAGCTTGACCGTATATCCAAGGCTTTCTGTGCGCTGCGCCCACTGCTCGGCGAGCGCAATGCGCTCTTCGTCCGTCAGCTCACTCTTACTTTCCCCTACCGAAAAGGCGCAGCCCAGCGTGCCGACCAGCACCGCCGCCGCGACGACCAGCGCAATACCGCGCTTTTTGACTTTTTTGTCAAACAATCCCTCGAAACGTCTCATCAGCGTCTCCTTATCTCCGGTGAAGCACGACACCAGCGCACGCTTTTTCACCTGCGCCTCAACCGAGCGCAGAATGGTCTCGCCATAGGCGCGGCGCGCATCCACGTCCATGCCGCGCACGACCGCATCGTCGCACGCCAGCTCGATATCTTCCTGCGCAAACCGCGCCATCAGATGCACCAGCGGATTAAACCAGTGCACTGCCCGCGCCGCAACCAGCGCCAGCTTGAGCCACAGGTCGCCCCGCTTGTAGTGCGTCAGTTCATGCCGGAAAATGAACGCCGCATCCTGTTCGGACAGCGCTTCATCCGGCAGATAGAGCGCAGGTTTGATAAACCCCGCCAACATCGGGCAATCGGCCGCCTGCGTCACCCGCAGCGGGATGTCCCGGGTGATGCCAAGCACACACTTTTGCTCCTCAAACACGGTCAGCAACGCGTCCCGCTGGGCCGGATGGCTGCTTTTCTCCAGCACATGATGGAACGCCAGATAGCGGTACATCTGCCAGCCGGCAAAGAGCAGCGCGCCTGTGCCCCACAGCACAAGCAGCACCCGTCCCATGTCAATTGCGGTCCATGCTTGCTCATCGAATGTTTGCAGGGTCTGCGCCTGCTCATCCGTCACCCAGCGTCGCGTCGTGATTTCGCCTTCCTGCTCCAAAACAGGCAGCCCGGCCTGCTCCAACCGCTCCGGCGTGAAGTTCGTCTGCGTCAGATAGGTCGTGCGCGGCGTGACCTGCACCGGCGGATCGGGCAGCGTCAGCTGCACGGGAATCAGCAGTCGCAGCGCAAGTACCGCCCACACCAGGCACATTGCGCGCGCGGGATAGCGCTTTTTGAGGGCTTTGCGCAGCAAAAACAGCACCAGCGCCACTGCCGATACGGTCAGGCCGATCTGCGTGAGATTGTTCAGCAGATCACTCCATGCAAAACGTAACATATCCTACCCCTCCTGTCCTTACCGTCCCTGCGCGTCGAGGAAGGCGCGCAGTTCGTCGATATCGTGCGCGGTCAACGCACCCGCGTCCGACAGGCTTGCCACCAGATTTTTCACCGAGCCGCCGCATACGCGCTCGACAAAGCTGCGGCTCTCGCGCTGCAAATATTCCTCCTGCGTCACGCACGGCGTATACTGGTTCTGGCGCCCCTCTTTCTCGCATGAAAGAAACCCTTTGTCGCATAAGCGCGAGAGGAAGGTCAAAACGCTCGTCGCCTTCCAGTCGCTCGGCACCTTGCGCTGCACTTCCGCCGCGGTCACCGGCGGCTCGAGCGACCAGACCGCCTGCATCACTTCCAGCTCGGCATCCGGCAGTCGTTTGCTTTTTTCCATAATCGTCCCCTCCTTTTCTACAATTGTAAAATCCTTTCTGTGTCTATATTCTACAATGGTAGAATATGCTTGTCAAGTCATACTTTGTTTACACTTTGAAAATTGACAAGCGCCCCTGTTTTGCGCTATGCTAATATTGTAGAACCTCAGAACCCCCTGCCGACAAAGGAGCCGGAACCTATGCGAAAATCCATGGCGCTCGGATTTGCCATTTGCAGCACGCTGCTGCTGATTTTGTTGTTTCTCGCCGGGCGCATGCTGTACATCAAATTCTATCATCAGTCCTATGCGGACATCACGGAAAAAACCACGCAGACCGTGGTCACGCTCACAGAAAACCAGACCGAAATACAAACCGTTACCGACCCGGAACAGCTTGCCGCCATCACCGAGCTGCTGTCCGGCTATACTTACACCCAGTATCCCCACCTGTTCAAGCCCGGCAAGGATCAGCTGATGGGCAACCTGCTGACCGTGACCTTTGAAAACGGCAACTCCATCGGCGTCAACGCGGACGGCTATGTATTCGTCAACGGCGAGCTGCGCGATATCGAGGGCAGCCGCGGGCAGGAATTTTATCACAAGCTGTATCTTCTGTTCTATCCAAACGCAAGCTGACGCGATCTCTGTCATACATCTTTCGAGGGAGGACATGCTCACATGCGGGAATTGTTTTTGAATGCGGAAGCCTTTTATACCCGTGAACAAGTACATGAAGCGCTGGCGCGCGCGTTTGACTTTCCCCCGGACTACGGCGGCACGCTGGATGCACTGTATGACCAGCTATGTGTTTGCCCCCCGACGCAGCTGACCTTGCAGCACGCCGAGCTGCTTGTGGACACGCTGGGCAACTATGGCGAACTGTTGCTGCGCGTCATCGCAGGTGCAGCAGCAGAAAACGGAGATTTTCTGCTGAATTTTGAGTAAGCACACAAGAAAAGAACGTGACTTATTTTCATAAATCAAGCGCTCTGCGGTCTGTTCCGGCGTTTCGCCCGGTTGTGCGCCCCGGACTTTATCTTTGCTATACCACCTTGCGTGTACGGTTTTATGGTATCATTCCATCCTGACTATAATAAAACAGGCATCCATCCCAGCTTTTCCGCTGGAAATGGATGCCTGTTTATTTTCTGTCATTTAGCTCCCATGTTGGACAGCGCCCGCCGAGAAAGCAATCCTCGGCGGGCTCTTTTGCAATGAAATTGGAAACACCGATGATTTGCCATAAAAGCACCTTCACCTTTTATAGCATCACCGTGGAACCGGTCACAGCAACGCCAATACCTGCTCCGGCTCCGGCATGGAGCGGATCGCTCCCCGTCGGGTAGTAACCAGATAAGCCGCTGCATTGGCAAAACGCAGCATCTGGGACAGATCCTGCGATGTGAGGTGTTCCAGACCATGTTCCAGCAGGAAATTCAGAACACAGGCGCAGAAAGTGTCTCCCGCGCCGGTGGTCTCGATCACGCCGCCCAGCGACAGGCCGGGCTGAAACACCCGCAGCCCCTGATAGTAGGCGATGCTTCCCCGCGCGCCCGCAGTCACATTGACCAGCTGAAGATTCGGAAATTGAGCCATCAGCTTGGCGGCTCCAGCGTCAAAATCGGTCTCTCCGGTGACAAAAAGCAGCTCATCGTCGGAAATCTTCACCACATCGCATTGTCCAAGGCCCCAGTTGATCTGCTCTTTTGCCTGCTCCAGACTCCCCCACAGGGGTGGGCGCAGGTTTGGGTCAAAAGAGAGGATACAGCCCGCCGCACGGGCCAGCGCCACCGCCTTCTGGGTAGCGCTGCGCACGGGCTCTCCGGTGAGCGACAAAGAACCAAAGTGGAAGATCTTGGCCCCGGCGATCACATCCTCCGGCACCTCGTCCGCGGTCAGGAGCGCATCCGCCCCGGGGTCCCGGTAGAAGGAAAAGTCCCGGTCTCCGTTTTCTGCCGTTTTGACAAACGCCAATGTGGTGTGGCTGTGCGCGTCCATCACCAGACCGTCCATGGAGATGCCCGCCTGCGCACCAATCTGGCGCAGAAAGTGGCCAAACTGGTCGTCTCCTACCTTGCCGATAAACGCCGTCCGCTTGCCCAGCTTGGCCAGCATAGCCAGCACGTTACAGGGTGCGCCTCCGGGGTTGGCCTCATAAAGGGGATTTCCCTGGGTGCTGACTCCGTTGCAGGTGAAGTCCACCAGCAGCTCACCCAAAGCCGTCACATCAATGCTTTTCTTCACATTTCCCACCGCCTTTTAAACCATAAGATCGTATTTTTCTACGTCAATCAACGCCTGCCCGTCCGCCTCAAAGGTAATGGCATCGGCCTCCTGCCGGGTGTAAATCACGGAGCTGGCTGCCTGCTCTCCGTCGTTGACAAAGACCTCTACACTGAACCGGTCCAGAATGATTCGCAGCTTCAGCTCCCCTTTCTGAGGCCGTACCAAAAAGCTGCGGGTGTGGACAATATCATGAGGCAGACCGCTGCGGGTACGGTCGATTTTCAGGGTGCTCTCATTGGGCTTATAGCGAATGATTGTGTCATGAGTACCGTCCTTTGCCACATGGATGCGGAACCAACGGTATCCCTCGCCGCCCGTGGGCCGGATGGTCACTGTCATGTCCACAACCCGTCCCTGAACGCCCGGCAAATTGACCTCGCCGCACACCGGGATGTTTTGATGGAGTATCCGCTCTCCCCGGCAGGCCTCCAGCTCCCGGACGGGGCGCTGGCACAGCCGCCCGTCCCGCAGAACCAGCTCCCGAGGGAGGGTCATCTGGCCAAACCAGCGGCAGTGGGCAGGCTTTGCCCCCGCCGTACTCCAGTTCTGCATCCATGCAATCATGATACGCCGTCCATCGGGGGCAAGAAGGGTCTGGGGTGCATAGAAGTCCAGACCGTAATCCATGGCCTGAACCGTCTGGCGGTGAAACTCCATGCTTTTGGAATCATAATTTCCAATCAGGCACATGGCATTGTTGCCTGCGTGGAACTCCAGACCGATGGGGTACATTTCCTGCGGGCTGGTAACCAGCACCTGCCGGCCGTCCAGCGGGAAGAAATCCGGGCACTCCCACATTTTTCCGTACTGATTGTGACAAGCGTCCAGCGTGCGGACATAGTCCCACTTCAGACCGTCCGCGCTCTGGTAGAGAAGAACGGCACCGCTGTCGTCCGCCGCGCGATTGCCAATCACGGCATAGTAAGTTCCGTCCGCTTCCTGCCACACCTTGGGGTCCCGGAAGTCTGCCGCGCTGCCCCCCTCGGGCAGATTGTCCTTGTCCAGCACCGGGTTGAGGGCATATTTCTCGTAGTTCAGCCCGTCGCCGATGGCCACACACTGGGTCTGAATATCCCGCAGGACCCCCTCCTCGTCCCGCTCTTGCTGGACGCCCGTGTACATCAGCAGCTGCCGCCCATCGGGCAGCTCCACCGCACTGCCGGAAAAGCAGCCGCCGGCATCACAAGGCTGGTCAGGGGCCAGCGCGACGGGAAGACGCTCCCAATGGATGAAGTCCTCCGTGGTCAGGTGCCCCCAGTGCATAGGGCCCCACTCGTTGGAGTAGGGGTGATACTGGTAGAACAGGTGGCATTTCCCTTGATAAAAGGAAAATCCGTTGGGATCGTTCATCCAGCCGATAGTCGGGGTGGCGTGGAACGCGGGACGTTCCGCCGCGGGAATATGGGGCCCATACTGGGCTTCAAAATCTCGTGCCTTTTGCAGTTGTGTGCTAACCATAGAATCTCATCCTTTGATCGTATTTGGGGTGTTAAACTCAGTTTTCCGCCCCGACGTAGCGGTCGTAAGCGGCCTGATAGACTTGGAGAAGGTCGTCCATTCCGCATTTCTTCACCAGAAATTCTTTGTACGCCTCCCACTCTTCGTCGGTGATTGCGCCGCCGCCCTCGCCGCCGTTTTTCAGCCACAGGCCTTCCTGTTCCCGGACGGCGGTTTCAAAGTCCGACTTATGCCAGTCCAAAGTCTCCATCTCCATACTGGTGAAGGTGCAGTCCACCGGATAGACACTGGTATCCTTCACATAGGGCATCCAGTCCTCCGCCAGCCAGGTCAGGCGGTTGATGGCGTTGGGCTCCATATAGAAGACATCCCGGTAATACTCCGCCAGAATCAGCTTGGGGCCATAGGTCTCATATTGGTTGCGCAGCTCTCCGGCGCTCTTTCCGTACTTTTCCTTTGCTTCCTCATCCGTAATAGACATCCACATGCCGTTTTCGTCCTGACCGGTGAAGTAAACGCCGATGGGGCCGTAGTGCAGCTGCATCACCGTTTCTCCGTCGTACCACTGATCAAAGAACTTGAGCAGATTGATGGGGCTCTGGCACTTGCCGGTGATGCACAGCTGGCCGGAGGAGATGGGAGAGCCGGGGCGAATGGTGATCTCACGGACATCCTCATACTGGGTGCCTTTCGGGCCGAACAGGGGCGGCAGAAGCACATAGTCGTCTGCATAGTCTCCCATCAGCTCGTCGATGTACCACCAAGTGGATACACCCACATAGCCCTGCTGGCACTTGGCCATCAGCTGGCTGTCGCTCTGGCTGAACATCTCCTGATCCATCAGCCCCTCACTGAACCATGTGTGGAAATAATCCATGCAGTCCCGGTAGGCGTCGGAGACGCAGACAAATTCCACTGTGCCGTCGCTTTTGAGGTGCAAGTCGTTGCACACATCGTTGGGCCAGTTGGTAAAGCCGAAGCCCGAATAAAAGATGTTCTGGCCCCAGCACCACTCATCAAAGCCGGTGGACATCGGGATCGTGGAACCGGCAGCGTTACCATAATAGGTGTGGGACATATCGTTTTCCTGAAAGGCTTTCAGGGCGTCGTGAAGCTCATCCAGCGTGGTGGGCACCGGCAGCCCCAGCTCGTCCAGCCACGCCTTGTTGATCATGCTGAACTGAGGGATGGTGTAGATGGAGTAAGCCTCGTCCATGTCCGCGCCGATGCCGGCGGTGGTCATCTGCTCCCCGGAGGGCAGGCCGTAGATCTTGCCATCCTCCTGTGTAATGGCCGCCCGGATCTCCGGGTGCTCCTCCAGAATGGCGCACAGATTGGGCATGATATCCTCGGTGAGATAGGGGGTCAGGTCCAGAAAGGTGCCGTCATCCCCATATCGGGCCAAATCATAGTTGGAGAAGCCCACGCCCATAAAAGCGTCGGGGTACTGGCCGCCGGTGATGCGGATATTTACCTGTTCGGCCAGAGAGTCGGACATGGTCTCCCAGTTGATTTTGATGCCCACATTGTCCTGCAGCGCATTGAGCACCTCGTTGTTTTCATAACCGCTGGACAGGGCGGAGATGCCGCCCATGATGTCAAATTCCGTCTGTTCGGTGTTGGGGTTGATTTCTCCGGTGTTTACATTGTTCACCAGACCGCCGAAGCACCCGGACAGTCCCCCGGCCAGCAGAAGGGCCGCCAAGGAGGCGCAAATCCCCGTTTCCAAGGTTGTTTCATGGTTATTTCTCCTTTCTCAGCCCTTCACTGCGCCGGCCATAAAGCCCTTTTCAAAGTATTTCTGCACAAAGGGGTAGATGACCAGCATGGGCACCGCCGCAACGATCATGGAGCAGAACTTCAACAGCTCGGTCAGCTTGTTCAGCTCCGCGTAGCCGCCGGAGATCGTGGCGGCCTGAGCAGCGGAGGCCGAGCTCTTAATCAAAATATTTCTCATGACCAGAGGCAGGGGGGAGCCCTTGCCGCCCAGATAGATCAGCGCGGTAAACCAGTCATTCCAGTAGGCCACCATGGAGAAAACTGCCATTACCATCAGGATGGGCTTGGAGAGGGGAATGATGACGCGCAGGAAAATGCCCATTTTGGAGCAGCCATCAATCTCAGCCGCCTCAATCAGGTCTTTGGGAATGCTGCTTTGGAAATAGTTGCGCACGATGATCATATTGCCTACTGCCACGCCGCCGGGCAGGAACAAGGACCACATGCTGCCGACCAGACCGGTGCTCTTCACCACCAAATAGGTGGGGACCAGACCGCCGCCGAAATACATGGTAATCAGGAAGAAAATGCTCAGAAACTTTCGCCCCGGCAGGTCCCGCTGGGCCATAGGATAAGCGGTCATGTAGAGCATAGCCACAGAGAACACCGTGCCGATCACCGTGTATTTTACCGAGTTGAGAAAGCCGGAGACAATGTTCGGGTCCTGAAATACTGCCGCATATCCATCCAGAGTGAAACCGCTGGGCAGCAGGAAAGTCTTACCCGCATATACATCATAGGGGTCGGACACGGAAGCGATCAGAACGTAATAGAGGGGATAGGCCACGATGATCAACACCACCGCGGTGATGGCCACCAGAACGATATCGCTGGTGCGCTCGGAAAATCCGATACTCTTTTTCATGTTCTGCACCCCCTTACACAAATTCTACGTCCGATGCTTTGGACGCAATCTTGCTGACGATAAGCAGCAAAATAATATTGACCGCCGTGTTGAACAGGCCCACAGCTGTGGAATAGCTGTACTTGGCGTTTTCGATACCCTGTTGATAGACGTATACGGCGATGACATCGCTGGTCGCTTTGTTCAGGTCGGTCTGAAGCAGCCATACCTTCTCAAAGCCCACGTTCATCAGTCCGCCGGCTGCCATGATAAGATTCAAAATCGCCATGGGCAGCAGCTCCGGCAAGTCAATGTTCTTGATGCGCTGGAACACAGAGGCACCGTCGATCTTTGCCGCCTCGTAGAGGCCCGGGTCTACGTTTGTCAGCGTCGCCAGATAGATGATACAGCCCCAGCCGGCGTCCTGCCAGATGCCCGAGGCGATGTAGATGGTGCGGAAAGCGGAGGACTCGGTCAGAAAATCAATGCTGGTGCCAAAGATCAGATTGATCAGACCTCCCGAAGGGCTCAGGAAGATGCGCAGCATACCGCATACCACCATAATAGAAATAAAGTGGGGGGCATACAGTACCGTCTGAACCAGCCGCTTATACCGCCGGAAGCGGAGCTGATTGATGATTAAAGATAGAATAATGGGGATAGGAAAGGTACAAAGCAGGCTGTACAGGCTGATAAGGACCGTATTTTTGATCATCCGGACACAGGTAGGAGAGCTGAAAAACCGCTCAAACCAGTACAGCCCTACCCACTCGCTGCCCGTATATCCCCGACTGGCTTTAAAGTCCCGGAAGGCGATCTGGATGCCATACATGGGGATATACTTGTAGATGATGGTCAGTACCACCGGGATCAGCAAAAGCAGGTAAAGCTGCCAGTTGTTCAGGATCCGACGGCTTAAAGGTTTTCTGTGGGGAACACGCACGCCCACCGCAGTTTTATATCGTTGACTCACATTGTCTCACTCCCTATTTAAACTCAGTGTATCACATCTTCACAGCGGTTTTCTCACCTCTCATTCCATAGAAGTCAAATGTGCCGGCATATCAATGTAACGTTTCACGCATGAGAGAAAAAGAGCGCCCCGTATCTCCGGGACGAAACGTTACACTTTAATTCATGCCAATCATACGCCATTTTTCTTTCTTCTGTCAAGATAATTGGTTGGTATTTTTGTTCTTCTCTGTTCTACATAAAAAGCCTTTCTATTTTTTGTGCAATATGGAAAGAAATAAAAAGATACCTCAAATTTTTGAAAATACACTTGCAAAAAAACGTTTCATGCATATAATGAAATCATGTTCATGAACTCGCGTGAAATGTACGTGATTCGTTTCACACAAACAAAGGCGGTGATGCAGATGAGACGGGGTTCCGCTCCGACAATGAAAGATGTGGCCCGCGAAGCGGGCGTGGCGCTGGGGACGGTATCCAAGGTGTTCAATAACGGCTCAGTGGGCGAGGAGTATCGCCAGCGGGTGCTGGAGGCGGCCAAGCGTCTGGGCTATCAGGTCAATAGCTACGCGCGGGGCTTAAAAACCAACCGAACCTATGCGGTGGCTGTGGTGCTGCCCAACATTATCAATCCCTTTTTCTCTGTTCTGGCGCAGAACCTGTGTCAGGCGCTGACCAAGAGAGGGTACCGCATGTTTTTGTCCATCACCGACTTCGACCCGGCGGCGGAGCAGCGCTACATTCACATGGCCCAGCAGAATCAGGTGGATGGAATCATCGGGCTGACCTATAACCCCAACCTGCAGGTGGCGGACAAGATCCCCTTTGTCAGCTTTGACCGCTATGTAAGTCCCAACGTGCCATGTGTGGCCTCGGACAACTTCGGCGGCGGGCATCTGGCAGCGAAAAAGCTGGTGGAGATGGGCTGCGAACGGCTGCTGTTTCTGCGCATCGGCTCCACCGTGGCCGGGGAGTCGGACAAACGGCGGGACGGATTTGAGTCCTTCTGCCGGGGAGCAGGCGTGGAACACGACACGCTCTACCTGTGTGACAGCGACGGATATGAACCTTTTCGGGCGTTCTTGCAGGCCCATATCCATCAGGGACGGCTGGACTACGACGGTATTTTCTGCTGTACCGATGCGTTGACGTTGGAGATTCAAAAAATGCTTTCCGAACTGGGTATCCGGGCCCCGGAAGATGTGCAGCTCATTGGCTTTGACGGCACGGCCATCCATATGGGCCGCACGCCTGAGTGCTCCACCATTGTTCAGCCCATCCCCCTTCTGGCCGAGACCTGCGTGGACATCCTTTTAAAAGAAGACAAAAGCGATCTGCCCAGTCTTATCTGTCTGCCGGTGAGCTATGCGCCCGGTGGGACGACCCAAGATCCGATATAAGCGAACACAAATGGAGGTTGGCATATGGCCAGTAGATATCTCAAATGGAAACACCGGGATGTACAGCCCGAGCAGGCGGTGGAATTGACGCCCCGGCAGAAGTGGGCGAACTGGTGGGATTATCATAAGTGGTACGTCCTTCTGGGGGTAGCATTGCTTGCTCTGGCGATTTATCTCGGGAGCAAAGCTCTGGGAGCCGGGCAGGTTTTACCCGACTATCAGGTGGCCTATGTGGGCTCTACCGCCCTGCCGGAAGAGACCGCCACCGCTCTGGAGTCCGCTTTGGCGGACTTGGGAGTTGATTGCAACGGCGACGGTCAGGTAGTGGTCTGCGTAAACCAGCATGTGATAGGAGACAGCTCCGGTCAGGGGGCTGTATACAACTATGCGATCAGCACCAAGCTGATGGGCGATCTGAACGCCTGCTACAGCTACTTTTTCCTTCTGGAGGACCCGGTGGCTTTTCAGGAGCGCTATCAGATCCTGCGCCGTCTGGACGGCAGCCTCCCGGATGAGACAGCATCAAGCGATGACAGCTGCTCGCTCTCATGGTCCCAGTGTCCGGTCCTCCGAGAGCTGCCCTTGGGTGAATATACAGAAAATGTCTTGGGACAGGAGATCCGCGGAGACAGTCAGGAGCTGCTCAGTTCTCTTTCTGTGGCTCGCCGGGGCTTCTGGACAGAAGAGACTTGTTCCTATCCCAACGAATGCGACGCACTTTGGGATGCAATCACAAGGGGGAGTAACCAGTGAAACGGTGGAAATACGCGGCAGCACTGCTGATGACAGGTCTGCTGATGCTGAGTGGATGCGGTCAGTACCCTGAGCAGGCTGCCGACGGAACGCCGTGGGACCCCAATTGGACCATGCTGGGGTCCGTGCTGGGGGCGGAGGAGCCGGGAAACGGTTTTTCCCTGCTGGACAATTATTCGGTTCTCACCGGGGAGGATATCTACTATGCTGCTTGGGCAGCCGGGGAAACCACCGACTATACCAACGAGGACGGCGAGGATGTGCAGGTCTACGACGCCCAGATTTATCTACTGGCGGCGGGATACGCTGACGAGGCCCAAGCCCAGCAAAATCAGGAGGAATGGATTGCCCGGCAGCAGGAGACCTATACAGTGACCGATTCTTGGAGCGAGACCCGCAACGGTCAGGAATATACTCTGCTGGCCTATGAATGCGGCTCGGAAACCAACCCCTATCACCGGGGCGTGTCGGCCTTTACCGTCTACGGCACTTACGCAGTCAGCGCCGAGCTTGCCTGTCGGGAGAGTTTTACCGGACAGGAACGGGAGATCCTGCTCCAGTTCTTAGACGGCTGCCATTACAGTTCGTGAACGAAAGGAAGAAGTATTGTGGGTTTATTTGTTCATGAGGATGCGCACTATGATCCTGATGTGCGGCAGGTGGGATTCAACCGCTATAAGCAGCTGCTCTCCCTGCACGCTTCCTCTTGGATCAAGCTCAATCTGCTCACGGTGGCAGGCGCGCTTCCTCTGGCAGCAGGTATTGGATACGCCATCCTGTCCAGCAGTATTCTGGTCCTCATCCCCCTGTCTATTCTGGGCGGAATGATCTGGGGGCCCTTCCTTGCGGGGCTCTACGACGGCATCCTCCGGGGATTGCGGGATGCACCGGAGTCTTGGTGGGCGGCCTGGCGGAAAAGCTGGCGTCAGAATGGACGGGAAAGCCTGCTCCCGGGCGCTGTCCTCGGTCTGCTGGTGGGAATGTACGCCTTCATGGCAGCCCTCTTCTGGTGGTCCCCAGCTCCTCAAACGCCGGGCACCATTGCCCTGTATCTGTTCTCCGGCGCCCTGTTTCTCCTGCTTAATACCCTCTGCTGGCCCCAACTGGTCCTGTTCCGCCAGACTGCCCTGAACCGGATGCGGAACATTATCCTGTTTACGGCAAAATATTTCTGGCGGATGGCGGGAGTAACCCTTTTGCAGTTGGTTTACATCCTGATCTATGTGCTTCTGGCCCCCTGGGCCCTGCTTTTGGTCCCCTTTCTGGGATTGTGGTACATCACCTTTTTATCGCAGCTTCTCATTTATGAGCAGATGAATGAGGAACTTGGTATCGAAGAAAAGTTCCGAGCTTCTCACGCCGAATCGCTCGCCAATTCCAAGACGTTTTCCTGAAAAAGCTCAGAACTATGCATACACAGGTAACCCCCATAGGTACACAGTGTGAACCTATGGGGGTTACTCTTTGCACGTTCTTTGGATTGACTAAAATTTCTTATGCCGTAAACAGCTGCGCCCAATACGCTGTGCCGCCCGACACCGTATAGCCTACGCCGATGGTCGTAAAGCTCTCATTGAGGATATTCGCGCGGTGGCCGGAAGAGTTCATCCACGCCTGCACCACCTGCTGCGGCGTAGACTGACCATACGCAATGTTTTCGCCCGAACGGGTGTAGGATACGCCCGCCTCGGTCAGTGCGGTCGAGAAGGAAGAGCCGTTCGGCCGCGTATGCGAGAAGGACTGCACGGTTTCCGCTGCGCGCACCTGCGCTGCCTGCTGCACACGGCTATCCACCTTGAGTGCGGACAAGCCGTATTTTGCGCGCTCGGCGTTGACCAGCGCCACGACCTGCGACGCATAATCACCCTGCGACGAATCGCCGTCCTCCTCCGGGGTCTGCTCCGGGGTCTGCTCGGGACGGTTGTCATCCGGCTGCTGCGGTGTGTTGTCCGGCATTTCTTCCGGCTGCTCGGTATCCGGGGTCTGCTCCGGTGTTTCCTCCGGCTGCTCGATATCCGGGGTCTGCTCCGGTGATTCCTCCGGCTCCTCGGTATCCGGGGTCTGCCCCGGTGTTTCCTCCGGCTGCTCGGTATCCGGGGTCTGCTCCGGCGTTTCCTCCGGCTGATTTCCCGGGAATTGGCCGCAGATCAGCGCGAAATACTTTTCCAGCAGATGCTGCCGGAACCCGGATTCATACACATAAGTATAGATACTGGCTGGACGCTTGGCGGCTTCCTGCGGCAGATTTGCCGCGCCCGCCGCTGCGGTGGTCGTCATCACTGCCGCCAACGCCAGCGGTACCATTTTCTTCAGCTGCATGATATGCTACCTCCTTGGTGTTTCCTTGCTGTTTCTGGTGCCCTTTGCACCATGTACCAGAGTATAGCGTGCTTTGTAACCGTTTTGCAATGGAAATGCTTGCAGCAAGCCCCTAAATACAGCAAAAACCGACCGAAAAAGGAATTTTCCGGTCGGTTTTCCGTCTTTTATGCCAGTTTTTCGATATCGTATAGCTGATTGAGCACCAGCCAGAGCTGCGGGAAATACCGCATGATGTTCCACACGCTCACGCCGCGCAGCCGATATTCCCCGGCAAGCGCCAGCTTGGCCTGAATGGAGCGCGCGTCCTCAAACCAGACCTCGTGCTCGGCACGCTCGCGCCAGTAATTGTAGTGCGGCGACTGCGCCTCCGCGTCGAATCGAATGGGCGCGCCCACCTGCACCGCCTGCTCGACCGCCTGCACGTTGCCCAGACTGCGCGCTCGGCTCTGGCCCTTGATATAAGGCAGCGTCCAGTCATAGCCGTAGTTGGGGATGCCCATGAAAATCTTTTCCGGCGGAATCTGCGACACCGCAAAGCGCACCACCTGCTCCACCTTGTTGATGGGCGCCACCGCCATCGGCTCGGACAGGGCATAGCCCCATTCATAAGGGTAAAAATGATATATATTCAAACTATGAAAATTTTTCTCAAGAAATAGATGTAGACACCAATGCAAAACAAATATGTGCTATAATACAAATAACCTATTGGTGGAATATGGAGGCATTTATGAACGAGAACCGTTGGGCAAATCCAAATAGTTTTTCATTGGTATTACGCTGTACAAAAATGCAATATGCACGTTCTTTTTTTAAAAATGGTCAGATAAAATTCAGCACACCAGAGTCATGGGTAAAATATGAAGAAGAATACGGAGATGGAAGAGGGGATCGTCTCGAAGGAACCATAGCAACATTTAATATTTGGGACATCGAAAATTCACTTCCCATACTGAAAAAGTATAGCCATTACACTGATCTTTTTTCTGTTCCGATTGGGAATAGAATTTACTTAAAAAGAAAACGCGACATGCAATTACCTTGCTTTTGTTTATACTACCTAAAAAACAGCATGTTTCCATGTCCAGAAAAAACGGGTATCCAAGAGTTGAAAACATCTATACCGTATTCTTATTTTCGAGACTTTGCTGATAATTTGTCCCCTGAAGAAGTTAAAAAGCTGCCCGAAGATGAGAAGCCTGTTATTATTGTTATCGAAAATTATCCTGAGTTTAAGCAACGTTTGACTCGTAAGCTCTTGGAAATAGGTTTACATAAAGATGAAATCATAGAAGCAGAAGTTCATTATTGCGATTTTAACAAATATGGAGAATTTGGCTATTGGGATTTTTGTCAAAATAGCCCCATGGAGTTGGCAATAAAGAATATTCGGTTTCAAAATCAAAGTGAAGGACGTTTTATTATCAATACAGACAATCAACACATTTTACAATTATTAAGCGGCCCAATTGAAATTGGACCTTTAGATGATATATGCACCGTGTGTGACCGCTATTTGCACGATGGTATGGATATCGTTGCGAAAGTTAACATAGAACAAGCAAACAAATGAAATATTTTGCTGGTCTTCTAACTTTCGCGCATTTTATTTCTCATTATATTTTGTTCTGGATGAAAGCCCCGACCGAGAGGTCGGGGCTTTCCCGTGTCCAAATTGAACACCGTTATTTCATTCTATTGCCTGTATATTCTCCGGACTTACTCCACTATCACCACTTACGTCCTTATCAGAAACAGGCTTCGACACACTCGTTACTACTTGCGTGTCGTCCCGCGATTTCATCGCAGGAACTCCATACTGGACAAAGACAACCGACAGCAGTAAGGCCAATGTACAAACATTGAAATAGAACACATATGGTAGCCGTTTTCGCACTCGATTCAATGCGCAACACCTATGCTCGCAAGTACAGTCAAGGCTTTTACAGCGCGCATAAATTGGTTTCTCAATGATTTTCGATACGATGTACAGCAGCAAAAAAATCGTGTTGAAAATGATGAAGCCACATATGCAGCAAGCAATCACGAACTTATACACTCGCGTTTCACTAATGCTGCTCATCGCACCACTGAGGAAAGTCATGCCGCCCATGAATGCCAAAATGACTGCTGCAAAGACACTTAAAATCGCCAGTATATCGGTTTGTGCCTTATTTACCTTTTTACGGGCTTTCTCCGCATCCTTCTTAGCATGCTCCAGCTTGCTCTGCGCATCTCCGATTTTGGCGTATAAATCCTGCAGCCTATTTTCTTGACTGCGCTGCTCATTGATGCGAGCCATCTCTAAATTGATATGATCGCATAATTTATAAATCGGCCAATATATTTTGCTATGTTCTCCCTGACCGTCACTAATATATTTATTTTCTATATACGCGCTCAATGTATTGAGATTTACAGTTAAAAATTCGGAAACGCCTTGATCTGCATCCGAGGAATCCATAATCTCTTGCAACAATGGATGGAGAACAGAGTATCGATGACGAAAGCCACCATCATATATGTCGACAAATCGATGTGTTAGTTCTTCGCATTTTTCGTCATCTATCGCTTCGTTTGATAACTCCCTCAATAACGCGATCAATTTTGTTTCACGCGCTCTTGTCTGTTCAGATAACATCACTGGCACTCCATCTGCTCAATTAAGCTAAAAGGAATTTCCTGTTTGATGCCTCCCTGTTCAACATATACCTGATGCCACGGTTTTCCTCGCTCATGCGTCTTGCTGACCAGTCGGCTGACCGAATAATTCAGGTATTCGGCGAGCGATGCATCCAAAACTTCTGCGTCCGATTCTGTAATCCCTATTTGGCTGCTATCATACCGCCTGTCGATATCCATGCCGCCGTAAGCACAATAGTCATAATACACTTCCGGAACGACTGGGCCAAACTGCCAAGCATAAATCTTATCATCAAACAATTTCTTACCCGTACGCTTGCGATACTCGATCCAAGCAAAATAAAGCAACTTTTGCAGTTTTAGATTGCTAACCGGTCTTTCTTCAACCGAGCACTTGTTGATGATATATTGAGCAACTTGTTTTGCCAAATACATACGCTCACCTCCTTTCACCATTATTTTATCACGAATACCGTAAAATTCAATAACTTTCCGTAAAATTCTCCACAGCTTATACACAGGCTCACCTCATGTTTGTTCACAACCTATTACCGCAATCTATTTGGAAATGTTATGCTTATCCACAACGGATTTTTCCTTCACCAACACTGCTATTTATGCTCAAGTTTACCCTTGAATGATCAAACATGCACAAATTAAGCCCCGACCATCCGGTCGGGGCTTTCTCGTGTCCAAATTGAACACCGTTATTTTATGGCGGCGGCCAGCTTCTTGACCAGATCGTCGCCATACCGGTACTGCATCAAGTATACCATCGTCTCCGCTGTCAGGCCTGCGGCTCGCTGCACCGCTTCCAACGCCTGCTGCGTTTCCTCATCGACCGCAATATCGCCCGGCCGCGTCATCGGCGCGACGATGCCCGGCACCTTTGTCTTGGCGTCATAGGTCACGCCGTACCCCGCCTGCGCCAG
>DXDZ01000008.1 GCA_019115185.1 Candidatus Agathobaculum merdipullorum
TTTTACAATTTCTCCAGCGTCATCTGTATAAATCCCGCTATTGCACATGCAATCTATAAAGATCAGGCCATTGCATGAGTTATTCAACATCAACTTCTGCGCCCACGATTTAATGTATTCCTCTATCAGTTCAAATTTCTTGATTGTGTGAGGGCTGGCCTTGCTAATTACGCTTTTCTTTCTCGCTGGCATATCGTCACCCTTCACTTAATAACATCTTTTCCGGTCGGAATCAACTCCATGATGTCTCCAATGTCGCAATTCAGCGTTTTGCATACCTTCATTAGCACTTCCATACTGACGGTTTCACCTTTAGACAGCTTGGTAACGGATGCCCAGCTGATACCGGCCTTCGCCTGCAAATCCTTTTTCTTCATATCTCTATCTATCAGGATTTTCCATAATTTTTTGTAACTAACTTCCATAGCAGTCCCCTTGTCTTTATTATAAGGCACCTGAAGTGATACATACACAATAGCAGGATACCACAAACCCTCTCAAAGCACAAGGATCATCTTCATATTTGCGCGAATTTTCTTCTTTTTATCAAGAAAAATCTATGTAAATATGAGGCGGCCAGAACAATTTCAAGTATGCAACTGATGTGTAACAAAAAAGGAATGATATCCAAATAAAAAATAGCCAAGCCTGTTTGCTATATACTGCAAACAGGCTTGACTATTTTATCGGATCAAATCATTTGAAAATGCCTCAATGCCTCCATAATCGCCGCTTCCTTCTCCGGCGGGCACTGCGGTACTTTCGCATCTTCTTTTTTCGACAAGTTATAGTTCTGCCCAACCTCCAGACCGCATTTCCGTTTGACCTGGGAGATATATAAGCTGGACACCTTCAAACCATACTTCTCCAACACATAGGCTTTGATCTCGTCATAGGTCGCCTTGCTCTCCGCCGCCGTCAGATCCAGCTCATCCAGATTCAACTCCACTTCGATATGCTGCTTGGTGTTTAGTTTGGACAAAAGTACTACCGTCTCAACATGTCCAGTCCTCGGGAATAAATCAAACGCCTGTGCACACATCAGTCGATACCCAGCACCGGTCAGCTCGCGCACATCACGCGCAAGTGTCGCTGGGTCGCACGACACATACACCACGCGCGGCGGCTTCATTTTCAGAATCGCATCGCGTGTCTGCTCATCAAGTCCTTTGCGCGGCGGATCGACCACCAATACATCCGGCCGCACACCGCGCACCGCCAACTGCCGCGCCGCCTGCCCCGCGTCCGCACACAGAAATTCCACGTTTTCCATTTCGTTGCGAATCGCGTTTTGGCGCGCATTTTCTACCGCTTCCGGCACGATCTCTACACCGATTACGGTTTTGGCTTTCTCCGCCAGCGTCAGTGTGATCGTTCCCGCGCCGCAGTACAGATCAATGACAGTCTCTTGGCCCGTCAGTCCCGCAAATTCCACCGCGCAAGCATACAACCGCTCGGCTTGCACGTGATTGACCTGATAAAACGCCTCGGGCGAGAGCAGGAAAGAATGTCCGCAAAGCCGATCCTCCAGCATCGGCTCACCCCACAGCACATCTGTGCGATCACCGAGAATAACATTGTCGCCGCGCTGGTTATGATTCAGCAAAACGCCGGTCAATGACGGCTCAGCTTGTCGCAGGCGACGTACCAGCTCGTCCAACGCGGGCATTTTGCGTGTTGCGGCGATGAGCGTCAACTGGCTTTCCCCGCTCTTTTCGCCCACTCGAACGTAAATATGCCGTATAGCTCCGCGTTTGGCCGCATAGTCATACGGCGGCACATCAAACGCCTGCATCCACTGCCGCACAACAGCCGCGATGCGGTCGGCGGTCTCAGACTGAATGAGGCACTGCTCCACCGGCACAATATCATGGCTGCGCGGGCGGTAAAAGCCAGTTATGATGTTGCCATTCGCATCCCGCCCGACCGGATACTGCGCCTTGTTGCGATAATGCTCGGTCGTCGGCGCGCCCATGATGCCTTTGAGCACCGCGCCGTCCTGCCCACCAATACGAGTCAGCGCGTCGCGCACTTTTTTCTCCTTGGCACGCATCTCCTCTTCATAGGTAATGTGCTGATAGCAGCAGCCGCCGCACTTGTCCGCGACCGGACACGCCGGACGGATGCGTGCACCCGACGGCACGACCAGCTTTTCCAGCCGCGCATACGCCACATTTTTCGTGAGTTTGACGATGCGCACATCGCATTGATCACCTACCGCTGTGCGCGGCACGAATACTGCGCGTCCATCAACTTTGCCGATGCCGGTGCCGTCTGCCGTGTAATCCACGATCTGGCAGCGATAAATTTTATTTTTGACAAGCTCCATTTTGTGGCGCTCCTTTTTCCGATATATCCGTATTATATCATGTCCGCGGCACATACTGCAATCGGAAAGGAGCGAATGCCCGTGAAACAGGATAAGCACAAGCAGGTATCGGCCAACGTGCCCTTTTCCTTTCTAAATGCCATGGGCCACGACACGCGCGCAATGGAGCGGTTCTTTGAGCTGCCGCACGAGACCCGCGAAACACTAACCGATGCCGTCTGTGTCTCAGATGACCCGGACACGCGCACTGAGCAGGCGCTCAAGTCACTGGCGCACGGCGGCGAAGGCTACTGCGACCGATACTGAAAAGCAGAAAAGCGTCCAGTCGGACGCTTTTCTGCTTTTTGTTCTGTTTTTTCCTCATATCCTACTTTTTTCACAGTTTAAGATACGATAATCTCCTGCGCCATCTGGAACAGATCGTCGGCCGTCATGCCGAGATCAAAGCCACTGAGCGTATAAGACACGCCGTCCTGTTCCCAGCGAAGGAACTGATATTCCTGCTCGGTGATCTTGTTTGAGCCATAACCGATCTGCAAGTCTCCTGCCTCCACGGCCGCCTGCTCCTCCGCAGTCGGCTCGTAATCCGCGGGAACTGCCTTGTAATCATCGGCACTGTACTGCACGATTACGCCGTCGATCTCTCGCGTATCGTCAAACGTGCTCGTGTCCACGGTCGTGCCGTCGTTATGCGCTTCGCCCGTGCCCAGATGCAGCGTTACCCCATTCCGCTCATATTCGGCGTCGATATTCGTCCACTCACGCAGCACATTGCCGTCCTCATCCTTTTCGCCGCCGTATACATGCACACCGTTTTTGAATACAAAGCCGTTTGAGAACGACTCCGGCATCTTGGTGCCGTCCGTCAGCTCGGCCTGTGTTTCGGTATAACTCATGCGTTCATTCGACCAGGAATTTCCAAATGTATAAGCAACAATACCGTTGCCCGCTACTGCGCCGGTAACGGCCACCGCCGCCACAAGTACGACCGCGGCCAAGCGCTTGGCGAACGGACGGTGTACCTTGCGCGGCGCTTCACCGCTTTTGATGGCAAAATCAATACGGGTCTTAAGTTTTTCAGGTGCCTGCATCCCCTCTGCACAACGGTGCAGCATCTCCTGCATTTCGCGTTCCATCTTCATCTCATCCATGTGTTACAGCCTCCTCTGGCTTTCCCTCTTTTTCGGTCAGCGCCTGCCGCAGATGGCGGCGGGCGGAAAACAGGCGGGATTTGACCGTGCCCTCGGTCACGCCGAGCGTGCGCGCAATCTCTTTGACCGGCCGGTTGTCGAAATAATACAGCACCAGCACAGTGCGGCGCTTTTCATCGAGCGCGTACATGGCCTCATACAGCCTCCGCTGCTCGTCTGTCCGCAGCACAGTGGACAGCGCGCTTTCACTCGTTCCGGTCTCGAAAAACTCCGCAACCGGCGTTTCACGCTTGGCTTTGCGGCAGTATTTCCACGCTGCGCGTGTCAGCGTTCTGAGCAGCCACGGACGGAATTTCGACCCGTCCTTAAGCGATCCAATCGACCGCACGCAGGTCACAAACGCTTCCTGTGTTAAATCCTCGCCGTCTGCGCGGTTGCCGGTAATCAGACACGCAATTCGATAAGCATCATTTTTATAACGCTCATACAGTTCGTCGAACGCCTGCATGTCTCCCTGCTGCATCCGCCGGACCAGTTGTTCATCGGTCATAGCTTTGCTCCTTTGCGTTTTTGGTGCACCTGTTAATAAGAGCCGCTTAGCGACGATTAGGTTCAAAAAATTTTTTCGCCGCCTGTTTGGAATGCTTCCGATCATAAGAGCCTACTCAGTGCAAATCGGTTCATCAAATATTGAACAAATCTCCCCTGCTTTGGCGGTTGTGTTTTACATTCTCGTCCCCTATACTGTTACTATACTCCAAACGGTACAAGGAGGGAACCCTTCATGGACAAGCAGGCATTTTTTAACGGAAAAGTATTCGACGCATGGCGCTGGTTTGGCGCTCACATTAAAGACCATTCGGTCGTTTTTCGAGTTTTTGCGCCAAATGCCGCCAGAATTACTGTCACAGGGGCGTTTAACGACTGGAAAGAGGATGAACTGACACAGAATGGTCGAAGCGGTTTCTGGGAGGTTTCCGTACCGGATGTGCGTCCGGGTCAGTTCTACAAATACCGCATTTACACTCACAGCGGCACCGTGGTTGAGCACTGCGACCCTTATGGCTTCGCCATGGAGCTGCGACCGGGCTGCTGCTCAGTCATCACCGATCCGGACGAATACCAATTCACCGACACTGATTGGATGGCCTCGCGCACGGCGGCGTCCGACGCGCCGCTGAACATCTATGAACTGCACCTTGGCTCATGGAAGCGCAATCCCGCGGACGAAAACGGCTGGTACCGCTATGACGAGATTGCCGATCTTCTTATCCCCTATCTGCACGAAAACGGTTTTACGCATGTTGAGTTCCTGCCGCTGTCCGAGCATCCGTTTGACGGCTCGTGGGGCTACCAAAACACCGGTTTTTTTGCTCCGACCTCGCGCTATGGCACGCCCGCACAGCTCAAAATGCTGATTGACCGACTGCATCACGCGGGCATCGGTGCGATCATGGACTTTGTCCCTGTCCACTTTGCGGTGGACAGCTATGGCCTTGCACTATTTGACGGCACTCCGCTTTATGAATATCCCCATCCTGACGTGGGCGAAAGCGAGTGGGGCAGCTGCAATTTCATCCACTCGCGCCGCGAAGTGCGCTGCTTTTTGCAGTCCGCGGCCGACTATTGGCTCGACCAGTTCCATTTTGACGGTCTGCGCATGGATGCAGTCAGCCGCCTGATCTTCTGGCAGGGCGACCCTGCGCGCGGTGTGAATGGCGACACACTGGATTTCCTGAAAAATATGAACGCGGGCCTCAAAGCGCGACATCCCTCTGCACTGTTGATTGCTGAGGACTCAACCGCATTTCCGGGCGTGACCCGCCCGGTTTCCGAGGGCGGTCTGGGCTTTGACTACAAGTGGGATCTCGGTTGGATGCATGACACGCTGACCTATATGCAGACTCCACCGGATGAGCGTGCCGAACGGCGCGGTCAGCTGCTGTTTTCTATGGAATATTTCCCGAACGAGCACTATCTGCTGCCGCTATCGCACGACGAAGTCGTGCATGGCAAAGCAGCCATCGTTCAGAAGATGTGGGGCGCAGATCTGACCGACAAGTACGCACAGGCGCGCGCGTTCTACCTTTACATGTTTGCGCATCCGGGAAAAAAACTGAACTTTATGGGCAATGAGCTTGGCTTGCGCATCGAGTGGAGCGAAGCCGCTGAGCTTGATTGGACATACATAGACGGTTCATTCCACGCATTCTTCTGCGCGCTCGGCAAAGCCTATTGCGAACACCCCGCGCTTCATGCGGACTATTCACCGGATTCTTTCCGCTGGCTGCCTGAGAATCCGGACGCGCCTTGTGTATTTGCGTGGGAGCGTCGCAGTGAAACCGAGCGACTGATCGCAGTCTGCAACTTCTCTGATAAGCCGTATGAGTTTGAGACAGACCTCCCTGCTCCGACCGTTTTGCTAAACACCGATTGGGAACGTTTCGGCGGCGAAATAAAAGAGACTATGCAGTCATTTATTAAAGTTTCGGACAGATTTTCGATTAAACTCGCAAAATTCAGCGCTATACTGCTTAAAATTGACAAAAACTAAATTTGACCACAAAGCGTTAAAAAAACAAAAACAGGCCGCACAAGCGGCCTGTTTTTGTTATCTCTTATTTGCAAAAGCTATCTTGCAAGCAAAGGCATTATCCAATTTTCGGGAACAGCTCCTGATCGATCACTGCATCCAGCGTCATACCGGCATAGGCGATCTGGGCAAGACCATCAATGAAGCGGCCAACCGCAGCAAGGAGTACCGAAATATTGTCTGCCACAAAAGGAATGATCTTCTCCAGCTCGAGTGAACCGTCAAGCAGCGTGTTGTGCTTGAGGTAAATCTGTCCCGCCTGCTCGTAATAGCCGAACGCCCCCAGCGCGCAGAAGTCGTTGCAATACGCACATGCGCGTCGCAGCTGATTGGCATGGGTATCCGGTGCGCCCTGAAACAGCGTAACGAAGAATTGCAGCAAGCCGCTGTCCTCGCCCGGCAGCTGAAGTGGAATAAAACACACCTCGATCACAACGTCCTTAGCGACCTTGCCCTGCCGCATTGCCTCACAGCGCAGCAGCGTGGGCGCGCCCTCCTTGCGCATCACCTCGGCACGAAAGCCGTTCTGATTCAAAACCTCAGCCATGCAGGCGAGAATCTGCTCTTGTTGTTCGATCTTCATCCCTTTTTCACTCCAATATCCGTACGGTAATGTGCTTTGTCAAAATGAATCTTCTTGACATCCGCGTATGCTTTGATAATGGCTTCGTCCAGCGTGGGCGCTGTCGCAGTCACGCCAAGCACACGGCCACCACTCGTGACAAATGCACCGTCCTTAACCGCCGTGCCCGCGTGGAACACAAACGAATCGGTCACATCATCCAAACCGGTGATAACCTTACCCTTCTCATAAGCCTTCGGATAGCCGCCCGAAGCCATGCATACACAGCAAGCGGCATTATCCGCCCACTTAATTTCAATTTCGTCCAGCTTTTCGTCGATCACTGCGTTGAAAATATCAAACAGATCGGTTTCCAAACGGGACAATACTGCCTGCGTCTCCGGGTCACCGAAACGCGCATTGTATTCGATCACCTTGGGACCCTTGGGAGTCAGCATCAGGCCGAAATACAGCACGCCCTTGAACGGACGGCCCTCCTGCGCCATAGCCGCCACGGTGGGCTTGAAAATGGTCTCCATGCAGGTTTTGGCGACATCCTCGGTATAGAACCGCGAGGGCGAGAACGCACCCATACCGCCCGTGTTCGGGCCTTCATCGTGGTCATACGCACGCTTATGGTCCTGCGCCGACGGCATAGTCTTGAGGTGTTTACCGTCCACGAACGCAAGGACGGATACCTCAGGCCCGGTCAGGAACTCCTCAATGACGACGCGCGCACCGGCACCGCCAAAGGCATGGCCGTCGATTGCGTCCTTGACTGCGGCAATGGCGTCCTCCTCGGTCATGGCAACCGTCACGCCTTTGCCAAGCGCCAAGCCGTCCGCTTTGACCACGATCGGCGCGCCCTGCTCCTTGATATAGGCAATTGCCGCCGCCGAATCCTCGAAAACAGCATAACCCGCAGTCGGAATGCCGTACTTTTTCATCAATTCCTTCGCAAAGGACTTGGAGCCTTCGATCACTGCCGCGTTTTTCCGCGGACCGAAGGCGCGGATGCCCGCCTCTTCCAGCGCGTCCACCATGCCGAGCGCCAGCGGGTCATCCGGCGCGACCATCACGAGGTCGGGCTTGTGCTCCTTGGCAAACGCCACCACGCCGTCGATATCGGTTGCCTTGATGTCCACGCACTCCGCTTCCTGCGCAATGCCGCCGTTGCCCGGTGCACACCAGATATGGTCCACCTTGGGGCTTTTCTTCAATGTATGAACGATGGCGTGCTCTCGCCCGCCGCCGCCGATCACCATTACTTTCATGGTTTTTCTCCCTCCGTACGGATGTATTCTTTCTGCGCGCGGAACGTATCCGCCAGCAGCGCAATGTACCCGAGCACTGTCAGAGTATTGACTACGGTCACGATCAAGGACAGCGCCATATCGTTGAGCCACCCGGGCGCCATGAGCAACGTCAGGATAAAACCTGCGCTCCATACGACGAAAATCGCCCATTCGATCAGTGTTCCGCGCCCTGCGTCCCGCATCTGCGTGATATATGCCAACAGCAGCATGCAGCCGGTGAGCAGCAACGGCACCAGAGAGGCATATTCCAGCACCATGCGCAGCAGTCCCGGCGGCAACACAGTCGGTCCACAGACCACTTCAAAGCCGATGCACACATCAGCTGCGATGCTTGCGCGCAAAAACCAGCGCGATACCTGTTGCAAAGACAGCGCGCCCGCCGAAATCAGCGCATAGGCTACGATGTTCAGCATCCAGTTGCTCTGCAAAACCAAACCGAGCAGCAGCCCGCCTGCAATAGCCATATAGGCATAATAGCCGCGTATCAGTTTCATTTCTCCACCTGCTCTTTCAGCAGCGTTTTGGCACGCCACAGATAGCGTACCATCCAAACATAGGACACGATCGCCGCGAGCAGAGCAGTGATCTCGAGCACTATCTGCACCCGGAACAGCAGCGTGTATTGGCCTTGTGCGGCGGACCGTTCCGCCTCCCCTACAAATAGGGGCAGAAAGCCCATCATGGAAGCGCCGCGCTGGATGAGCGTGGACAGCGACCATGTCCGGCCGATGCGCAGCGTCTGCTCAGATGCGTCCGCAGCGCGCAATTTACGGTCCAAACTGCGCTGCATGGGCAGATAGATCAGTAGAAACAGCAGGTTGACCAGCATATTGCCGATCCAATCAGGACTGATGCCGTTTGGCAGCAGAACGGTCAGCACACAGCCAACCAACGCAGCTCCCACGGCAACCAGGCAGCGAAGCCGCCATGCAGCCCATGCATTCATCACATAGCATACCGCCATGAGCGCTGCCCCTGCCTGCGCGCCCACGATGCCAATGCAGGCCGCGGCTGCGACCTGCACAATCAGCGCTGCCAGCGTCCATTTGGCCGCAGACGCAGCATTTTCACGCATCAATGGTGGAACAGGCGCATGCCGGTAAACGCCATCACGATGCCGTATTTGTTGGCGGTTTCGATCACGTTATCGTCGCGGATCGAGCCGCCCGGCTGCACAATATACTGCACGCCCGACTTGCGCGCGCGCTCAACGTTATCACCAAACGGGAAGAACGCATCCGAACCGACGGTCACGCCCGTGTTTTTCGCAATCCACGCCTTCTTTTCCTCGGCGGTCAGCACTTCCGGCTTGACCTTAAAGGTATTCTGCCAAACGCCGTCCGCCAGCACATCCTCGTACTCGTCCGATATATATACATCGATCGCGTTATCGCGGTCAGGACGGCGGATGCCGTCCACAAACTGCAAGCCCAGCACCTTGGGATGCTGCCGCAGGAACCAGTTGTCCGCCTTATTGCCCGCCAGTCGCGTGCAGTGGATACGGCTCTGCTGGCCTGCGCCTACACCGATGGTCATGCCATCCTTGACATAGCAAACCGAGTTGGACTGCGTGTACTTGAGCGTAATGAGCGATAGGATCATATCGTGCTTAGCACTCTCGGGCAGTTCCTTGTTATCGGTAACGATATTGTTCAGCAATGCTTCGCTGATCTCATAATCGTTATAACCCTGCTCAAAGCGAATGCCGAAAATATCGCGCTGCTCGATCGGCTTCGGCACATAGTCCGGATCGATCTTGACCACGTTGTAGCTACCCTTGCGCTTGGTTTTGAGGATTTCGAGCGCCTCATCCGTATAGCCCGGCGCAATGATGCCGTCGGACACCTCATGCGCGAGATACGCCGCGGTATCCGCATCGCACACATCGGAGAGCGCCGCCCAGTCGCCGTAAGAGCACAGGCGGTCTGCACCACGCGCACGGATATAGGCGCACGCGATGGGCGACAGCTCGTGGTCGGCCTCGACGAAGTACATCTGCTTCTCAACATCGGTCAGCGGCTTACCAAGCGCCGCGCCCGCAGGAGACACATGCTTGAAGGAAGCCGCAGCAGGCATACCAGTCGCCTTTTTCAGCGCCTTGACCAGCTGCCACGAGTTAAATGCGTCGCAAAAGTTGATATACCCCGGCTTGCCGTTCAAGACCTCGATGGGCAACTCGCCCTCGGTCATAAAGATGCGCGCCGGCTTCTGATTGGGGTTACAGCCGTATTTGAGTGCCAGCTCCTTCATGCGTTCTTGCCCTCCTCGTGCTTATTGCGAATCTCCTGCCAATATGCACCGGTTTCAAGATCGATGTAGCGCACAAACAGTGCCACCTTGTTCTGCTCATTCATGCTCGACCAAAGCATTTCGGTGAACTGCTTGATGGGCTTTTCGATGCGGATGCACTTTGGCTCACCGCGGAACGGCGGCAGCGGGTCGCCGTCACACTGGTAGGTATGGATGAAGTGGCCCAGACCCGGTACCGGCTTGTCATATTCATAGAAAAAGCGCTTGTTAGAGGTGCGGTCGGACGTAAAGTTCTTGAGGATGGACAGGCTGTAAGAGCCATCCTCATTGATGACGCCCGAAATGCGCGAGGTGTAGTTAGGCGCATCCGGCTCAAACTGACGGGTGCGAAGCGCATCGATATAGCTCTTGCCCTGCTTCAGGTACTCGCAGATCGTGTCGGTCTGGTCGCCGTTGGTGACAACCAGCTTGCCTTCACACTGGCGTACCGGATGGTAAATAATCAGCGAGGGGTCGGTCATCTTGGACGGATCATAAGCCTGCGTGCAGATGCCGTCCTCGGTCTCCACAAACACACGGTTGCGGCTGTTCTCCGAACGGCCCATGATGAAATACGCCACCACATTCTGCTTGTTATCCAGCGTGCGGCCAAAGATGATGCCGCGACCCGGATACGCATTGCTCATCAGCTCGTTGCTGATATTGAACACATTCTTGCTCATAACGCTTTCCTTCCTCCTTACTTTCTGGCGACCCATGCGCCGTGAACGCTCAGGCGTCCTGCGCAAAAGTCGCTGACGGCCTGCGGCAGAAGAATCCACTCGGCCTCACGCATCACACGTTTCTGCAGCGTCTCCGCTGTGTCTCCTTCCTCCACTTCGACCGCTTTTTGTGCAATGATTGCGCCACCGTCCACCACTTCAGAGACAAAATGGACAGTCGCGCCAGTCACCTTCACCCCTTTGGCGAGAGCGGCCTCATGCACGCGCAGGCCGTAATACCCTGCCCCGCAAAACGACGGGATCAGCGACGGATGCACATTGATGATGCGGTTTTCGTAGCGGCTACAAAAGCTGTCCGGCAGCACGGTCATAAAGCCCGCCAGCACGATCAGCCCGATCTCGTATTCCTCCAAAAGCGCGGTCAGCGCCGCATCGTAATCCTCCGCACTGTCAAAATCGCGGCGGCGCAGCACAGCAGACGGAATAGAAGCCTTCGCCGCACGTTCGAGTGCAAACGCCTCCGGATTGGAGGAAATCACCAGCCGGATGCTGCCGTTTTCGATCTTGCCTGCGGCCTGCGCGTCGATCAGCGCCTGCAAATTCGTGCCGCCGCCCGAAACCAAAACTGCGATGTTCGTCATAACTGATTCTCCACTCTTTTACTCGAGCACAACGCCCTTTTCACCAGAGACGCACTCGCCAATGACGTATGCCTTCTCGCCCGCAGCCGAAATTGCGGCTATCGCGCGGGAAGCGTCCTCCGCCGCGACGGCAAGCACCAGGCCCGCGCCCATGTTGAAGGTGTTGTACATATCGCGCTCCGGGATCTTGCCGGTCTTGGCAATCAGATCGAACACCGGCGGCACCGGCATTGCGCTCTTTTCAATCTTCGCATAGATGCCCTCCGGCAGCATGCGCGGCACATTCTCATAGAAGCCGCCGCCCGTGATGTGGCTGATGCCCTTAACCTCGACCTTGCCCATCAGGCCCTGAATGGCCTTGACGTAAATCTTGGTCGGGGTGAGCAGCTCCTCACCCAGCGTCTTGCCGAACTCGTCAATGTAGCGGCGCACAGACTTTTCATTGATGCCCAGCGTCTTGCGCACCAGAGAATAGCCGTTGGAGTGCACACCCGAAGAAGCAACGCCAATCAGCGCGTCGCCCGGGCGGATGTTCGTGCCGTCGATCATCTTCTCTTTATCGACCATACCGACCGAGAAGCCCGCCATATCGTACTCGTCTTCGGGATAAAAGCCGGGCATTTCAGCGGTCTCGCCGCCGATCAGCGCGCAGCCTGCCTGACGGCAGCCCTCCGCGATACCGGAAACCATCTGCGCGATCTTGGCCGGGTGATTCTTGCCGACCGCAATGTAATCGAGGAAAAACAGCGGCTGCGCACCGCAGCAGGCAATATCGTTGACGCACATCGCTACGCAGTCGATGCCGACCGTGTCGTGCTTATCCATCAAAAAGGCCAGCTTGAGCTTAGTGCCCACGCCGTCCGTACCGGAAACCAGAATGGGATCAGCCATGCCCTTAAAGTCCGGACGGAACAGGCCGCCGAAGCCGCCGAGCGTACCCATAACGCCCTTGGTAAAGGTCGATTCGACCATCGGCTTCATCAGCTTGACCGCCTCATAGCCGGCGGTTACGTCTACACCGGCTGCCTTGTAGCTTTCAGAACGGCTCTCACTCATAGTAATACTCCTTCGTCGTTTTTTGAACGGAACGGCTTATTCCTTGCCGTTCCAGCAATAGGTACAAACCTTGTCGCGGTCCAGTCCGATGGCCTCCAGCAGGCCGTCAAGCGACTGATAGCCCAACGAACTGAAACCAAACTTTTCGCAAATGGTTTTCAGCATGCACTGGCCGCGCTCGGTGTTGGCATCCGCATATTCTTCCAGATGCTTCTGGCCCTCGTCGCCCTCCAGCTCCTGCACAATGCGGCGGGCAAGCAGCTCCATCTCGGAATTCGAGGAGGAAAAGTTCAGATACTTGCAGCCGTACATAATCGGCGGGCAGGCCGAGCGCATATGCACTTCCTTCGCGCCCGACTCATACAGAAATTCCACCGTCTCGCGCAGCTGTGTACCGCGCACGATGGAATCGTCCACAAACAGCAGCTTTTTGCCCTCGATCAGTTCAGGCACCGGGATCTGCTTCATCTTGGCAACCTGATTGCGGACCTTCTGATTGGCCGGCATGAACGAACGCGGCCAAGTCGGCGTATATTTCACGAACGGACGGGCAAACGGCTTGCCGCATTCGTTGGCGTAGCCGATCGCGTGCGGCACGCCAGAATCCGGCACGCCTGCGATGTAGTCCACATCTCCGGCAAGGCCGCGCTTCTGATCGTCCTGCGCCATGATTGCGCCGTTGCGATAGCGCATAACCTCGACGTTGACGCCTTCATAGTTGGAATTGGGGTAGCCGTAATAAGTCCACAGGAAAGAGCAGATCTTCATCTCCTTGCCCGCGGGCGAGAGCGTTTCAAAACCCTCCTCGGTGACTTTAACGATCTCACGCGGCCCCAGCTCATAGGCATCCTCGTAGCCGAGCTTGTGGTACGCAAAGGACTCAAACGAAACGCAGCAGCCGTCCTCATTCCGGCCGATCAGCACCGGCAAGCGGCCCAATCGGTCGCGCGCGGCGATGATACCGTCTTTGGTCAGCACCAGCACGGTCAGCGAGCCGTCGATCAGCTCCTGCGCATGCAGAATACCGGAAACCAAATCGTCCTTCTGGTTGATGAGCGCCGCGGCCAACTCAGTGGAGTTGACCTTGCCCGAGCTCATCGCCATGAACTGATGACCATGGTCGGAAAAATAACGGGAAACCAGTTCTTCCGCATTGTTGATGATGCCGACCGTAGTCAGCGCGTACAGGCCAAGGTGCGAGCGCACAAGCAGCGGCTGCGGATCGGTGTCGCTGATGCAGCCGATGCCGCTGCAACCGGAAAAGTCCGGCAGATCTTTCTCAAACTTGGTACGGAACGGGGTGTTTTCGATGCTGTGGATCTGACGCTGGAAGCCGCGTTCCTTGTCATACAGAATCATGCCGCCGCGGCGTGTACCCAGATGCGAGTGATAGTCCACACCGAAGAAAATATCCAGCACGCAATCCTGCTTGGAGACTACGCCGAAAAATCCTCCCATTTGTTACTCCTTGTCTTTATTCCCGCTGAGCGGGATTTCGTTTTCAAACATATTCTTTTCCGCCTGTTCGGGCACCGGAATCGGATATTCGCCCGAGAAGCAGGCGTCACAAAAGCCCAGTTTACAACCGACCGCAATCTTGCGCGCCGCTTCGAGCGACAGGAAGCCCAAGCTGTCCACGCCGATGATCTCGCGCATTTCCTCGACCGTGCGGCCATGCGCCAAAAGCTGGCTGCGCTCCGGGATATCGGTGCCAAAGAAGCACGGGTGACGGAACGGCGGCGCGGAGATACGCATGTGCACCTCGGCCGCGCCCGCGTCGCGCAGCAGCTTCACCAGCCGCGCACAGGTCGTGCCGCGCACGATCGAATCGTCAACCATAATCACGCGCTTGCCCTCGACCGCCGTGCGCAGGGCATTGAGCTTTAAGCGCACCGAGCGCTCGCGCTTATCCTGCCCCGGCTGGATAAATGTACGGGCGATATAGCGGTTTTTAATCAGGCCCACGCCATATGGAATGCCGGAAAACTTCGCATAACCGATCGCGGCGGGGATACCG
Source organism: Candidatus Agathobaculum merdipullorum (assembly GCA_019115185.1). Lineage (GTDB taxonomy): Bacteria > Bacillota > Clostridia > Oscillospirales > Butyricicoccaceae > Agathobaculum > Agathobaculum merdipullorum. The sequence continues at coordinate 14,638 of DXDZ01000008.1, forward strand.
GAATCCGGCACGCCGATGACCACATCCGCGCCGACCGGATGCTCGATGGACAGGTACTTGCCGGCTTCCTGACGCGCCAGCTCAACGCTGGCGCCGTCGATGATCGAGTCCGGACGAGCAAAGTAGATATACTCGAACACACAGGCTGTGCTCTTGCACTGCACATCGCAGTGCATCGAGCGCAGCTCGCCGTTTTCGACCACACAGACCTCGCCAGGCTCTACGTCTCGGACAAAAGTCGCGCCCAGCGCGTCGAGCGCGCAGGTCTCGGAAGCGAAGATATACGCGCCGTCCAACAGACCGATGCACAGCGGGCGGAACCCATGCGGGTCGCGCGCCGCAATCAGTTTACGCGGGCTCATCACAACGAGCGAATATGCGCCCTCGATGATGCCCATGGTGTTTTTGACCGCCTCTTCGATGCTGCCGCACTTGAGGCGCTCGTTGACGATGGTGTACACCAACACCTCGGTATCGTTCGAGGAGCGGAAAATGCCGCCGTTCAACTCAATGCGGCGACGCAGTTCGCCCGCGTTGACCAGATTACCATTGTGTGCTACGGCAAGGTTGCCCTTGACGTGCGTAATAGCGATCGGCTGCGCGTTTTCGCGCGACTGCTTACCGGTCGTCGAATAGCGAACGTGACCGACCGCCATCGATCCGGGCATGCTGTCCAGAATTTGCTGGTTGAACACCTGACTGACCAAGCCAACGTCCTTGTGGCAACGGATAACGCCGCGATTGTTGACCGCGATGCCCGCCGCCTCCTGTCCGCGGTGCTGAAGTGCAAACAGCGCAACATATGCTTCGTGCGCGGCCGCAATCTCCTTGCCCTCGGGTGCGGCGATGCCGAATACGCCGCACTCCTCGTGTACCTTGTCAAATGGGGTTTTGCTTTGCTTTAGAATACGATATTTCATGGATTTGCCTTTTCTGCCGGGGGTGTTACTTGCTCATCACGCGCTTCATGATTTCCTGGTACGCTTCTTCTACGCCGCCCAGATCACGACGGAAGCGGTCCTTATCCAGCTTTTCGCCGGTGGTCTTGTCCCACAGGCGGCAGGTGTCCGGGCTGATTTCGTCAGCCAGCACGATGGTACCGTCCGCGGTCTTGCCGAACTCGAGCTTAAAGTCAACAAGCGTGACGTTGAGCGTATCAAAATACTGCTTCATCACTTCGTTGACCTTGAAGGCCATGGACTTAATCTGCTCGATTTCCTCGCGGGTGGCGAGCTTGAGAGCAATTGCGTGGTAAGCGTTCATGAGCGGGTCGCCCAGATCGTCGTTTTTGTAGGAGAATTCGATGGTCGGCTCGTCAAACACGATGCCTTCGTTTACGCCGTAACGCTTGGCAAACGAACAGGCCGAGATATTGCGGATGATGACTTCGAGCGGTACGATGGACACCTTCTTCACCACGGTTTCGCGGTCGGAAAGCTGCTCGACGAAATGCGTCGGCACGCCCTGCTGCTCAAGCAGCTGGAACATATGATTGCTCATCACGTTGTTGATGACGCCCTTGCCGGCAATCGTACCCTTCTTTTCGCCGTTGAACGCAGTCGCGTCATCCTTGTAGTCCACGATCACCAGATTCGCGTCGTCGGTTGCAAAAACCTTCTTAGCCTTGCCTTCGTAGAGCTGTTCTTTCTTTTCCATGTCCATATTCCTCCATTTATATGTGTAATTTAAAACAAACGGTTTTGTTTTGGGTTTTACCCGACCGGCGCAATGGTCACGCCCGCCGCGCCTTTACCCTATTTCAATTTAGGCAAACTGTGCCTTGATTTTTTCGTCCTTGGCCATGACTTCGCTTGCCATGTCCGCCTTGAACTGCGCGAGCTTGTCCGCAAGCGCGTCGTCCGACAGTGCGATCATCTGCGCGGCAAGGATGGCAGCGTTGTCCGCGCCGTCGATTGCCACCGTCGCCACCGGGATGCCCTTGGGCATCTGCACGATAGAGAGCAGGCTGTCCATGCCGCCCATTACGCTCGTGCCCATCGGCACGCCGATCACCGGCAGAGTCGTGTTGGCCGCCAGCACGCCGCCCAGATGGGCCGCCTTGCCTGCCGCCGCGATGATGACACCAAAGCCGTCGTCCTTTGCGTTTTTAGCCAGCTGCTCCGCCACCGCCGGCGTGCGGTGTGCAGAGCAAATGCGCACTTCGGTCGGGATATCAAACGATTTCAGGCGATCAATGCACTTTTCCATCACCTTCAGGTCGCTGTCTGAGCCCATGATGACCAGAACTTTTTTCATCTGCAATTCCTCCTCAAAAAAACAAATGAGGACACGGATATACCCGTGTCCTGTATGTGCTCAATATGCTGCACCAATGCCCGAAATTATGCACGAATGCCCGGACATTTCCGCTGTTTGCATCAAGAAAACACTGCCGGTCATATGCGCACCTCTTTCTCTCAGGCGGTCGGTGAAGATACACTATTATTTTATCGAATACCGCTGTGCATTGCAAGCATTTTACATGGTTTTTTCGTCTTTTGTGCAAATGCCCAAAGATATCCGTCCCGCGCGTCAGCTTTCGTGCAGAACGCCCCCCGCGTACAGCACTTGCTCCATCTGATGCACGCGCTCGGTCCACGAGCATTGCGCACCATATTCCAGACGCTTGCGCACCTTTTCCGGGTCGTTTTCCGCCGCGGCAGCGTCACACAGCTGGAGAAATTCGTCCGCATTGTGCGCAATATAGACTACGTCCTTGAAGTCCTCCACCTGCAGCGGCTCGCGCGTCGAAACGACCGGCTTGCCGGTGGCAAGGTATTCATAGAACTTGAGCGGCGACACATCCTTGCTCAGCGCACCTGCGCGGAACACGTTCAGGCATACATCCACCTGCGCAAGGTACGCAGGCAACTCGGGCTGCGGCACCAAACCGTGAAACACGATGTTCGGGTACTGCTGCAAATGCGTCAAATCCACGCCCGGCAGCGTACGGCCAATGAGGAAAATCGTCGCGTCCGGCCGCTCCTTTGCCAGCTTTTCGATCAGCGCATAGTCAATGCACTCCTGCAGCATGCCGACAAAGCCGAACACCGGGTGCTTGAGCTCTTTCATATCCGCCGGGCACGGCAGCGTGTCCTTTTCCTTCTGCACACGCGAAAAAATCTCATACGCTGCGCCGTTCGGAATCATTTTGGTCGTGGGATTGATCTTTTCGAGCGTTTCCGCCAGACCGACTGCGGTGGCAAAAACCTGATCGGCGGGCTTTGCCAGATCACGCTCCATTTGATCGACCACTGCCGGGTTGATATGGCCCTTGTAGGCCGAATGGCGGTCTACACAGTCATACACGAGCGCACGATGCGGCACATGCTCGACAATATCGCACGAGGACGGTGAATAGCACCACAGCACGGTCTCGTCCCCAAAGCCATGCTCGCGCATTTTTTTGCGCACAAAGGCCGCCTGCCGCTTCTGGTTGATTTTGTTGACCCAGCGGAACTTGTTGAAAAACGGCAGCACGGGCGGCAGCGCATACACCGTGATATTTTCGTGTCCCTCGACCTTTTCTCCCGGCTGCTTATACTTATTGATATAGGCAGACGCTTTTTTGTCTTTGAGCGGCGCAATCAACGACACCGGAGGGTCGAAATACAGCACCTCGCTGTTCCGCAGACGGCTCATTACGTTCTGCTTGCGCGTGGGCAGCGGGTGATAATTGGTGGTTGAAAGGCAAACGACATGATTTTTCATTCTTCTGCCTCCTCCTTTTTGTTTTGAATGCCGAGCAGAATGGCTGCGCCGTGCACATTTTCATGCTCACGCTCACGCAGCAGCTTGGCGTTGCGCCGCACTTCCTCATCCAGCGCACCGGACAGGCATTTGTCGATCATAGCGCACAGCTCGTCCGCGCGCACCTCGCGCAGCTGCAAACACGTGCTGCTGCCGATGTACTTGAGAAAGCTGTCCACTTTGATATCATAGCTCATGCCGACGACCGGCACGCCCTGTCCCGCCGAGAACATCAGCGAGTGCAGCCGGATACCGACCACGGTTTTCATACGCGCAAGGATACCGATGGTCACCTCAATCGGCTGGCGCGTGCGCACCGCATACCACGGACAGTGCAGCAGGGTGCCCACCCGCTCGGCGGGCGTCAAGTCGCTGGGAAACTCAATCGGTACAAATACCGGCGTCAAACCATGCTTTTCATAGGCATAATCCGCTGCTGCCGCGATGGCGGGCAGCGCAGCGTCCAGTCCCTTCCAGTTGCGCAAACCGAAGCCGATATAGCGTCCATTCGGATCGATGCCGCTCTGCTCCATGGCCAGCGACACCACCTCATACGGCGCCGCATTCAGAATGATGGTCGGGTCGGCGGATACGCGGATATCCGGCCGGGTCACGCCCATGCGTGCCAGTTCCTGCTTGGAATTTTCGTCGCGCAGCGTGATGCGGTCCACCGATCCGTCGATGGTTTTGGCCGCCATGGCGCGGTTGCCCGCACGGTTGATCGGGCCAATGCCGCAGCCGTACATCATCACCTTGCAGCCACGCTTTTTCGCCGCGCGCAGCGTGTAGCAGTAATACCAGATCGAACGGGTCGAGGTTACGTCCTGCATCAGCGTACCGCCACCGTTAATATAAAGCGCCGCATGGCGGAACCGTCGCAGGATGGAAAAGATGTTAAACGTATACACCGCGCCTGTGCGGTAGGTCAGACGAGTCTCCTGCGGGCGGCGGGACATGACGCAAATCGTGCGTTCGGGGGCAAGTGCGCGCATCTCCTGCACGATCGCCTCCAGAATCGCGTCATCGCCCGCATTGCCGCGACCGTATGCGCCGCAGATAACAATGCTCTCGCGCTCATTTTTCGGGCGGTGGAAGCGAGCAAGCACATGGCGGTAGTTAGCCTCCTGCCGCTCACACATCTTATCCTTGGAAAAATCGCGCGATGCCTTTTCATACAGTGCCTGCGCAAAGGTTTGACGTAGTTCGGCGTCGTTTGCCAGCCGCACCATGTATTCGCTCAGCTTTTTATCATCCCCAACCGGGAAAATATAGCCATTTTCACCCGTATCAATCAGCTCGGGCATACCGCCGACATTCGAACAAATGGTCGCGCAACCTGCGCAAACGCCCTCGAGAATGGAATACGGAAAGGTTTCGGACACAGAGGACAGCAGGTTGATATCCATGGCACGGAAAAACGGCTCGACCGGCGACACCCAGCCGCAGAATGTCACGCGATCGGTGACACCCAGCTGTGCGCACAGCTTTTTGAGCATTTCTTCATCCTCGCCCTCGCCCGCAATGAACAGACGCAGCTGCGGTGCGTCATGCAAGGCTGCGGCAAAGGCGCGCACGGTGGTCGCGATGTCCTTGACCGCCGTCAGGCGCGCGGCGATGCCGCACAGCACATCTCCGTCCTCGATTTCCGCGCCATAGTGCTCTTTCAGGTACTGTGCGCGGTCAAACTCGCCCTCCGGACGGTGAAACTCCATGCCGTTATAGATTTTCACGATGCGTTCCGGGTCGAAGCCGCGCTCGATCAGGGTGCGCGCCATGCGGTCGGCCACCGGCTGATAAAAGTCCAGAAAGCGCAGCGCCACCGCATTTGCCGCGCCGAACGTATGCTGCTTGAGCGGGTTGCCGAGATAGTCCAGCTTATAATCCGAATGCACGGTTGTCAGCACCGGCACGTGGCGCGTGCGGCGCACCATCGCCCCCATCAGATTGGCGCGGCCGCCATGACAGTGGATGATATCCGGCCGGAACTGATCCACCAGATCGCGCATCGCCCGCGCCGCGCGGAACGGATTGTGCCGCTCGATCACGCGCACATCAATGCCGCGCTCGCGTGCCTCGTCCGCGAACGGGCCTGCGCGGAAGGAAATCAGCATCACTTCATTGCGCCTGGCAAGCCCGGTGACGGTATTCATAATTTGGGTCTTGGCGCCGCCCACGTCGCCGCCGCCCATCACATGCATCACTCGCAAAACAGATTCCTCCAAAGGACATTTTCTCACAGATACAGACAGTATAGCACGAACAGCGCACAAATGCAAAAACAAGTGCCGCTGTTTACAAACCGTTATTTGTTTTTCCTCAAAAACCATGCTATACTATAACTATCTGACCGAAAGCGAGGGTTTTTCCTTTGTCCTCAAAAAACACCATGACGCGCGATGCGATGCTGTTTTTGCCGGCCAAGGTCATCGAAGGCCTGCTGGTAATCGCGTGCTCGTCGCTGTATACGCATATTTTCACCGAATCCGCCGTCACGGCCTTCAACCTGACCAATACGACCGTGCAGCTGATCTACCTGATTCTTGCCGGATGGATGGCCAACTCCGCCACCCGCTATGTCGGTGAAGAATTCCGCACCGATCAGGGCCGCGGGCTGTTCTCCACGGTTTCGACCATCTATCTGCTGCTTTGCGCCGTGGTTGCCGTTGGCTGCGTGGCAGGCGCTGTTCTTCTGCGCGACCCGGTCTATCTGGGCGGCGCGATCATGTTCTGCTCCTACACCGCCTTTCAGGTACTGAACGCGGCACTGATCCAGCTTGGCCGCATCCGGGCTTCGATCTTCTGGTCGCTGACCTCGGCGGTTCTCAAGCTCGCCGTTGCGTTTGTACTGTGCGGCGGCAAGGCAGATTACCCCCTGCCCTATCCCGCGATTTTTGCAAACACCATTGCAGACGGCGTTGCCGCAATCGGCGCGGCAATCGCGCTCAGCCTGCCGGTGGTGGTGCGGCTGCGCTTTTTCTCCAAGCCGCTTTTGCGCAGGTTTTTACAGTACGGTGTGCCGCTGATGGGCGTTTCCATCTCGGTGGCGCTGCTCAATCAAATCGACAAATATCTGGTCGTCGGTTTCTACGGCGATATTCTGTATGCCTATTACTCCCAGAACAACTCGATTGCCTCCGGTCTGTTCACGATGATCTCGGTCGGCATCATGCGCGGTGTGTACCCCGCTGTGCTGCGCGGCTGGCGTGAGGGTGGTCGGGATGCGGCCAAGCCTTTGCTTGATCAGGGTGTGCGGCTGTATCTTCTGATTGCAGTGCCCGCGGTTGCAGGACTGACCGCCGTTGCGCTGCCCATGTCACGCTTCCTGTTTGCCAAGGGATATGATGCAGGCGCACCGGTCATTGCATATACTGCGCTCGCCATGCTGTTCATGGGACTGACCGAGTACGCCAACAAAGCCTACGAGCTTGAACAGTCCACCGGTCAGGTGTTGCAAAACAGCGCAGCGGCGGCCATCATCAAAGTGATTTCCAGCGTCATTCTGCTGCGCGCTTTCGGCTTCACCGGCGGTGCCATGGGCTCGATCGTCGCCTTCGCGTCCTACTTTTTCATCACCTGCGTGCGAGTGCGTTGCCGTTTTCTGTTCCATGTACCGGCCAAAAGTCTGGCACGCATCATTGTTAGCGCCGTGCTGTGTGGCGCGGCGGCCTATGCCTGCACCCTGCTGCCGGTGAGCAACCTTGTACGCCTGATCTGCGCCGTCCCTGCGGGCGCGATCGTCTACGCTGTGTGTATCGTCGCCAGCGGCGAAGGGCGCGCGGAAATGCAGGCCGTCCTGCGCAGACTCAAACGCTAAAACCATTTTATCCGTTGGTTTTTCACCTTTTTTCTCGCAAAAAACTTGTCTATCCTGCAAATCAATGGTATAATATGACCCTGTATGAAAATGCTGAAATAGAGAGGCGTTAATAATTATGGAAATGATTCACGAAGCGGGCCAGTACGTCGATACCGTAAAGCGCGTGTGCGATGCGGTTGGCAGCGAAGTCACCTTCCGCGGCACGGTGCACCGCGTGCGCGATATGTCGGACTTTGCGTTCGTCATCATGCGCGTTGAACGCGGCCTGATCCAGTGCACCTTCCAGGGGGACGAAATCGGCAGCATCAAGCGTGCCGAAGTCAAGGACGCAATGGTACTCGAAGTCACCGGTACGGTGCGCGAAGAGCCGCGTGCCGAGCACGGCGTTGAGGTCGTGCTGAGCGCAATCAAGGTGCTCGCCCGTCCGTACGACCAGCTGCCGGTGCCGCTGGGCAAGAAGTATATGGGCCTGTCGCTCGACGTAGATCTGCCGCTGCGTCCGATCACGCTGCGTCACCCGATCAAGCAGGCGGTATTCCGCGTGCAGGGCGCGATCGCGGACGGCTTTGCGCAGTATATGCAGTCGCAGGGCTTCACCCACATTCACACCCCTAAGATCGTCGTTGCGGGCGCAGAGGGCGGCGCAAACCTGTTCAAGCTGGATTACTTTGGCCAGCCGGCGTACCTCGCGCAGTCTCCGCAGTTCCACAAGCAGTATCTGGCCGGCGCGTTCGGCCGCGTTTTTGAGATCGGCAGCGTCTATCGCGCCGAGCGCCACAACACCTCGCGCCACCTGAACGAATATATTGGTCTGGACTTCGAGATGGCTTACATCGACTCGATGTACGACGTCATGGCGATGGAGACCGGTATGCTCAAGGCGGTCATGGCTTATGTCAAGGAGCACTGCCCGGAAGAGCTTGCACTCCTCAAGGCGGACATCCCGGAGATCACCGAGATTCCGACCATCCGTTTCCATGAGGCCAAGCAGATCATGGAAGAAAAGTACGGCCACAAGTCCAAGAACCGTTACGACCTCAACCCGGATGAAGAAGTGCTGCTCTGCCAGTGGGCAAAGGAAGAGCACGGCAGCGATTTCGTGTTCGTCACCCACTTCCCGTCCGCCAAGCGTCCGTTCTACGCAATGGACGATCCCGAAGATCCCAAGCTCGCTCTGTCGTTCGACCTGCTGTTCCGTGGTCTGGAGATTACGACTGGCGGCCAGCGCATCCACGACTATCAGGAGCAGATCGCAAAGCTGGAAGCGCGCAAGATGAACGTCGAGCTATTTGAGTCGTTCACCATGCTGCACAAGTACGGCATGCCCCCGCACGGCGGTCTGGGCATCGGTCTGGAGCGACTGACCATGCAGCTGCTGGGTCTGAACAACGTACGCGATGCGTCCATGTTCCCGCGCGACATGAACCGTCTCGAACCGTAAGTCAACAAACGGCAAACACCGTCGGAATCCACAATTCCGACGGTGTTTTTTTTGTTCATTTGTTTTCTTTTATTTTCCAATTCTGCGTATTTCATAGGATTTTGGTAACAAAACGGAAAAATTTTCAGGTATGCTGTCACAAAATCCCTCTGCCGTCCGTTATAACGGGTGAACATGTTCCTATGAAAGGGGGCGCAGTCATGGACGCCCGCCCACTCGACGAGCGCTTTGCCGAAGGCAGCGAGGCCGCGCTCGCGGATGCAATTGCGCTGTACGGCCAGCCGCTTCTGCGATATTGTCATCATATTCTATGCGACTATCACGAAGCGCAGGACGCCGTGCAGACCACCTTTATCAAAGCCTATGACAATCATCACCGATTCCGTCCGGGCACCAGCTTGAGTGCATGGCTCTACCGCCTTGCCTATACGACCTGCGTGGACCTGCTGCGCCACCGCAAGCGCCAGCTGGTCACGCCGCCGCCTGTGGCTGCCGACCCGGATTACATCGGTGAGGACTTGCGCCGCGCACTCGAGACCCTATCGCCCGAGCAGCGCGCACTGGTATACAGCCGGGTCATTGAACAACGCAGCTTTGACGCACTCGCCGTGATTTACGGCAAATCTGCCGCAACCTTGCGCAAGCGATATGAACGCGCACGCAAAAAGCTGGCACAGGCGCTGCAAGGGACTCCGGCAGAAAGGAGGAGCAGAGCATATGAAACTCACACCGGATGATCTGCGTATTCGGCAAGCGCTGGAACAGATCGAAACCCCGATGTATGATATTGCTGGCGCTGTACGCGAGCAACGCGCCCGCCGCAGCCGTCGTATGCCGCTGCGCAGCCCGCAGCGCATTCTGGCCGCTGTGCTTGCCGCGGTCCTCCTGACAGCGACTGCCGCCGCAGCTGTGGTGCAGTTCTCCGGCGGTTGGAACGCACTGTTCGGAAAAAATGTGATGATACCGGATGGTCTCGCCACCCCTGTACGGCAAACGCAAACCATCGACGGTTGTACCATCACATTGGAAGACGCCATTGTCAGCGAAGACGATGTTGCGGTGCTCTATTCCTTCCGCTATGCGGACAACTCCATTGTCAACAGCGGTACACGCATGACCATTTTGGGCAATTCCAATCTGCTCATGGACGGTTCGGATGAATACTGTCTATCCTCCAGCGGAATGGGGTCGATGGACAGTCAGGACCCTTCGGTGGAATATTACTACGAGGCTTTTGCGCTGTCCGAAGATCCCGGCGACCGGCAGTTGACGTTGACCATTGATCCGGCATCCTATATGGAGCAGACCGACAGCCTGCCTGCCCCGATGGATCTTGCGACAATCTACCGTTCGCATCCGGTCTCCTATTCAGAGGAAGCCGACGGCGCACAGCGGCTCACCGCCCTGCAACAGCAGGACTGTACAAGTGTGATTTTGCCGCAGTCCTATCAATCCCCCGAAATACAATTTGCAGGCGTCGCCTTTCAGGGCGACATTCTGTGCGTTTCGCTCTGTATGCCGGAATATGATTCCTATGACAGTGAAGCAGCGCAGATCGACGCTTTGCGGGACATCCGCACCGGCCACCTGTACTATGGCTCGCTGCACAGCTACGGCGACACGAACTCCGCCACTGAGCTTTGCGAAACCCAGTTTGAAGGGCTGAGCGAAGAGGATCTGCCCTATCTGGAGCCGCAGATCTCTTATCGGCGCTGTACCCCGCTGACCGAAACGGGCTGGTCGTTTTCCTTCTGCGCACCGAGTGCGAAAACGCTGACACGCGAGTTGAACCTAACTATGGCCGATGGTATTCGACTCAATCAGCTCACCATCACGCCGCTCGGCATCGAGCTTACCGGCACCATGGCGGTCGATCCTGCATCCGATAATCCGCTATACTTTGACGACCAGCAGACACCGGTTGTGACGCTTGTCCTGCAGGACGGCACCACCGTACACACGGTATCGCATGGCAACTCGCTCAGTTCGGACAGCGCAGATCCGACCACTGCGCAGTTTGGCATCGAATACCAATATCAGACCGGTTCGGAAAGCCGCCGTTTTCTGCAAACTGAAACCATTACAGCCATCCGAATCAATCATGCCACCATTTCGATAGAAGAGTAGAAAGCCCCGTGGGGGGTAAATGAGGCCGGGCGGTGTGGGGCCGTTCCGGCTCGGCATATAACAGCCTGCTGATGCGCAGGCTGTTCTTTTTTGGTGATATCCTTGTTAAATTCGCACATTGCACAGTTTTACTGTTTACTTTTTGTGCATAAAATACAAGAATAATAAAGTGTGTTCCTTCTCCCGTTCCAAAATGATGAAAAAACATCGATAACGTAAAAAACACTTTTCTTTCTGTATTTTTATGCTATAATGTTAGCAGAAAAAGAATTCATTGCTTTTGAAATGGAGGTAATCATTATGACCAGAGGTATCCGCGTAAAGAATACGGATGATATCCAGAAGATTAACAAGATTGTCACCAAATACGGCTTTGATATCTGGATTCACGGCAAGAGCGGCATGGTAGATGCCAAGAGCCTGCTCGGTATGTTCCTGCTGTCTCTCAACGAGCCGCTGCAGATCGTGCTGGAAGACGACGTCGATCCGACCGCCCTGTTCAAGGATCTGGCTGACTATCTGGAGATCGAGGACGAGGAGTAATCCTTTCCCGCATCCGATTTACTTAACAAAAAAGCACCGGAAACGCTCTCGTTTCCGGTGCTTTTTTGCTGTTTGGTTTTTACAAAATCCGCAGCGTCTTAGGCGCTTCGGTCAGATTGATACAGCCATCCTCAATAACGTACAGCATATCCTCGGTACGCACGCCAAACTTCCCAGGCAGATAAATCCCCGGTTCCGCCGTCAGGATACTGCCCGCAGGCAGCAGCGCTTCCGAGCGCGAGGATGCCGTTGGCGCTTCGTGGATTTCCAGACCCACGCCGTGACCAAATCCATGACCGAAGGCATCCCCGTAGCCTGCCGCCTCGATCACGCGGCGCGCTGCGCCGTCCACCTCGCGGCCGGACACGCCTGCCTTGCAGCACGCGATACCTGCCAGCTGCGCATCCAGCACGATATCGTATACGCGCTGCATCTCCTCGGTCACATGGCCAACCGCGACTGTGCGCGTCATATCTGAGCAGTAACCGTCCACAATGCAGCCGAAATCCATGGTCACAAAATCGCCCGCTTCGATCTGCTTCTCGGTCGGCACACCGTGCGGCTTGGAACTGTTCGCACCCGATACCACGATCGGATCGAATGACATATTCTCTGCCCCATAATGCAGCATCAGATAGGTCAGACGCGCAGCGATTTCCTTTTCAGTCACGCCCACGCGGATATCGTTCATGACCTCTTCGAGCGCTTGTTCGGCAATGCGCTGCGCTGCAACGATCTTTCCGACCTCGTCATCCTCTTTGGTCACGCGCAGCCGGGCAACGCTATCCTCCAATCGCATGGCGGTGGCATGCAGCGCCGTCGCCCAGCGGGTGTATTCCGCATGCGTCAGCGTTTCATCCTCCAGCGCTACCGTGCGCACATCGTCCTGCTCGATCAGCTCGTTGATGGCTGCGGTATAGCTGCGCCCCACGCCGATCTCGCGTACCTCAAAGTCCGTGACCGCTGCGCGCGCCGCCTCCACATAGCGGAAATCCGTATAGAACACCGCCTGCTTGGCAGACAGATACACCGCGCCCGCGGTCGAATGGAAGCCGGTCGCATAGCGACGGTTGGCCTCGCTGGTCAGCACCAGCGCGTCATACGGTGCTTCCAGCAGCAGCTCCTGTAATTCCTTTCGTTTCATGGTTATCGCCTCACCCGATAATCGCCTTGACCGCATCCACGGCCAGCAGATAGCTATGCTTGCCGAAGCCCGCAATCACGCCCGCGCACACCGGCCCGATGACCGACTGATGCCGAAACTCCTCGCGCGCATGTACATTGGACATGTGCACCTCCACCGCGGGCAGACGCACCGCTGCAATCGCGTCACGCAGCGCATAGCTGTAATGCGTATATGCGCCCGCGTTGATGATGATGGCGTCGCAGTCCTCGCGCGCAGCGTGAATACGATCAATGAGCGCACCCTCCGAGTTGGATTGGAACACCGCGCACTCCATCCCCAAACGCTGACATTTGTTGACCACCTCCGCGTTGATGGCGGCAAGCGTCTCCGAGCCGTAGATACCTGGCTCACGCTGGCCGGTTAAATTGAGATTGGGTCCATGAATCAGCAGCACTTTTTTCATTTTTCTATCTCCTTGTGAAAAATTTGCATCATCGTTACCGCGTCCTCGGCCTGTGTTCCGGCCGACTCACAGATAAACGTCGGGGTATAACCGCGCGCAGCAGCCTCCTGTGCGACCGGCGCAAAGTCCGGCCCGTATTCCGTATCCGCAAAGGTCAGATGCCGCACCTCGCCCTTGGCATTGTACTCGATATGAGAAAAATGCGCATGCAGCACGCGCGTGCGCTCCACACCGATCGTGTTCTCCATCCGATCGAACAGCTGCGCCACATCCTCGCGCGTGGACATGCAGCCTCCTGTGCGGCAGTTGAGATGGCCGAAGTCGATGCAGGGCATCAGACGCTCGTCCGCCGCGACCAGCTCACAGACCTCCTCGGCTGAACCGAGCACGCTTTTCTTGCCCATGGTTTCCAGACAAACCGTGCAGCCGATCAGGTGCGCTTCGTCCAACGCGCGCAGGATGTTTTTCACGTTTTCATGCGTATTGCGCATGGCGCGCTCGCGCGTCAGCTTGCCCTGCCCACCGCAGTGTACCACCATGCGCGTCGCGCCCAGCGGCACCGCCAGCCGCGCCGTCTCCATCACATAGCCGACGTTCTTTTCCATCCGCTCGCTTTCCTCGGAGGACAGATTGATGAAATACGGCGCGTGAATGCTCATGGCGATGCCATGCTGCGCCGCCGCTGCGCCGATTTTGCGCGCAGTTTCTTCTCCGCAGCGCACGCCGCGGCCGCACTGATATTCAAACGCGGTCAGGCCCTTAGCGGCCAGCCACGCGGGCGCATCCTCGCTTTTCTTGAAGCCCTCGGCGGCAAAGGACTCGGAATTGCCCGCCGGGCCGAATCTCGCTTCACTCATGCCGTCCCCTCGCTTCCATTCTGCGCTTGCCGCGCTCGATAAAACCGCGCTCGATCTGATAGCGCACGTTCACCCAGAAATAATGTCGGTCGAGCGTCTGCACATAGCAGGTCAGCGCGCCGACGCGGTTGCCGCCGAGCACATCCGTGAAAATCTGGTCGCCCACCACGGCAATCTGGCTTAGCGGCAATCCCAGCCGCTTTGCCGCCCGACGGAAGCCGCCTGCCAACGGTTTTGCCGCCCGGCAGATATATTCCGCGCCCAGCGCCTCACAGAATTTCCCCACGCGCGTCTCGCGGTTGTTGGAAAACACCAGCACCTGCAGCCCGGCCTCGCGCAGCGTGCGCACAAAAGGCGCGAGCGTATCCGGCGGCAGCGCCGCCTTGTGCGAAGCCATCGTGCCGTCCAGATCAATCAGCACGCCGCGAACCCCATGCTGCTCCAGCAGCGCGGGCGTAATATCATAAATGGAATCAAACACATAATCCGGAATCAGTTTGCTCATTCGTTCACTCCTGCGTTCTCACTTTGGCGAATGCCACATATAGTGTAATAGAATTTGTCCAAAAAGTCCAGTGCAGCGCCGCGAAACCCTCTGTGCGCCGCTGCCCCGAACACAAGGGAGTCGATCATGATGGTATATACGAAAAATCTGGTGCTGGTATGCACCGGCCGAGATACGGCACGCGCCGCCGGGCAGGGCATGCCCGTGCTGCACCTTTGTCTGGGCATCACGCCCAAGGGCGCTTTACAGCGTTTACAATTGCCCACCGCGCAGGCGCACTGTCTGCTCGGCTTGTGCGACCCACCGCTCGATCTGGCCATTTGCAACCCGGATCGTTTGGCGACAGATCTGGTTTTTGAGGCCAAACGCACGGGCGCTCCCGGCGTATTCGCGGATTTTGAACACGACACACCGCGCGGTCGTGCGCTGCTGACCGCCTTTGATGCCGCGCTGCACGAGGCGGATATTCCGTTTTTCGTCCCGCTTGCCTGCGGCCGACAATTGACCCACGCGGTTTTGACCACACCGACCGCTCTTTCCGGCGGCAGTCTGACTGCCTATATCTCGTCCTTGCAGGGGATCTACGGTGCAGCGCGCATCGCGGCGTTTTTGCAGCCCATCTCGCAGGATTTCATGCTGCCGTCCTTGTCTCCGAACGGCAAAACCCTGACCAAAACCGAACGCAACGCGCTGCTCGAACGGACAGGGGCACAGGCGTTCTTCTCGCGCGAGCTATGCGCCAAATACTTTACCTATACCGACCAGGACGGCCGCGCGCACTTTGTGCTGTTCGACGATGCCTCCACGCTGGAGGCCAAGCTCGCGCAGCTGACCGGCTGCGGCGTGCAAACCGTGTTTGCGCTGTTCCCGGATGCCGCCGAGCTGCTCAATCCGTCGTGATCGGCGCGGTTTTCGCCCGTGTCAGAGCAATCAGATCCGCCGGGGCGCACTCGATCTGGTAGCCGATTTTACCCGCCGATACGATGACGGTCGGGATCGCGTTCACGCTCTCGTCAAACACCGTCGCAAACGCTTTTTTCATGCCGACCGGCGAGCAGCCGCCGCGCACATAACCGGTCAGGCCCAGCAGCTCCTTGACATGCACCATTTCCACCGACTTCTCCCCTGCGGCCTTGGCAGCTTTTTTCAGGTCAAGCTCCTTCGCCACCGGGATGACAAACACATGATAGCTGCCCGAGCGACCACGCGCCACCAGTGTTTTAAACACCTGTTCGATATTCTGGCCGAGCAGTTCGGCCACCGTCACGCCGTCCACGGCTTCCTTGCCGTGCGGATATTCATGTGCGGTATACGTGATTTTATGCTGTTCGAGCACGCGCATCACATTGGTTTTGTCCGATGCCATTTTTCTCGCTCCAATCTGCGTTTTATACAGATATTATAGCTTCCATTTGTGCAAAGCGCAAGAAATATCAAAAGGGTTTCTCCATTGGAGAAACCCTTTTTCTCTTGCCTCATCATATGGGACGCGCCACCACGATGCGGATGCGTCCGCCGTCGTCCGTGTCCTTGTCGTAATAGCAGGTAATGTCATATGCATTCAGATTATTGCGCAGCTCGGTCAGGGACAGCAGGCTGTAATCCGAGTTCTCATACAGATATACCGCACAGTCATCCCAGAACAGCCAGCTTTCGCCGTCCTCGGTCACGCCAAGCTGGGTAATGCTGTCCGGATTTTTGATCTGCTCGAGTGCGCGCACGGATTGCAGCTGTCCATTCTCAATTGTCAACCGCGCCGGGCCAACCGACGCGCCAAGCGACTTTCCGCTGGTGGACAACGTCTGCTTTTCGCCACCCACCAAATAGGTGTACTCGCCCGATATGCTTGTTTCGGTGGACTCGTTTTTGGCCGATGTGATGATCCCATATTCATACAGGTCGCCCGTAAAATCATTGAGAATAAGGTCGGTAATCTCGCCCGCGTCATTGACCGCACAGTACCGCACATCGCTTTTTTCCAGCACCGCGCCGCTTAAGCGAGAATAGTACACTCGCACAGCTGTAGTATCGTTGACATCCAGAATGCGCACATCGTTCGCCATGGTTTTGCTGCCGATCGTGTGTCCCGATACCGTGCCGGTCACCGATGTGGACCTCAGGATAGAAACATCGGTTTCGGACGAGCCGAAACCGATCGAAACAAAAGCACCTTCTTCAATCGAGGTCTTGGAGCAAGGATAAACGTAGCTGACGCCATCGGTTGCCGTAACCGTGATCGTTCGGGCGGTGTACGCATTGCCGACCGCGTTATAATAGGTCCCTGTGCCAGTCGCAGTCACCACGCCGGCAACAGACACAGCGTAATCCTCCGCCGGCAGCGCATAAGCCACCTTACCGTCCCGACCGAGCAGCAGAGTCACGACATCCCCAATATTCAGTCCGCCGAGCGCTGACAGCGCATAAGCCGCTTCGCTGGTCTCGATCTCATAGGTGATGCCTGCCACCGTCACAGAAGTCGGTGAGGAAGTGGAAGGCGACGCGGATTGATAGGTGCCGCTGACCGCATTAGCATAGGCCCAGATGGTCGAGTCATTGTAATAAATGACGTCATATTGCTGCACCGCGTCGGCAGTCGATGCATAGCCGTTGCGATAAACCGTTTTGTTTGCATCCGAAACAATATCGGTCAGGCTGCCCTCCACCACAAACGGCCCTTCCATCGTATCCGAAACCATGCTCAGATAGTCGATCTCGCCGTCGCTGTTCAGGGTATAGCCCAGCGTCTGCGCATAAACCTGCCCATCCTTGGTATCTGCGTTTAACAGATTATAGAACAGATACATCATGTTGCGGCGTGTCATGGTCGTGCCCTGCGAAGCGGTCACACCCGTATCCAAACCGAGCGACTGATAAAGCGCAAGCTGTGCATAGGGATAAGAGCCGGAAAAATCCTCGGTCGTATAGCCGAGCAGCTTGAGACAACCGGTCGCTGCTTCCTCTAGCGTGACCGTCTGATCGGGCTTGTAGCTGCCGTCCAGATAACCAGTCAGCCAGCCCTGCTGTACTGCCGTTTTCACATAGCCCGCCGCCCAGTGCGTATAGGGTACATCCTTGAACGGCGAGACATTGGACGTACCCGCTACTTTATCCTTGTAGCTGGACGCTGCCACCAGCATTTTGGCATACTCCGCTCGGGTGACCGATTGGTCCAGATGCATATTGCCACTGGTATCACCCACCATGATGCCAGTCGAGCGAATCACCTGCTCGACCACGCTTTCGGACACGCTGTCCGCCGCCAGCGCCGCGGGCAAGCTGCCTGCCAGCAGCACCGCCGCCAGCAACAGCGAAAGCATCTTTTTCATACTTTTCCTCCTTTTAATCATAGCGCAGCGCGTCGATCGGGTTGAGTTTTGCCGCCTTATTTGCCGGCATAAAGCCGAAAAACACACCGATGAACACCGAAACGCCAAAGCTGACACCGACCGCGCTCACCGACGGCGCAGCGTTGATGCCGATCGCCTGCCCAAGCGCGACCGCAACTGCTGCGCCGAACACAATGCCGATCACGCCGCCGAGCGCCGAAGTCGTACCTGCTTCAATGACGAACTGCCGCATGATATCACGTTTTTTTGCACCAAGCGATTTACGGATGCCGATTTCGCGTGTGCGCTCGGTTACCGACACCAGCATGATATTCATGATGCCGATGCCGCCGACCAGCAGCGAAATACCCGCAATGCCGACCAGCACCATGGTCATCATCGAGGTCATCTCCTCCATCGAGTCGATCATCTCCTGCATATCGGAAATGGCGTAAAAATCGTCGTTTTCAAACACCGTATACAGGGCATTATCCAGAATGGTCGTGCCCTGCGCATTCAGAGAAGAATCCCATGTGGCGAAGGTGTAGGTAGAAATCTGGCCAAACGTCAGCTTGGATGCCGTCGTATACGGCAGATAAATGCAGTCGTCGGCCGAGCCTTCCGTGGAATCATCCTGCTGCTCGATCACGCCGACGATGGTCAGCGCATTGCCGTTGACCTTGATCGTCTGCCCGACCGCATTGCCGCCCAGCATATTCGCCACATACGAGCCGACAACTGCTACCTTACTGCGCGCTTCCAGATCTGCAAAGCTCAAAAACCGGCCGCTTTGCAGCCCAAGGCCGTTGATCTCGGCATACTGCTCGGACACGCCGCTGACCGTGGTGGACGAAAAGCTATCCGAATCAGTCCCGGTTTTGACCGAACCCATGACCATCACGGTCGGGCTCATGCCCAGGAACACATCGGTGTTTTCCTCATACAGGTCATACATATCATCCACATCCACCGTGCGGGACGAACCGCGCCCGGTGACGTTTACGGTCAGCATGTTGGTTCCCATATCCTCGAACATCGAAGTGACCTCACCCGTCATGCCCTGCATAAGCGAAACAAGGATGATAACCGATCCGACGCCGATGATGATACCCAGCATGGTCAGAAACGCGCGCAGCTTACTGCCAGCCAAACTTTTGAGCGCCAGCTTGAACGCCTGTGTAAATCCCATCCGTCAGTCTCCTCTCGGGAAGGCCTCGCGCGCCGGGCCGTCAAAGATGATTTTTCCGTCCGCCACGCGGATAACGCGCTTTGCTTCCTGCGCGATGCTGTTGTCATGCGTAATCAGGACGATGGTGTTGCCCTCGTCGTTGAGCTTCTGCAGGAAGTCCAGCACCTCGCGGCTGGTGCGCGAGTCAAGCGCGCCGGTCGGTTCGTCTGCAAGAATGACCGAAGGGTTGCCCGCAAGCGCGCGGGCGATGGAAACGCGCTGCTGCTGACCGCCGGAAAGCTGGCTGGGCAGGTTTTTCTCCTTGCCCGCAAGACCGACGCGCGCGATCTGATACCGCGCCCGCTCGGCACGCTCATCCGAGGGTACGCCTGCATACAGCAGCGACAGCTCGACGTTTTCCTGCACGTTCAGCTTGGGGATCAGGTTGTACTGCTGAAAAATGAATCCCAGCGTTTTATTGCGGATCTCGGCCTGCTCGTCATCAGTCAGCTCGGAAACGTCCTCACCGTTCAGAAAATACTGCCCACTCGTCGGCACATCCAGACAGCCGATGATGTTCATCAGTGTACTTTTACCCGAGCCTGACTGCCCGACAATCGCCACAAATTCGCCCTTGTAAATCTTCATCGAAACACCGTCCGAGGCGTGCACATCCGTGTCACCCATATGGTAAATCTTATAGATATCGCGCAGCTCGATCAGCGGTGTTCCGGTTGTTTCCTGTTGTGTGTTCATCACGGCATACCGCCTCCACCGCCGGCAGGCATTCCACCGCCGCCACCGGAGGGCATTCCGCCGCCTCCGCCGCCGGACATGGCGCCCATACCGCCGCCGGGCATACCGCCCATATCACCGCCGGGCATCATGCCCATTTCTTCCTCTTCACCGGAGGACTCATGCATCACCTGCGGCACATAGACGATATCTCCTTCCGCAACGTCGGAGACGATCTCGATGAAATTATCATCCGACAAGCCGGTTTCCACCTCGACCGCCTTCCAGCCGTCCGGCAGCAGCGTACCGTTTACCATTGTGCCGTCCGTATTCTTTGCGCTATCGTCCTTGACATATACGATATTGCCGCGCTGTACGGCAGAGATTGGTACGGCGATTGCATCCGCCGCTTCATCGACCACAATGGTCGCGTCCACGTTCATGCCGGGCAGCAAATCCTCAGGCGGGTTGTCGATCTGCACGGTGACCGGATAGCTGGTCACGCCATTTTCTGTCGTGCCCGCAACTGAAACCTTGGTCACCACGCCTTCAATGGGTTCTGCGCTCTCCAGCGAATCGCAGGTGATATTGACCGTCTGCCCCACCGCGACCTGATTGATGTCCAGCTCGTCAAGCGAAATATCAAAGGTCAGATAAGACAGATCATAAATAACCGCCAGCGTCGTCTGGCCGTTGGTCGCGTCGAGCGTATCGCCCACCTTGGTGTTTTTGGTAATCACAGTGCCGTCGATCGGCGCGGTGATGGTATAGTCGTCCAGCTTATCGACGGTATTCTGATAGGAAAGCTGCTGCTGGGCAAGCGACAGCTTGCTGTTCTCCACTTGGTTTTCGACCGAGGTAGAGGACAGCGTCGCCACGGTCTGACCCGCGGACACGGACGAGCCCTCCCGGATGGACAGGCTCGCTACCTTGCCAGCGGTGTCCGCGGTTATTGTGAATTCGGACAGATAAGTAAAGTTTGCGCCCTGATTGCAGGCCACGCCGCCCACCGTTGCGCTTGCCGCCGACGAAGTGGACAGGCCGCCCGGATTACTCACCTGAATGGTCACATATCGGACGATCTGATAGCCGTCGAGCACGGTATCCGCCGCATCAATGGCCGTCACCGTGCCGATGAGCGTCTCAAACGAACCGTCAATCGTAACCGTTGCCGCGGAGCCCACGCTGAATGTTGCCGCATCCGAGGCATTAAACGGCACGGTCAGCTCCATAGACGACGAATCGCGCACATCCGCAATCGTCGCGCCTGCCTGCACCTGATCGCCCGCCTCTACATACAGCTTGGTCACCACGCCGGATTTCTCCGATTTGACATTCAGATCATCCAGACTTTCCACCGTCTGGTTATAGCTGTTCTGGCTCTGCTGGAGCGAGAGCTGCGCCTGTTCAATCGAGTTTTTCGCGTCTGTGCTGTCGATTTCATACAGCACATCGCCCTTTTTCACCTCGTCGCCTTCCTCAAACGTGCAGGACAGCACTTCGCCCTGCACCGCGCTGGTGACATCATACTGATTGGCTGGTTCAATGGTGCCGGTTGCGGACAGCGTCAGCTGGATATCCCGTCGGGATGCTTCGCTCTCGGTGTAAGTTTGCGTCACCTCGCCCTTTCCAGACTGCAAAAAATGCCGCACGCCGAACGCGCCGACCAGCACAACCACCAGTACGACCGGAATGACCACCTTCTTTTTCAGCTTCCGGCGTTTCTTCTTTTTGCGGTGCGCACCCGGCGGTGCGCTTTCGGCAGACGGTTCTTCTTTGCTCTCGCTGCTTACAGAAAATGTTTTCTTTCCCTTTCGGGACTTTTTTTCGCGCAATGAATCAAACGGCAGTTTCAATCTTTGCTCCCTCCTGCTTGCGTTTTATTACCGCGTATCATCATAAGCGCAGTAGTTTGAAGAAAGATTGAAAAAACTGTAACTTAACAATTTTTCCATCACTCCTACACAAAAACTCCACATACACCGCGCACAATAAAAAGCACCCCTTGTAGGAAAGGAGATTCTTCATGCGCATTCTTCTGATTGGGGCAACTGAGAATGAAAAGATTCCGCAAGCGCTCCGGCGCGACCATATTTTGTTCGACCACATCCCACTGCCCGGCGCAGAGCCGCTTCTCTGCCCAGAGGGACTGTATGACGTCGCAGTCCTGCTGACTGATCGTGCAGGCAAAGCTGCAGCGCAGCAATTAACCGCGCTCCTGCCTTCCCTGCGGGAGGACGGTATGTCCGTACCGCTGCTGGTCGTGGCGGCACATCTGTCCGCGCGCGACCGTATTCTGGTGCTGGACGCCGGCGCGGACGATGTGCTGACCCAGCCCTTTCTGATCGGTGAACTGCTGGCACGCATCCGTGCGCTCAGCCGACGCAGTCCGGTATTGCAGCCTCGCTTGCTGCAAGCGGGCGATTTATCGCTCGACCGCGGACACTGCATCCTGACAGGCCCCAGAGGCAATGTCCGGCTGTCCTGCAAAGAGCTGCAACTGGTCGAGCTGTTCCTGCTGCACACCGGACAGGTATTGCCGCGCGAAACGCTGCGGCAAAAGGTTTGGGGCATCGATAGCGAATCCGCCTATAACGCCATCGAGGTCTATTTATCTTTGGTGCGCCGCAAGCTGCGCACCATTGGCTCGGATGCCCAAATCCACGCCGAGCGCGGCGTGGGCTATTACATCGAGGCATAACAAAACGTCCCCGCAGCCACATGCTTCTGCATGGGCCGCAGGGACGTTTTTCTGCGTTACCAGCCGCGGTACTTGCCGCGCTCGATCGGGCCGAACAGGACATCTGTCCAATGCCGGAACCAATCCCACAGTCCATTTATTCTGTTATCCTGTTTCATACCGCGATCCTCCTTTGTATTTCTGATTTTATTCTATCCGATTTTACCCAGCCTGTCCCTCACAAAACTGTGAAATTTTTCTTAAGAATTTATGAAGGGGCGGTCCGCATGGGACCGTCCCTTCTCGCTTTAGTCCTCGTCTTCCGGTGCATCCGCGCCGTCTGTCAGCCCAAGCACCGACTGGCTTTCCGCTTCGCTCAGCTCGGTCACGCCCTTGAGCTTGCGACGGATCGCGCGTGTGCGCGTGCCGACCAGCTTATCCAGCTCGCGGCTGGCCTGATCGAGCCGGGTCTGGGTCTGCGTCAGGCAGGCTTCAAACTTGTCAAACTCGGTCTTGACCGCGCCCAGAACGCTCCACACCTCACCCGAGCGCTTCTGAATCGCAATTGTGCGGAACGACATCTGCAAGCTGTTGAGCAGCGCTGCCATCGTGCTTGGACCTGCGATATTGACATGGTAATCACGTTGCAGCACCTCCACCATGCCGCGGCTGACCGCTTCGGCGTACAGCCCCTCAAACGGCAGAAACAGGATGCCGAAATTCGTGGTGTACGGCGGCTCGAGATACTTGTCGTGTATATCTTTGGCCTCGGACTTGAGCGTAGCGATCAGCGTCTTGGCGCAGGCGTCGATCTGCTCGCGTGAGCCGTCCTCATAGGCGTCGCGCAGCGCGCCGTAGGTGTCGCCCGGGAACTTGGAGTCGATCGGCAGCCAAACATGCCCGCCGTCCTCGACCGGCAGCTTGACCGCGTATTCGACCACATTGCGGCTGCCCGGCCGCGTAGCAACGTTGACGGCATACTGCTCAGGCGCGAGGATATCCTCCAAAATTGCACCCAGCTGGATTTCGCCCACAATGCCGCGTGTTTTGACATTGGTCAGCACCTTTTTCAGGTCGCCCACGCCCTGCGCGAGCGTCTGCATTTCGCCCAGTCCTTTATAAACCTGCTCCAACCGCTCGTTGACCAGCCGGAAAGACTCGTTCATCCGCTCGGACAGAGTCTTTTGCAGCTTCTCGTCCACGATCTGTCGCATATCATCCAGTTTTTTGTTGTTGTCCGCCTGCATGGCGCGCAGGTTCTGATCCACCGTCACGCGGATGTTCTCCAGATTTTGCGTGGTTTCCGCGGTAAAGCCGTGCAGCCGCCGCTCAAACTGACCGAGCTGGTCGGTCACCGCGCTCATTTTGCCCGCAAGGCTTTTATCCATGACGGACAGCTGGTTCATCTGTGTCTCGCGTCCTTCGCGCAAATTCTGGTTGACCAGTGTGCCCAGCGCAGTGATCGAACTGCTGGCGTCACCGCCGCCGGACGGCTGCTGCCGTCGGGTGAGCAGCACGATGACCAGCACCAGCAGCACAACGACCAGCGCCAGCGTGATAATGGGTATGTATTGCATAGAGAATAATTCCTTTCGGTTCAGAGTACGTGTAATTCCTTGGCGATGCGCTGCATTTCCTCATCCGTTGCGGCAATCACGTCCGCGCAGGCTTTCAGGTCGTCTGAAATATGCGCCGGCATCTGCACATCGGATTTGTAGCGCAGCTGATGCTCCAGACTCGCCCAGAAGTCCATGGCGATCGTGCGCAGCTGCAGCTCGATGCGCACCGGCTGCGTGCGGTCGGACAGGAAGATCGGCACCTCGAGAATCAGATGCAGACTGCGGTAGCCGTTAGGCTTGGGTGTCTCGATATAATCCTTGCGCTCAATGAGCGTCAAGTCATCCTGCCGCATCAACATATCGGCCACCGTGTAAATATCCTCAATAAACGGACAGATCACGCGAATACCGCCGATATCGTTGAGGTTTTCCATCATGGATTGCAGCGAGACGGGATACCCGCGGCGCTTGAGCTTACCGATAATGCTGCGCGGCGTTTTGATTCGGCTTTTGATCGAGTCGATCGGGCTGGGCTTACCCGAAATATGCGACTCGTCGCTCAGGATATCCAGTTTGGTTTTGATTTCGCGGATGCCCGCTTCATAGAGCATCATCATCTGCTGTAGCTGCATCGCGGATTCCAAAAGCTGTTCCTCGTCGTGCTGCGACAACTTATCCATGGCAAAAAAATCTGCAAGATCCATGCTATCCCCTCCGTTTAAAACGGCTCAACTTTTTTCTTATTATAACACAATTCCGCCGCACACACAATCGGCCGAGGACAACGCCGTTTTTTCTCTGTGCGGCGCACGGAACGTTTAACTCTATTTAAAGTTGCACCGGTATTGTATAATAAAGGCAAGGAACGAAAAAAACGGCTGTCGCTTGCGCCGATAAGGAGAAACGCATATGAGATTATTACTGGCTGAGGATGAAAAAGCCCTGTCCAAAGCGCTCGTCACCATTTTGGAGCGCAACAACTATTCAGTCGATGCCGTGGACAATGGACAGGACGCGCTCGACTATCTGGAAGCGGACAACTACGACGGCGTCATTCTGGACATCATGATGCCCAAGGTGGACGGGATCACCGTGCTCAAAACCATCCGCAGCAAGGGCAACCGGATTCCGGTGCTGATGCTGACCGCAAAAGCCGAAGTGGACGACAAGGTGCTCGGACTGGACGCCGGAGCAAACGATTATCTGACCAAACCATTCCACACGCAAGAGCTGCTCGCGCGCATCCGCGCAATGACCCGCACCCAGACTGCCCAGACCGATTCACGCCTGCAAATGGGAAATGTGACGCTGGACTGCGCCACGTTTGAGCTTTCCACCCCGGCAGGCAGCTTCCGGCTGGCCAACAAAGAATTCCAGATTCTTGAACTGCTCATGCGTAACCCGCACAGTCTGATTGCATCCGAACGCCTGCTGGAAAAGATCTGGGGTTATGACAGCGAAGCGGAAATCAACGTGGTGTGGGTGTACATCTCCTATTTGCGCAAAAAGCTGTCCGCCCTGCGTGCCGACATTCAGATTAAGGCCACCCGGAACGCGGGCTATTCGCTGGAGGAACTGCCATGATCCGAAAACTGCGTATCAAACTGATTATCGCCTCCATGGTGTCGCTGCTGGCCGTGCTGCTGGTCATCATGAGCGCCGTCAATCTGGTCTACTACGGCCAAGTGATTCAGGAAGCGGACAGCACGCTCGCGCTGCTGGCGGCAAACGACGGTTTTTTCCCAAAATCCAACCACGAATTTCCGCCCGACGGGAAATTCCCCAAGCGAGAGCCGCATCTGTCACCCGAACTGCCTTATGAAACACGGTATTTCTTTGTCACTCTCGCAGAGGATGGCAGCGCGCGCTCGGTCAACACCGGAAAAATTGCCGCAGTGGACACCGCGGACGCCATCGCCTATGCGCAGTCCGTCTGGGCGCAGGGCAAAACACAGGGCTTCGCCGACCAATATCGTTTTCTGGTGGACACCTCTTCCTCGGAACCACTCATCCTGTTTCTCGATTGCAGCCGCGGACTGGCTAACTTCAAAACGCTGCTCCTCAGCTGCATCGGCGTGTCGTTTGTCGGCTCGCTACTGGTGCTATTGCTGCTGATTTTTCTATCCGGGCGCATCGTGCGGCCGTTTCTGGAAAACTACGAAAAACAAAAGCAGTTTATCACCGATGCCGGACATGAGCTGAAAACGCCGCTGACCATTCTCAACGCCGACGCAGAGATTCTCGCCATGGACTACGGCGAAAACGAATGGGTCAGCGATATCCAGACGCAGACCAAGCGGCTGGCTGACCTGACGAACGATCTCATTCTGCTTTCCCGCATGGAAGAGGAACAGACGCAGCTGCAAATGCTCGAGCTGCCGCTGTCCGATATCGCTGAGGAAACGATCACACCGTTTCAGGCGGTGGCGCGAACACAGGACAAGTCGCTGGAACTGCACATCCAGCCGATGCTCTCCCTGCGCGGAGACGAAAAATCTCTGCGCAAGCTGTTTTCCATCCTGCTGGATAACGCGGTCAAATATTCGGTCCCGCAAAGCACGATCTCCTGCACGCTGGAAAAGCAGAAGAACTTCATCCGCCTGTCGGTCTGGAACGCGGTCGATCACATCACCAAAGCCCAGACCGAGCATCTGTTCGACCGGTTTTACCGCACCGACCAATCCCGCAACTCGCAGACCGGCGGCTACGGTCTCGGGCTTTCCATTGCGCTGGCAATCGTCACCGCGCACAAGGGCAAAATCACCGCTACCACCGCGGATGAAGCCTCCCTGCTCATCACAGCGACGTTCCCCGCATAATCAGTCTCCAATATACAGCAGTGAAGCAGCACCCGTCTCACGGCGGGTGCTGTTGCTATTTGCGCGTGTCCGCAATTTTAAGTTTGATTAAGGTTCTGGTTAAAGTTTGATTAAGGCAGCAGCGGTATACTGAACACGATCAAGAAACATAGCTTGCAACATCACACCTTGCAAGCCCGCAGCAAGGAGGAAACATCCATGGCATACCAAACGACCTTTGAGCGATATGAAATCAAATACCCACTGACCGCACAGCAAAAAGAACAGCTGCTGCGCGCCATGCGCGGACGCATGCAGCTGGATCAATTCGGCCGCAGCACCATCCGCAACATTTACTATGATACCGATACCTTCCGGCTGATTCGGCGGTCGCTGGAAAAGCCCACCTACAAGGAAAAGCTGCGTATCCGCAGCTATCGGCAGGTGCGGCCGGGCGATCAGGTGTTTGTGGAGCTGAAAAAGAAGTTTCAGTCCATTGTCTACAAACGGCGTCTGGTGCTGCCCGAAGCGCAGGCCATGGACAGCTTCCGCACCGGCAACGCGCTTCCCGTGCAGTCCCAGATTGCGAACGAAATCGAGTATTTCCGGGCGTATTACCACACGCTGCGCCCCGCGGTCTTTCTGTCCTACGAGCGCGAAGCCTTCTATGCGCTGGACGGCAGCGACTTC
This sequence comes from Candidatus Agathobaculum merdipullorum, assembly GCA_019115185.1. Lineage (GTDB taxonomy): Bacteria > Bacillota > Clostridia > Oscillospirales > Butyricicoccaceae > Agathobaculum > Agathobaculum merdipullorum. Next base: position 42,223 of record DXDZ01000008.1, read on the forward strand.
CGCGTCACCTTTGACGAAAACATCCGATATCGCTGCCGCGACTTCTCGCTGGGCAGCGCGGTTTACGGTACGCCCCTGCTTACGGGCGGTCAGACGCTGATGGAGATCAAAACCTCCGGCGGGATGCCGCTTTGGATGACGCACGCGCTGACCGAAAACAGCATTTTCCACACCTCTTTTTCCAAATACGGCGCAGCATATCAACACATGCTGGACACTGACTTTTCTGGAGGACTGCTCTATGCTTGACAATCTGTTTCGCGGCCTGTTTGACACGGAGATGACCACGGTCATCCCGGTTTCCGACTTTTTGCTCTGCGTGGCAAGCGCGCTGGTCATCGGGCTGCTGCTCGCGGCTTGCTACATGTACCGCACCCGCTATACCCGCAGCTTTGTCGCCACGCTTGCGCTGCTGCCCGCCATCGTCTGCGTGGTCATTATGATGGTCAATGGTAACGTCGGCGCAGGTGTCGCCGTGGCGGGCGCGTTCAGTCTGGTGCGCTTCCGCTCGGTCCCCGGCACCGCCAAGGAGATCGGTGCGATCTTTCTGGCGATGGGCACGGGTCTGATCATCGGGATGGGCTATCTTGCATATGCCTTCCTGTTCGCTGTGGTGCTGGGCGCGGCCACCATGCTGTATAACCATATCGACTTCGGCGCAGGGAAAAAGGCCGCGCGGTACCGCACCCTGCACATCACCATCCCGGAAGATCTGGACTACACCGGCGTATTTGACGGATTGCTGCGCGAATACACTTCCGCCTGCGAACTGACGCAGGTCAAGACCACCAACATGGGCAGCCTGTTCCGGCTGACCTACAACATCACGCTGCGCAGCGCAGACATCGAAAAAGAGCTGATCGACAAGCTCCGCTGCCGCAACGGCAATCTGGAAATCACGGTTTCCAAGCAGGAAACCATCACCGCTGAATTATAAAGGAGCTTAACCGTTATGAAAAAACATTGTGTGCTGCCGCTGCTTATGGCAGCTGCTGTGCTGGCATCCGGCTGTCAGGCCGCCGAAGCGGCGGATACAACCGGACAGACCGCGCTTGTCACCCCATCCGACATGTTCACCGACCGAGATCTGGAGGTCGGCTACGATGAAACAACTGCCGCCGCGATCACGCTTTCCGGCAGCGCCGCTTCCTGCGACAGCGATGCCGTCACCATAGACGGCAGCACCATCACCATCACCGACGAGGGCACTTACCTCCTGTCCGGCACGCTGGACGACGGCATGGTGATTGTCGATGCCGAGGACACGGACAAAATCCAGCTTGTGCTGAACGGCACGAGCATCCACTGCGCGGACTGCGCCGCGCTCTACGTCCGGCAGGCTGACAAGGTCTTTGTAACCACAGCAACAGACACGCAGAACACGCTGTCGGGTGGTGATACCTTCACCCCACTGAACGACAACAACATTGACGGCGTGATCTTCTCCAAGTCCGACCTGACACTCAACGGCCTTGGCACGCTCACAATCGACTCGCCCGCTGGGCATGGCGTGGTCACCAAGGACGATCTGGCTGTCACCAGCGGCACCTATGCGATCACTGCTGCCGAGCAGGGCCTGTCCGGTAAGGACAGCGTGCGCATTGCGGACGGCACCTTCACCCTGACGACCGGCAAGGACGCCATCCAGAGCGATAACACCGAAGATACCGACAAGGGCTTTGTTTACCTCGCCGGCGGCACTTTCACCATCACCGCAGAGGGCGACGGCCTGAGTGCAAGCAGCTGGATGCAGGTCGATGATGCGACATGCACGATCACCACCGGCGGCGGCAGCGCAAACGGCGAAACGCATGTCAGCGACACCGCACCCGGCGGTATGGGTGGCGGCAAGGGCGGGCGCATGCCCCAGATGGACGGCACAACTACCCCGGACGGCAGCACACAGCCGCCGGAACCCCCGACAGGTGAAACGCCCCCGGATGGCATGGAGCCGCCTGCCGATATGCCGCAGGATGCCGCTCCGTCCGATAGCGCTGCTGTTTCCGACACTGCCGCAGCGACCACCACGGACACGGCCGACTCGACTGACGCAAGCACGACCGACACGGTCAGCACCAAGGGACTGAAAGCCGGTACCGCGCTGACGATTCTCGGCGGCAACTTCACGCTCGACTGCGCCGACGACGCTTTCCACTCGAACGGCGACCTGACAGTCAGCGGCGGCACAGCCAATATCCAAACGGGCGACGATGCCTTCCATGCGGATAACGCGCTGACCATTGCGGACGGAGCCATCGACATCTCCACCTGCTATGAGGGGCTGGAGGGCCTGACTGTCACGGTCAGCGGCGGCGATATCAACGTAGTTGTCAGCGATGACGGCGTCAACGCCGCGGGCGGCGCCGACCAGAGCGGCTTTGGTGGAAACGGACAGGATCAGTTTGCTGCGGAAAGCGGCGTCAGCATCACGATCACAGGCGGCAGCCTGACCGTTAATGCTGGCGGCGACGGACTGGACTCCAACGGCGACCTGACGATCAGCGGCGGCACGGTCTATGTTTCCACCAAGGATGGCAACGCGTATTCGGCGCTCGACTACAACGGCAACGCTTCCATCACTGGCGGCACGCTGATCGGCGCAGGCTCGTCCGGCATGGCGCAGAACTTTGGCGAAAATTCCACGCAAGGCGCAATCCTGCTGACCGTGGACGCACAGGCGGCAGGCAGCACGGTTTCCATCAGCGACAGCGCGGGCAATGTGCTGGTCTCTTGGGACGCGCCGCAGGCCTTTAGCTCGGTGGTCATCAGCTGCCCCGGACTGGAAGCGGATGGCACCTACACCGTCACGACCGGCACCTCCTCCACCGAAGTCACACTGGATGGCCTGCTGTACGGCAGCGGCGGCATGGGGCACGGCGGTATGGGCGGCGGCAATCGCGCAAACCGCGGCGAGACGGTACAGAATGCTGCCGCTTCAGCCTGAGTCACCTTGATTCAACATCATCATACCAGCCAAAGAGCCGGACGGAGCTTGCTCCGTTCGGCTCTTTCCCTTCGTAATCGCTTCCATTTTTGACAGAAAATATATCTGCCGCTTTTACTGGCTTTTTACAGGCATTTGCGGTATACTATGGGTAATGTTTTGTCAGGGCAATGCCGCAAATACCCCGGCATCGCCGAAAAGCTGTCTGCGGAAGGTGAACTGTTATGCCGTCTTTTGCCACCCATCATATTTTTGCCACAACCGTACAGCGTGTCACTGGGGATTCCGTGGCACATATCGCGGATGCCTGTCCCGCGGCTTACCGCTGGGGCGCACAGGGGCCCGACCCGCTGTCCTATTATCACGCGCCGTTTCCCGGCCCGGTGCGCCGTCTGGCCCATCGCATCTGCACCGAACCGCCTGCACCGCTGTTTGAAGCGCTTTGCACGGCTGCCTTGCAGGAGCACAACACGGCGGCACTTGCCTATGTGTTCGGCTTCTGCACCCATTATGCACTCAGCCGCGTCACATATGCTTTCATCGAGGCGCAGGCCGACCGGCTGGCGCTCTATATGCCCGGTTATTCAACCGAAGCACGGCGCAAGCTGGTCGAAAGCGATATTGACGGCATCATGATTGCAAGCTATATCGCCGCCGAACCCGCAGGCTATGAGGCATTCCGTCTGCTCGACCCCAACGCCGCGGAATGCACCGTGCTGGCCCGCGTGCTGGCGCATGCAGCCCGCGATGCATACGGCATACGCATTTCCCCCGCCGCGGTATACCGTTCGCTGCACGACATGCGCCGCATTCTGCATTTGACCCACAGCGGAAGCCATATCCGCGGCCGTCTGCTCCATTTGGAGCGTCTGATGGGCAAGACCGGTCTGGCGTCTGCGCTCATCCGCCCGGAAGAGCCGCTGGCCGCGGACTGCGCCAACCAGGAACATCGCCCGTGGACCGCAAACGGCGAGGAGCGGACGGAGTCCTTCTGCGATCTGTTTGACGCCGCCGTGCCGCTCGCCGTGTCGTTGCAGCGCGCCGTACTCGACCGATATTATCAACAAAAACCGCTTGATCCGCGCTTTTTCCCCACGGATTTCACCGGTAGCATGCACAAATAATAAATTTTTATAAACCTTCGACAGGTTTCGTATGACTTCGTCCTCCTGTTTGCGTAAGCTATCCATTGTTACCAAACTGTAACCTTTGGATTGTGAAAGGAGGGAATATGGAGATCACATTTTCTCCATACTACCGTCATGCGAAACCTGTTATCTTTTATTTTCGGCTTGTTTTCCGGCCTGCTGTACGGGCTGGTCCGCGCCGTACTGCTGCTCGACCGGCTGATCTGCCTGCTGTATGATCTGCCGCTGTGGCCGGCCATCGGACGCGCGGTGCGCTTCGCCGGACGACAACGCACGGTCTGTGCGCTTGCTGTGTTCGTGCCGCTGTTCTTTGTCCCCGGCACACTACTCACGCAGAACGGCACCATGATCTATGTCAACGATCACCCGCTCGGACTGGTGGAAAACGCGGACACGCTGTCCGCAGCGGTCGCGGAAATCGAGCAAAGCGCCTCCTCTCTGACGGATGAGGCGTATACTCTGCCGGTCTCGATCGACACCTGCGCCCTGCGCGCACCGGCATCCCAATTTCTGACCGAAGAAGAGCTGAAAAGCGACCTGATTCAGGCCAGCGGAGAACTCGACACGCTGGCAGTCATCTCGGTTGACGGAGAGCGCGCCGGTGTGTGCCGCTCCGCCGAGGATGCTCAAGCGCTGCTTGACCGGGTGAAAGCCCAATACACCACCGCAGCGGACGAGAACACAGATTTTCTGCAGGCGGTGCGGGTGGACGAAGTCGTGGCGCAAACCGCACTGGTTTCCGACCTGTCCACACTGTATGAGCAGTTATCCCCACGGCTGGATGTCACCTCCACTCGCGCGGTGACCTACACCGAGTCCATCCCCTATGAAACCATCACCCGAGAAAACGATGAACTCGATCAAACCTATTGTGCCACCATTCAGGAAGGAAGCGAAGGCGAAGCGGTGGTCACAGCCGAAATCCAGACTGTGGACGGCCAGGAGCACGGACGCACGATTCTGGAGCGCACGGTACTCAGCAACGCAACCGACGAGATCATTGAGGTCGGTACGCGCAACATCGGCATCGGCACGGGCGAATTCATGGTGCCCATCAGCAACTACACCTTTACCTCGGGCTTCAAATGGCGCTGGGGCAAGCTGCACAGCGGCGTCGATCTGGCGGCTGCCGAAGGCACACCGGTCTATGCTGCGGACAACGGCAAGGTGATTGTAGCGGAGGATTCGGGCAACGGCTACGGCAACTATATCATCCTCGACCATCAGAACGGATACAAAACCCTGTATGGGCATAACTCCCAGCTGCTGGTTTCGGTCGGTGATATCGTTGCCAAGGGCGACAGAATCGCGCTTTCCGGCAACACCGGCAACTCCACCGGCCCGCATCTGCATTTTGAAGTCCATGTCGATGATGAGAAGGTCGATCCTCAGCAATATATCATCCTCGCCTAAAATACAAAAAACGAGCCGAAAACCGGCTCGTTTTTTTATTTCTCGCTTACAAAAGTCTCATGTGCGGATGCGTGCGCCCATTTCCGCGCTGGCATGGCTGAGCACCGGCAATAATACCGCACATACGATCACACCGGCAAGCCCCTGCACCGCATTGAACGGCACTCCGGCCAGCACCGCAGTCGCCGCAGCGCCAGCCGCACTGCCCGCCAGCAGCTCCATTCCGACTTCATACACAAAATATCCTGCTACCATCACGATCTCGGCCGGAATCCCGCAAAGCGCCACGCGCACCGGCGTAGACATGCGCTCCCGTTTAATCATATGATGATACAGCCAGCCGCCGACCAGTGCGGTCAACGCCTTAATCGCAAACGTTCCCGGCACCCATGCCATATAGCCGCCGAACAAATCCGCCAACATGGAACCAATGCCTGCCGCCAACGCGCCCAAGCCCGGCCCAAGCAGGATGCCGCAGATCAGCACCATGCCGTCGCCCAAATGGATATAGCCCAGCGTCGGTGTAGGGATACGGATTACCATAGTTGCAACCGTGGTCAGCGCTGCCAGCAGCGCTGCCGTAATGATAGTTTTTGTTTTATGGGTTGCCATATTGAAACGCCTTCTTTCCTTTTGTCGCTTTGCATGTTCCTATTATAGTCGGCCATTGGCATTTAAGAAAGCTCCAGTTTTTGCATTTTATCCAATGCCAGATAAGCACGCCCCAAAAAAGCAGCCGCCCCTTGGGGCGGCTGCTCTGCTGCACAGATTCTGTGATGTTAGCGCTTGTTGGAACGCTTCCAGATATGCATTTTCTCCGCGTCTGCGATCAGCTGCTCACGGAAGTCCGGATGCGCCACCGAAATCAGGTCCTCGGCGCGCTGCCACATGGACTTGCCCTTGAGGTTGACCATACCGTACTCGGTTACGATATAATGTGTGGTCGTGCGCGGATCGGTCACGGTCGAGCCGTTTGCCAGCGTCGGACGGATACGGGATGCGACCGTGCCATCCTTCTGCTTGAAGGTCGAGGACAGGCAGATGAAGCTCTTGCCGCCCTTGGACAGGTAAGCGCCCATGACGAAGTCGAGCTGGCCGCCCGTGCCGGAAATCTGCTTGGTGCCGGCGGACTCGGCGTTAACCTGACCGTACAGGTCGATATCAACTGCGTTGTTGATCGAAATAAAGTTGTCAATGCCCGCGATCACATGCACATCATTGGTGTAATCGACCGGCATGGAAGCGCACTCCGGGTTGTTGTCCAGATAGTCGTACAGCTTCTTGGTGCCTGCCGCGAACGCATACGCCTGACGGCCACGGTCAATGTTCTTATTGCGGCCCGTGATCTTGCCAGCCTTGGCAATGTCAACAAAGGCATCCACGTACATTTCGGTGTGTACGCCCAGATCCTTCAGGTCGGATTCTGCGATCATCGCGCCGATGGTATTCGGCATGCCGCCGATACCCAGCTGCAAGCAAGCACCGTTCGGAATCTCCGGCACGATCAACTCGGCAACCTTGCGATCCACCTCGGTTGCCGCAGCGGAACCCATTTCCGGCATGGGTGCGTTATTGCCTTCGACGATCATATCCACCTCGGAGACATGGATGCAGTCCTCCATACCACCCAGGCAGCGCGGCATGTTCTCATTTACTTCTACAATGATCTTATCTGCTACATCGCAGACCGCGCGCAGATGCGATGCCTGCGGACCAAAGCTGAAAAAGCCGTGGCTGTCCATCGGCGCCACCTGCAGCATGGCGACATCCAAATGACCGATGCTCTCACGGTAGTAGCGCGGCAGCTCAGAATAGCGGATCGGGCCATAGAAGCCCGCACCGGTGGCGATGAACTTACGCTCTATGCCCGACATGTGCCACGAATTCCACGTCATATGTGCTGCGGGGTCTTCAATCTTATAAATCTCCGGCACGCGCATCAATACGCCGCCACGGAAATTGACGTCGGTCAGCTCCGGCAGACGCTTGGCCATCGCCTGATCGAGCACGTCCGGTGTGCCAACACACCAGCCATAATCCACCCAGTCGCCCGACTTGACGACCTTAACAGCTTCCTCTGCCGTTGTCAATTTACTCTGATAAAGTGCTGTGTAATCCATTTTGCCACAACCTCCATATTGTCTATTCTTTAACAATCTTAGCTTATTATACTATATCCACTATTAGAGGTCAAGCAGAGGTTTGTATTACGCCAAAACATTCTCAGAACAATCCCAAAACTTTTCCTTGATTTTCTGAAATAAAGTGGTACAATGATAAATGACTTTCACAGCACAGTACGATAAAGCGAATTTAGGAGGGTCCCCCAATGAAAACCAAAAAGCTGCTGGCACTTCTGCTTGCCGGCGTGATGAGTGCTTCCCTGCTGACCGGCTGCGGCGGCGGAAACAACGAGAATGCCGCTACGGACAACGGCGATGCTTCCAGCACCGAAACCACCAGCGATCTGGCTTATGTGAAGGATAAAGGCTCGATGGTGATCGGCTATACCGTGTACGAGCCGATGAACTATACCGATGAAAACGGCGAATTTACCGGCTTTGATACCGAATTTGCCAAGGCCGTCTGCGAAAAGCTGGGCGTTGAACCCGAGTTCGTAGAAATCAACTGGGATACCAAGGTAGTAGAGCTGGATGCCAAGAGCATCGACTGCATCTGGAACGGCATGACCATCACGGATGACCTGAAGGAAAACATTGCTGTTTCCGATCCGTATGTCAAGAACATGCAGGTCGTTGTTATCAAGGACTCCAACAAGGACACCTTTAAGGATACCGCTTCCCTGTCCGGCGCTAGCCTCGTCGCAGAAGCCGGTTCTGCCGGTCAGGCTGCAATCGAAGCGGACGAAAATCTGTCGCAGGCCAATCTGACCACGGTCACCAAGCAGACCGACGCGCTGCTGGAGATCGAGTCCGGTGCCTCTGACGCTGCGGTGCTGGACTGGACGCTCGCCAAGAGCATGATCGGTGAAGGCACCGACTTTACCGACCTGATGATGATCGATGGCGTCGAGCTGTCGGTTGAGGAATACGGCATCGGCTTCCGCAAGGACAGCGACCTTTGCACGGAAGTCAACAAGATCATGGCAGAGCTGGTTGAGGACGGTACGCTTCCTGCACTGGCTGAGAAATACGGCCTGAGCTTGGCGGAATAAGGAATTGTAACATAAGAAAATCAAGGCTGACGGGACAGCATTTTCATGCTGCCCCGCCTACCTTTGTTTGGGGAAAGGGTATTTTTACATGTCTGCGTCTGTCATTTTTACCAGCCTGACAAAAACCTTTGGCATCAACTGTCAGATTTTTTTCGTCACGCTGCTGTTTGCGCTGCCGCTGGGACTTATCATCTCCTTTGGCTCAATGAGCAAATTTAAGCCGCTCGCCTATCTGGTCAAGTTATTTGTCTGGATCATCCGCGGCACGCCACTTATGCTTCAGATTATCATTATATTCTACGGTCCCGGCCTGCTGTGGGACGGCACACTGCTGCCCCGCATCACTGCCACTTGCGTGGCTTTCATTATCAATTATGCCTGCTACTTCTCCGAAATCTATCGCGGCGGCATCCAGTCCATCCCGCGCGGTCAGTATGAAGCCGGACAAGTGCTCGGCATGACCAAAAGCCAGATTTTCTTTAAAGTGACGCTTTTGCAGGTCATCAAGCGTGTTATTCCGCCCATGGGCAATGAATTCATGACGCTCATCAAGGATACTGCGCTGGCCAATGTTATCGCAACGAAGGAAATCATCATGATGAGCAAGGAATACGCCACCAAGGGCCTGATCTGGCCGCTGTTCTCCACTGCTCTGTTCTTCCTGCTGTTCTGCGGTATCCTGACACTGCTGTTCGGCTGGCTGGAAAAGAAAATGGATTATTTCCGCGTGTAAGGAGGTGCCGAAATGCCTATTCTGGAAGTACAAAACATCAACAAGAGCTTCGGCGCCACCAAGGTGCTGGACAACATCAGCTTTTCGCTGGAACGCGGCAAGGCGCTGGCCATCATCGGCTCAAGCGGTTCGGGCAAGACCACCCTGCTGCGCTGCCTGAACTTTCTGGAGACCCCGAACGCCGGTCGTATCATCGTCAATGGCGAGACCCTGTTCGACGCTGCGGATCATTCCTCCAAAAGCGACGAGGAAATCCGCAAGCGCCGTCTGCACTTCGGCATGGTGTTCCAGTCGTTCAATCTGTTCCCGCAGTACACCGCGCTGGAAAACGTCATGCTGGCAAGTCTGCTGCTCGCCAAGGCGCGGCCGGACTACAAGCAGAACAAGCGTGCGATCCATGAAGAGATCGAACATCACGCCATTGAGCTGCTCAGCCAAATGAGTCTGGAAGGCCGCATGAGCCACTACCCGCATCAGCTTTCCGGCGGCCAGCAGCAGCGCGTGGCAATCGCACGCGCGCTCGCGCTGCATCCCGACATTCTGTGCTTCGACGAGCCGACCTCCGCGCTCGACCCCGAGCTGACCGGCGAGGTGCTCAAGGTCATCCGCTCGCTGGCCGACCAGCATACCACGATGATTATTGTCACGCACGAAATGGCTTTTGCACGGGATGTTGCCGACCATATTCTATTTATGGACGGCGGTGTGATTGTCGAGGAAGGTTCTCCGACCGAGCTGTTTGAAAATACCCAAAATGAACGAACCAAGGCATTTTTGAGCCGTTTTTCACAAAACAACTAAAGGGCAGCAGTTCTTTCCAGGACTTTTCAGCACTTTCCACCAACTCCCCATTTACAAACCTCTTTAAATACGCTAAAATAATCCCGTATTCAAAAATGCGGGATTTTTTATTGTCTTTTTGTACAGGAACACTTGGTTATTTTTTGATGATTTTTTTGTTTGTTTGTGTTGAAGTTGTGGAATGGATTTGCTACAATAAAAGCACAGGACAAATCTGTCCTGCCAAAGATGTAAAAAGCCCGCACGGCCTTTTATAAATTTTTAGAATGGAGATGTATCAATTATGGCTATGGATGCTTTCAGCGCCTCCCTGATGCAGGACAAGAGAGAGATCATCATCGCCCCGACCATTTACAAGTTTGCAAACTTCGGTGAATTCGCCGCCGAGTTCAAGCTTGGCGAGCGCGACGTTGTCCTGACCAACGAATTCATCTACAAGCCCTTCATGGAGGAGCTTGGCCTGAAGAGCAAGTTTGTTTTCCAGGAGAAGTTCGGTGCAGGCGAGCCTTCCGAGGCTATGATCGAAACCATGTACGAAGCCATTCCGTATGATTCCTATGACCGCGTCATCGCTGTTGGCGGCGGCGCCATCATGGACCTTTGCAAGCTGCTCGGCTGCAAGCGCCCGAACTCTGTACATGAACTGTATTTCAAGCGCGAGCCCGTTGTACATGAGAAGGAAGTTATCGCCATCCCGACCACCTGCGGCACCGGTTCCGAGGTTACCAACATCTCGGTTGCCATCGTTAAGGACGAGAAGGACGGCAAGCTGACCGGCGGCGAGACCAAGCTCGGTCTGGTTTCCGACGACATCATCCCGAACAAGGTTTGCCTGGTTCCGGATCTGCTCAAGACCCTGCCCTACAAGCCGTTCGCTGCTTCCGCAATCGACGCGCTCATCCACGCAACCGAGTCCTTCCTGTCCCCGCACCGCAAGACCGTTACCTCCGAGATGTACTCGGTCAAGGCGGCTGAGATGATTCTGGAAGGCTTCCGCCGCATCGCGCTGGAAGGCCCGGACGCTCGCATGGATTATCTGGGCGAGTTCGTTACCGCTTCCCTGTTTGCCGGCATCGCATTCCTGAAGGCTGGCTGCGCAACCGTTCACGGCATGTCCTTCCCGCTCGGCGGCACCTACCACGTTCCGCACGGCGAGTCCAACTACGCTCTGTTCGGCAAGATCCTTGAGCTGTACGACGAGTACGAGCCGAACGGCGAGCTTGGCAAGTACAAGGAGCTCGTTGCTCGCTGCCTGGGCTGCAGCAAGGACGACGCGCTGCGCACCCTGAATGTCACCCTCGAGAAGGTTCTCCCGCTCAAGCCGCTGCATGAGTACGGCTTCAAGGAAGAGGACATCAAGAGCTTCCCGATCTCGGTAGAGGCAAATCAGCAGCGTCTGATCACCAACTCCTACCGTCCGTGGAGCATCGAACTGAGCGAGCGCGTATACCGCGAGTGCTTCTGATTTCTGTAAGCGTTTCGCCTGAACAGGGCGGGGACCCCCGCGTTCCCCGCCCTGTTTTTTCTTAGAAGGTTTGTTTGCCGCATGTCGGCAAATCCCTCAGAAAGTTTGAAAAGAGAAAGGATACTTGATCGCTATGATGACCAAAGACCAGTACATTGAGTCCCTGCGCAAGCTGAAGCTCAATCTGTATATGTTCGGTGAAAAGGTGGAGAATCCGGTAGATAACCCGATCATCCGCCCCTCGCTCAACTCCTTTGCCGCTACCTATGAGCTGGCGGAGGATCCCCAGTACGAAGACCTGATGACCGCCACCAGCCATATCACGGGCAAGAAGATCAACCGCTTCACCCACATGCATCAGTCCACCGACGACCTCATCAAGAAGGTCAAGATGCAGCGTCTGCTCGGCCAGAAGACCGCAGCCTGCTTCCAGCGCTGCGTTGGTATGGACGCAATGAACGCCGTATTCTCCTCCACCTATGAGATCGACGAGGCCTGCGGCACCAAGTATCACGAGAACTTCGTCAAGTTCCTCACCCGCGTACAGGAAGAGGACCTCGCAGTTGACGGCGCTATGACCGACGTCAAGGGCGACCGTTCGCTCGCACCCTCCAAGCAGGCCGATCCCGACCTGTTCCTGCACGTTGTTGAGCGCACCGCGGACGGCGTATATGTCACCGGTGCAAAGGCACACCAGACCGGCTTTGTAAACAGCCACGAAGTGCTGGTTATGCCGACCATCTCCATGCGTGAGGGCGACGAGGACTACGCGATCTCCTTTGCCATCCCGACCGACTCCGAAGGCATAACGCTGATCTACGGCCGTCAGTCCTGCGACACCCGCAAGACCGAGGAGTACAACGACATCGACGTGGGCAACAAGGTTTACGGCGGCCACGAAGTGCTGGTTATCTTCGACCACGTATTCGTTCCGAACGACCGAATCTTCCTCAACGGCGAAGTCAAGTTCGCCGGTATGATCGTTGAGCGTTTCGCAGGCTATCACCGTCAGTCCTACGGCGGCTGCAAGGTCGGCGTGGGCGACGTGCTGATCGGCGCAACTGCACTGGCAGGCGAAATGGCGGGCTCTGCCAAGGCGTCCCACGTCAAGGATAAGCTGATCGAAATGACTCACCTGAACGAGACGCTGTACTGCTGCGGCATCGCGTGCTCTTCGCAGGGCACCAAGACCAAGGCGGGCAACTACCTGATCGACCTGCTGCTGGCAAACGTCTGCAAGCAGAACGTCACCCGCTTCCCGTACGAGATCGCACGTCTGGCGCAGGACCTGGCCGGCGGCCTGATGGTTACCCAGCCCTCCGAGGCGGACTACCGCAACCCGGTTCTCAAGCCCTACATCGAGAAGTACCTCAAGGGCGTCGCTTCTGTGCCGACCGAGGACCGTATGCGCGTACTGCGTTTGATTGAAAACATGACGATGGGCACTGCTGCTGTCGGCTATCTGCCGGAGTCCATGCATGGCGCAGGTTCGCCCCAGGCTCAGCGCATCATGATTGCCCGTCAGTCCAACCTGGAAATGAAGAAGGAACTGGCGAAGAAGATTGCTCGTATCCAGTAATCTCTGAGCATTGCATAGGCACTCATGGAGCACCGTGAGTGCCTATGTTTGCAATTTCACTTAGCCAAAGGAGGCTCAACGCACTATGCTGCGCTGCACTGTCAAATTCTGCGGCGGCTGCAATCCGCGCTACGACCGCGGAGAAGCCTATCAAACCGTGCGCACCTCCCTTGCGGACGTCGCTGCATTTTCCTATCCGGAGGACGGCGTCCATTACGACGTACTGCTGATTATCCGCGGCTGCACCGGCTGCCCCTATCTATATGAGGACATCGACGCTGATCATCGCATCATCGTGGACTCTGCGGACGGCATCCCGGAAGCCATTCGGACGATCCGGCAACTCGCGTAAATTGAACGGCCGCGCCAAGCGTCCGTTATTCAGAGGAGGATGATAGAACATGAAGAAAGTAAGCATTATCTCGGCGGAAGAGGCCACGCTCAAGGTTCAGGACGGCGACACCATCGCCACCGGCGGTTTTGTCAGCTGCGCCTGCCCGGAAACCCTGTCCAAGGCGCTGGAAAAGCGTTTCCTTGAGACCGGCCACCCGAACAACCTGACCCTGTTCTTTGCAGCCGGTCAGGGCCACCGTGACGGCACCGGCGGCGACCACTACGGTCATGAGGGCATGGTCAAGCGCGTCATCGGCGGCCACTGGGACCGCGCGCCCCGTCTGGGTGAGCTGGCGCTGAACAACAAGATTGAAGCCTACAACCTGCCGCAGGGCGTTATCTCGCACATGTACCGCGATATCGCCGCGCACAACATCGGCACGATCACCCATGTCGGCCTGAAGACCTTTGTTGACCCGCGCAACGGCGGCGGCAAGCTCAACGAAATGACCAAGGAAGATCTGGTTACGATCGTCAACATCGAAGGCAAGGAGCGCCTGCTGTACAAGGGCTTCCCGATCAATGTTGTGTTCCTGCGCGCATCCTACTGCGACGAATACGGCAACTGCACCGTACATAGAGAGATTGGCCCGCTGGACGTTACGGCTATGGCGCAGGCGTGCAAGAACTCGGGCGGCAAGGTCATCGTACAGGTCGAAAAGATCGTACAGGGCGGCTCGCTTGATCCGAAGCTGGTTGCCATCCCGGGCATCTATGTTGACTCGGTTGTCATCGGCTCGGAGGAAGAGAACATGCAGTGCCTCGGCATGCCGTATGACGGCGCACTGACCGGCGAATTCCGCATCCCGGTAGACGCAATCCCGCCCATCCCGATGGACGCCAAGAAGATCATCGCCCGCCGCGCAGCGATGGAGCTGCCGCAGGATGCGATTGTCAACCTCGGCACCGGTGCACCGGAAAAGATCGCAAACGTCGCGGCAGAAGAGGGCATCTCGGACAAGATGACTCTGACCGTTGAGGCAGGCTCGATCGCAGGCGTTCCCTACGGCGGCACCCAATTCGGTGCAGCGGCAAATGCCATGTGCATCATCCCGCACAACGTACAGTTTGACTTCTATCAGGGCGGCGGTCTGGACGTTGCGTTCCTCGGCTTGGCTGAGACCGCTCCGAACGGCGACCTGAATGTTTCCAAATTCGGCACCCGTCTGGCAGGCGCAGGCGGATTCATCGACATCACCCAGAACGCCAAGAAGGTCGTTTACTGCGGCACCTTCACCGCCAAGGGCCTCAAGACCGCCTGCGAGGACGGCAAGCTCGTCATCACGCAGGAAGGCGCCAAGAAGAAGTTCGTCAACAAGGTCGAGCACATCACCTTCTCCGGCGACTACGCTAACGAAGTACACCAGCCGGTTCTGTACATCACCGAGCGCGCCGTGTTCGAGCTGCGCCCGGAAGGCGTCACCCTGGTCGAAATCGCACCGGGCATCGACCTGCAGACGCAGGTGCTCGACCAGATGGAATTTGAGCCCAAGATCGCTTACCAGCCGGACGGCTCGATCAAGCTGATGGATGCCCGCATCTTCCGCGACGAGCTCATGGGCCTGGCGAACGATTAAGTTCCGATTTTTTCTGTGTGTGTGTTGTGCAAATTTTGGGTATATTGTTAATCGTTTAACAAACTTTCGTAAAACCCCTTGCAATTCTCCGCACATTTGATAAAATATTAACGAACTCGCAAGAGACACTAAACTGCACCGGTGCGTCCGGTGCCAGAGAAGAAAAGGAGTAACAGCCAAATGAACGTTTACATCTGTTCCGCTGCCCGTACCGCTATCGGCACTTATGGCGGCACCCTCCGCGACGTACCTGCCGCTCAGCTCGGCATCGCTGCTGCCAACGCTGCCGTTGAACGCGCTGGCGTTGACAAGGCCGCTATCGACGAATGCCTGTTTGGTCAGGTATTGCAGGGCGGCGTTGGCCAGAACGTAGCCCGTCAGGTATCTCTCGGCATCGGTATGCCGCTTGAGACCCCGGCCATGACCCTGAACAAGGTTTGCGCATCCTCCATGCGTGCCATCTCTCTGGGCTCCCAGATCATCCGCTCCGGCGAGGATCAGATGATGCTGGTCGGCGGCTGCGAGTCCATGTCCGGTGCCCCGTACATCTCCCGCAACATGCGCTGGGGCGCTCGCATGAACGACGTTAAGTTCGTTGATATGATGGTTTACGACGGCGTATTCGACGTATTCAACCAGTACCACATGGGCATCACCGCGGAAAACGTTGCTGAGAAGTACGGCATCACCCGCGAGATGCAGGACCAGATCGGCTATGAGTCCCAGATGAAGGCTGCCAAGGCGATTTCCTCCGGCCGCTTCAAGGACGAGATCGTTCCGATCGAGGTCAAGAAGAAGAAGGAAACCATTATCTTTGATACCGACGAGCACTGCCGTCCGCAGACCACCCTCGAGGGTCTGGCAAAGCTGCGCCCGGCCTTCAAGAAGGACGGCACGGTTACCGCAGGCAACGCTTCCGGCATCAACGATGCAGGCGCAGCCATGATTATCGCGTCCGAGGATTTCGTTAAGGCGCACGGCCTCAAGCCGATGGCCAAGATCCGCGCATTCGGCTCTGTTGGCTGCGATCCGGCAATCATGGGCATCGGCCCGATCGAATCCACCCGTCAGGCTCTCAAGCGCGCTGGTCTGACCGTTGCTGACCTCGACCTGATCGAGTCCAACGAGGCGTTTGCTGCACAGGCTGCTGCTGTTAACCGCGAGCTCGGCTTTGACATGGATAAGGTCAACGTCAACGGCGGCGCAATCGCTCTGGGCCACCCGATCGGTGCAGCAGGCTGCCGTATCACCACCACTCTGCTTCACGAAATGATCAAGCGCGACCTGACCATCGGCCTTGCCACCATGTGCATCGGCGGCGGCATGGGCGAAGCCCTGATCGTAGAGCGCGACGAGCTCTGCAAGTAATCATCGGCAGACAGCTTTTCGCACCCTCTCCGCATTGATTCCTGTAAATGAAATCGGTATCCGTCAGGCGATACGCTTTCCTGACGGATACCGGCTCGTCAGATAGATCGAAAGGAAGTCTTTACAATGACTGATGTAGTAGTTGAGAAAAAAGGCCATGTGGCGGTCGTCAAGATCGAGCACATGAAGGCCATGAACGCGCTTTCCACCGACATGTATGCTCAGCTGGAAGAGGCGTTCGATGAAGTCGGTAAGATGGATGACGTTTACTGCGTTATCCTGACTGGCTCCTCCACCGTCAACAAGAAGGGCAAGACGGTCAACTCCTTCGTCGCTGGCGCTGACATCGCACAGATGTCCACCATGACGGTTGCAGAAGGCAAGTTCTTCGGCAACGATTCCAACCGTGTCTGCTGGAAGATTGAAAACTTCAAGCGCCCGGTAATCGCAGCGATCAACGGCTTCTGCCTCGGCGGCGGCTGCGAGCTGGCTTTGAGCTGTGACATCCGTCTGGCGTCCGACAATGCATTGTTCGGCCAGCCGGAAGTTGGTCTGGGCATCACCCCGGGCTGCGGCGGCACCCAGCGTCTGGCCCGCGTCGTTGGTCTGGGCAAGGCCAAGGAAATGATCTACACCGCCCGCGGCAACTACACTGCACAGCAGGCACTCGAAATGGGTCTGGTCAACTACGTATATCCGCTGGAAAACCTGATGGACGAAGCCATGAAGCTGGCAGAAGAGATCGCAGCGCAGGCTCCGATCGCAGTTTCTCTGTGCAAGGAAGCCATCAATGTCGGCATGCAGACCGATCTGAATTCCGCTCTGAAGTTTGAGGGCAACGTATTCGGTCAGTGCTTCGCAACCGAAGATCAGAAGTACGGCATGGCTTACTTCCTTGACAAGAACAAGGAGAAGCCCGCTAAGGAATTCAAGAACAAGTAAGCCGTTTTTGTTGATTGTTTAAGAGTGAGAGAGAGGTTATACTATCATGAAAGTTTGTGTATTCGGCGCTGGCAACATGGGTGCACGCATTGCAGAAGTATTTTTGACCAATGGCCATGACGTTACCATGATCGACATCAAGCAGGAATTCCTCGATCGCGGTGTCAAGACCATCACCAACGATCTGTCCTTCATGGTAAAGAAGGAAAAGATCACCGAGGAGCACAAGAATGAGCTGCTGGCTGGTCTCAAGACCTCCATCGACCGCAAGTCTGCTGCTGACGCTGACTTCGTGATGGAAGTTATCCTCGAGCGCATGGACCTGAAGAAGGAACTGCTCAAGGAGCTGGACGATATCTGCCCGGCACACACCATTTTTGCCACCAACACCTCTGCCCTGTCCCCCACCGAGCTGGCGGCTTCCGTCAAGCGTTCGGATAAGGTCATTGGCTGCCACTTCTTCAACCCGGCTCAGATCATGAAGCTGGTTGAGGTTACCCGTGCGATCCAGACCTCGGACGAGACCTTCAAGACCGCATTCGATCTGATGGCTTCTCTGGGCAAGACCCCGGTTAGCGTACAGGAAGGCCCGGGCTTTGTGGTGAACCGCATCCTGATCCCGATGATGAACGAGGCTATGGGCATTGTTGCTGACGGCATCGCTTCCCCGGCGGACATCGACATTGCAATGCAGCTGGGTGCTGGCATGAAGTCCGGCCCGCTCCACACCGCTGATCTGGTTGGCCACGATGTCAACCTGGCGATCATGGAGACTCTGTACCGTGAGACCGGCGACCCGAAGTACCGTCCGCATCCGCTGATGCGCAAGATGGTTCGTGCGGGCTGGCTGG
This sequence comes from Candidatus Agathobaculum merdipullorum, assembly GCA_019115185.1. Lineage (GTDB taxonomy): Bacteria > Bacillota > Clostridia > Oscillospirales > Butyricicoccaceae > Agathobaculum > Agathobaculum merdipullorum. The sequence continues at coordinate 60,612 of DXDZ01000008.1, forward strand.
GCGTCAAGACCGGCAAGGGCTTCTTCGAATACGACGAATACGGCAAGGAAATTGTAAAGTAACCTGTCCATAAACGAGAAAGCTACTGTGCAAATCGTACAGTAGCTTTCTTTTTTCTTGTTCTTTTTTGGTGCTTTAGCCACATTTATTGTTTTTTTCTAACATTTGTTTGGCAAAATCAACAAATTTTGCAGCAATCTATGGCATTTCTCGAACAAACAAGATATAATATTAAATATCTGGGAAATAGAATCTTACCAACGCGGCTGAAGCGGCAAACGCAGCCAAATCTGCACATAACGCAGCCGGTATAGCATAGCGCATTTGCTTTAATCCCAAGTGTCCACCGTAAATACTGATGGTGTACAAACTGGTTTCTGATGCGCCCAACATCACTGCCGTAACTCGACCAATATAGCTGTCCGGCCCATATCGTCCAATCAGCTCACTGCCCAGCGCAAGGCCACCGCCGCCGCTGATCGGCTTGAGCAAGGCAAGCGCTACGCAGTCTTTCGGAATGCCGAATACGCTAAACAGCGGTGCCAACCAGTCTGCTGCCAGATCAATCGCACCGGAGGCCCGCAGCATATAGACCACGGTCAGCATGCCCACCAGCGTAGGTAAGATACTCACCGCTGTGTGCAGTCCCTTTTGTGCCCCGCGCAGGAATACCGGGAACACATCCACATGTTTATACAATGCGTATAAGCCGATTGCTGCCAACAGCAGCGGAATCATTGTTGCCTGCACAACGTTTCTTTGCGCTCCTTTCCATCATTTTTGACTTGAATTTCAAATTTTGGAAAATATTTTTGGAAATAACAGGCAATTCGACATCTTTTGTGTCCGCTTTATGTAATAATACAAATTGTAATCCAACCAAACATTTCCTTCTATTTCCCCTCGGGGAATAATGATCGCATCAGCCTTCCGCTGAGCAGCACCACCGCCACCGAGAAAATAGACGCGCCCCAAACCGGCAGCATAATATCAAACGGCGACGAAGCGCCGGACGCTGCACGGACAGCCGCGACGGTAGAAGGAATCAACTGGATGGATGCTGTGTTTAAGGTAATCAATGTCAAGACGGTATTCGGGGAACCACAGCGCCCTTCCAGTGTATAAAGCCGGTCTGCCGCACGCAGGCCCAATGGCGTAGCTGCATTGGATAACCCCAACAGATTTGCCGCGACATTGGCGCTGACTGCCTCCATGGCTTCACGGTCCGCCGACGCTTTTCCAAACAACGGACGCAGCAGCGGCATCAGCATACGGGATAGCTTTTCCGCCAGCCCGGATTCCTGTACCAGCTCCATAATTCCGCTCCAGAAGCACATCAGGCCGGCGATACTGATGATGAGTGTGACTGCTTCTCCGGCTCCGGTACCGACCGCTGTCGTCACCGTATCCAGCCTTCCAGTGAATGCACCGCAAATCAGCGCCAACACCAGAAATGCAACCCAAATTGCGGATAGCATCCGCGCAACCCCCTTTCTGTCCAAGCTCCCCCCGTGGGGTTTTGGTGATACAAGATTCGACTGAAAAGAAATGAAGGAGTGTTTCACACATGAAGTCTACCGGTATTGTCCGAAAAGTGGATGAACTTGGCCGCATCGTGCTGCCCATCGAATTACGCCGCACTATGAACATAGACGTCAAGGATGCCCTGGAAATTTACGTAGACGGCGATCAGATCGTTCTGAAGAAATATGAGCCGTCCTGCATCTTCTGCGGTAACGCAAAGGATATTATCCATTATAAGGGCAAAAACATCTGCGCGTCCTGTGCACAGGAGCTCAAGCTGCTCTGATACAGCCATTGACAGCCATCCCACACTCAGGGATGGCTGTTTTTTGATGCCATCCGCCGTTCCCGTTCTCCGGCCGCCCGCGCCCGATATTTCTCCCGTGTCGCCATGCCGCCGCGAATATGACGCTCCTCCTTATTGGTCTGCAAAACGGCCTGTACTTGCTCGTACAGCACCGCATTGAGCTTTTTCAGCCGTGTAGTAATATCCTTATGTACCGTTGATTTGGATACGCCAAATTGCGCCGCCGTCTGCCGTACCGTCGCTCCCTCCTGAATCATATATTGTGCCAGCCGGATTGTACGCTCCTCTGGTAAGCCTTTCACCGTCGTCCCCCCTGACCTGTTGACGCTTTCATTACTCTCAATCTATGCGCCATCCTGGCCGTGTAGAACGCGGCTTCTGTCGTTTGCAATGCCACTATGGTCAATAATACCGTCGTCTGCAACACAAAAATGCGCTGTTCTCACTTGAGCAGCGCATTGATGCCATTGGTATGATATTCTACGAGCCGGTTAAGATTCATGCGTACCTCACGCGGTCGAATCCGGTTTTTCAGAATCTGCACCGTGCCGTCGATCAGGTTGCTGGCCATGATTTGCGCCAGCAGCAGACTGTTGTCCTCATCTGCAAGCAGCGGCGCAGTCTTGGCCGCCAGCATATCGATCATGCTCTTGCGAAGATCTTCATATCGCGTGCCATGGGACTGCTCCATAATGAGCAGCAGTCCGTATTTCTCCGCCAGCAGCAGCGAGATGACCTCCTCGGTCAGCAGCACCTGATATTCGCGCTGCCCGGTCCGCGGATCGAAGCGCTTATCCTTAAAGCGCAGAATCAGCTTTTTCAGGCCCTCCGCCGCACCGTCGGTCAGTTCATAGAACAATTCCTCTTTGTTTTTGAAATAATGATACAAGTTGCTCTTGCTGATGTTGACCTTGTCCGCGATCATTTGCAGAGATGTGCGGTCATACCCCCGCTGCAAAAACAAATGTTGTGCTTCCAGCAAAATTTTATGTCGAAGCTCATCCTTTAACACCTGCACAATAAAGACCACCCGTTCATTTCTTATTTCATTATAGCATTTCTGCACCTTTTGTCAATAATCGGGCGGTTTCTTACCCATTTGGATTGGATCAAGCCAAAGGCAAAAAACAAGGACGCCGGATAACCGACGTCCTTTGCTTTGTGTGAAAACGCTTGTTTTATGCACCAAAAACCTTGAGCATGAAGCCCGCAGCCACCGCAGAACCGATTACGCCTGCGACATTCGGGCCCATGGCATGCATCAACAGGAAGTTGGCCGGATTGGCCTTCTGGCCCTCGACCTGCGACACGCGCGCTGCCATCGGCACCGCGGAAACGCCCGCCGAACCGATCAGCGGATTGACCTTGCCGCCGGTCAGCTTGCACATGATCTTGCCGAAGATCAGGCCGCCGACGGTGGAGAACATAAACGCGATCAAGCCGAGAATGATGATCTTAATGGTGTCCCACGTCAGGAACGTGCTGGCAACCGCCTTGCAGCCAACCGACAGGCCAAGGAAAATGGTCACAATGTTGCACAGTGCATTCTGCGCAGTATCGGACAGGCGCTCGGTCACGCCGCACTCACGCAGCAGGTTGCCGAGCATGAGCATACCGATCAGCGGCGCGGTATCCGGAATCAGCAGGATAACCACGGTCGCTACCGCGATCGGGAATACGATCTTCTCGATCTTGGAAACCGGACGAAGCTGCTCCATCTTGATCTCGCGCTCTTCCTTGGTGGTCAGCAGACGCATAAGCGGCGGCTGAATCATCGGAATAAGCGCCATATACGAATACGCCGCAATGGCGATAGCGGGCAAATAATCACGCGCCAGACGCGATGCAACCAGAATCGCGGTCGGGCCGTCTGCGCCGCCGATGATGCCGATAGCCGCAGCAACCGCGCCCGGGAAGCCAAGCGCCAGCGCCAGCAGGAACGCAGCGAAGATACCCAGCTGTGCCGCTGCACCCAGCAGCAGCGAGGACGGACGAGCAATCAGCGGACCGAAGTCGGTCATCGCGCCGATGCCGAGGAAGATGATCGACGGGTAAATCGCATGCTCAACGCCCTGATAGAACACCAACAGCATACCCGGGCTGGAGGTAGCCGTCGGCGCATTGAGCAGACCTGTGATCGGGAAGTTTGCCAGCAGCATGCCGAACGCAATCGGAATCAGCAGCAGCGGTTCAAATTTCTTGCCAATACCCAGATAAAGCAACACAAAGGAGATCAGGATCATAATCAGGCTGCGCGGATCGTCCGCCAAAGCGGCAAAACCCGAACCAGCCAGAATCTCCCCCAGCGCACCGATAAACGAAAATTGCATATCTCCGCGCCTCCCGTTACATCGTGCAGAGCGCCGCGCCGGTTTCCACCGTCGCGCCCTTCTGTACGCTGACCGAACCTACGGTACCGTCATGCGGCGCGCAGATTTCGTTTTCCATCTTCATCGCTTCCAGAATGAACAGCACATCGCCCGCCTTGACGGCCTGACCCGCCGTGCAGCGTACATCCAGAATTGTGCCGGGCATGGGCGCGGATACAACCTCTGCCCCTGCCGGTGCGGCAGGGGCCGGAGCTGCAGCCGGAGCCGGAGCCGGCGCTGCGGCAGGGGCCGCAGGAGCTGCCGGAGCCGCTGCCGGTGCATTGCCGACAGCTACTGCACTGACCGAATCCTTTTCCACTTCTACTTCATATTGCTTTCCGTTCAGCGTAACCATATATTTCATCGTTTGCTTCCCCCTTAAACCGCCTTGATGGATTTGAACACGAGTTGATCGAGCGGAATGCCCGTCTCATGGCTGACAATTGCCATGACGCAAGCGGCTTGCATTTCGTCAATACCTTCCAACACAACCGGCGGCGCCGCCGCCGGTGCTGCCCCTCGTGCCGGTGCGGACGCAGACACAGGTGCGGCCATAGCCGGAACCGGATGATGCTCCACACCGGATACCACCCGGGAAATGACCAGAATGATGCCCCATAACAACGCGAGCATCAGGAAAACAATCACGAAGCCGGACAGCGCCACAACCAGTGCATCCAGCAGACTCAACGGATCTCGAACCATAATCAGCCGACCTCCTTAATCGAATAGCTTGCCGTGAAGGTTTTTTCGCGACGGTCGAAATACTGCTCGGCCTGCTGCGGAAATGCAATGAACGAAAGCACATCTTCATCACAGCGTGCGCGGCTTCCCAAATACGACTTGGCGACCTCAAACTCCGGCTCCAGTGTCTCCGCATAGCGGCCGGTCATAGGCTGCTCGTCACCCAATACCTTTCGCGCCAGCTCCGGATTGATTTTGCCGGGGGCTTTGCCGTATTCGCCCCTGATATAGCTCTTAATTTCCTTGCCAACGGACTTATACCGTTCACCCAGCAGCACGTTCACCGTCGCCTGCACACCGACCATCTGGCTCAGCGGCGTAACGAGCGGCGGATAACCCAGATCGGCGCGCACGCGCGGCGTTTCATCCAGCACCGCATCCAGCTTGTCGATCGCGTTCTGCGCCTTGAGCTGCGCCACCAGATTGGACAGCATGCCGCCCGGAATCTGATAAACCAGCGCGTCGGTCTTAGTGGACAGCACATAGGGATCAAACATGCCGTTTTCTGAGAATTTCTCCTTGACCGGCAGGAAGAAACTATTGATGCGGTTGAGTTCATGCGCATTAACGCCGCAATCATAGCCCATCTGCGTCAGCGCGTACACAATCGACTCGGTTGCGGGCTGGCTGGTGCCGCCCGAGAAACAAGATGTCGCGCAGTCGATGCCCGCGGCACCGGCTTCGGCAGCCTTGAGATAGGTCATATAACCCAATCCCGTCGTCGCATGCGTATGCACATAGATCGGCAGCTTGATGCTCTGCCGCAGCGCCGTGACCAGATCATAGCACTCCTGCGGCGACATGATGCCCGCCATATCCTTAATACACAGCGAATTACAGCCCATTTGCTCGATCTGCTTGCCCAGAGAGACAAACATCTCGAGATTATGGATCGGGCTGAGCGTATAGCAGATGCAGCCCTGTGCATGTCCGCCTGCCTTCAGGCATTCATCCACAGCGGTTTGGATATTGCGCATGTCATTGAGCGCATCAAAAATGCGGATGATATCCATACCATTTTCCACGCTCTTGCGCACGAACCGGCGCACTGTATCATCCGAATAATGATGATACCCCAACAAATTCTGTCCGCGCAGCAGCATTTGCAGCTTGGTGTTTTTCATGTGCGACTTGATTTTTCGCAAACGCTCCCAAGGGTCCTCGTTCAGGTAACGCAGGCAGCTGTCGAAGGTCGCACCGCCCCAGCATTCGATCGAATGATAGCCTGCTTGATCCATTTCGTCCAGCACGGCTTCAAAGTCATCAAACGGCATACGGGTTGCGATTAGCGATTGCTGCGCATCACGAAGCACAGTTTCGGTGATATGCATTTGTTTCACAAATATACCCTCCTTATAGCCGAAAAACAGAGGATTTAGTCAAACTATACCTACTCCCCCATTTTACATAATTGTATCATAGCATGTTCTCATTCGACACGCAATGTTTTTCTTTTCACAAAGTTTTTGCTCGCTTTTTTGTTTCAACTTTCTCCTGCCTCTCAATTGACATTTCATTTCAAATGCAGTAAGATAAATAAATAGTCTGCACTGTGCGCCTACTTGTGAGGGCCACTAAATCAGCGCATTCTTTATATATTTTCTGTATAAGCCCCCGTACCTCAGTTGGATAGAGCGGTCGCCTCCTAACATTTGGCGGGTTCTCGACCGCCGGGGTCACAGAAACGAATAAAAATTGTATACGCGCCAGTAGCTCAGCTGGACAGAGCACCGCCCTCCTAAGGTTGCGTTACAACGCTCGCCTGGGGGATTTTACAATCAGGATTGCAGTTCGACTTTCGTCGTGCTTTAATCATAAATTTCATATGTCGCAATAGCTCAGTTGGATAGAGCACACGCCTCCTAAGGTCGCGTTACAACAAACACCTTTAGGAAAAAGGCAATAGTCAACAACTTAATATTTTATAGATGTCCCTGTAGCTCAGCTGGATAGAGCGACCGCCTCCTAAGCGGTAGGCCGGAGGTTCAAATCCTCTCAGGGATGCCAGCTGAAAAGCCAGAAAACCCCCATAAAATCAGGGTTTTCTGGCTTTTCTCATTCTCAACGAAGATGCCAAAAAACATAAACTTGTAACTAACCCCGATTAGCAGAAAGGCGATCCTGCTAATCGAAATTAACTTGGCACAGAAAAACGCGAAACCATTTGCCTCGATTAGCCAGCTAATCATTAGCAGAAAATATGCCGTTTCTGCTAATCAAATCGCGTATCTTGCTAATCAAGGCCATAATCACGCAAATTTTTCTGCTAATTCAAAAGTTGTGTGTTCCGAGTTCAAATAAAATCAAAGTAACATAAACATAGCCGTTTGGTTCTTGCCAAACGGCTTTTTTCATGCCCATACATAGCTGCTTTCCAATTTGGAAAACAGCTTATTTCTTTGAGAGGAGGATTTCTATTGAACACGCAAATCATCGCCATC
>DXDZ01000009.1 GCA_019115185.1 Candidatus Agathobaculum merdipullorum
ACCTCCACCTTGGCAAGGTGGCGCTCTACCAGATGAGCTACAGCCGCATATTTATGGTGCCTCCGGGCGGAATCGAACCACCGACACGGGGATTTTCAGTCCCCTGCTCTACCGACTGAGCTACAGAGGCAAGTTTTCTCCAACCGTTCGGTTGAAGAAATGGCGACCCGGATGGGACTTGAACCCACGGCCTCCAGCGTGACAGGCTGGCGCTCTAACCAACTGAGCTACCGGGCCGAATCGCCGCCGCCGTAATCATCAGCGGCGAGATTTATTATATCGAAACATCAGCCAAATGTCAACACTTTTTTCAAGATTTTTTTATTTTTCTGCATGCGCTAAAAGCTGCCGCAACTCTTCCCGTGAAAAAGTGTAGACTTTATCGCAAAACTGGCAGGTAACCTCACTTTTTTCCTGTTCTTCCGCCATTTTGGATAATTCATCTTTTCCCATGCTGAGCAGAGCGCGCTCCACCTTCTCCCGGCTGCACGCACAGCGGTAACCGATCGGATCAGTCTGCAAAAAGTCCACCGCAAAGCCGTCCAGCACAGCCTGCACGATTTGCTCGAGCGTCATCCCCTTATCAAGCATCGTGGTCATCGGCTCGATCTTGGACAGATTGGATTCCAGACGGTCAATATCCGCATCCTTGACACCCGGCATCAGCTGCACCAGCCAGCCGCCCGCGCACTTGACTGTCCGGTCGGTATCCACCAACACACCCAATGCGCACGCCGACGGAATCTGCTCACTTTCTGCAAAATAGCGTGTCAGATCCTCAGCAATCTCACCGTTGACCAATGCAACAGTGCCTGTGATCGGGTCTTTCAGGCCAATGTCCTTAATGACCATCAGATAGCCACGGCCTACGCCGCCGCCCACATCCAGCTTACCATCCGCACGCAACGGCAGCTCACAGCCCGGATTTTGCAAATAGCCGCGCACCCAACCGTCCGCATCACCGACGCAGACAATCGTGCCCAGTGGGCCGTTTCCCTTGACCTGTACGGTCACGGAACCATCATCGGTCTTGAGCTGGCTGCCCATGATGGCAGTCGCGGTCAGCGTGCGGCCAAGCGCCGCAGTTGCCACCGGCGTGGTGTCGTGAATCTCCCGCGCGCGCTCAACCAAACCGGTCGTAATAGCGGCAGAAATCTGAATCCCCGCATCGCGGGCGATTGCGCGAAGTAACGTATCGCTCATATTGTATTAGTCTCTCTTTCGTGCGGTAATATAGACCCGATCTTCCCCGCCCTGTACCGGCGAGAAATTCTGGTCTCCATAGGTTTTGATTTCGGTAAAACCGGCTTTTTCCAACATCGCCGTCAACGCTGGAATCGTGTAAATACGCTCCTCATGCGTCTCCTGCGCGCGTGTCCATGCGTCGCCCTCCCGTTCAAAAATATCGAACTGATAGGCGCACAGGTCATCCTCGACCGCAGCCTGCCAAACGCAGAACACATCCTCGTCCTCGCGCACATAGCTGTTGCCATCGATACGCGCAAATTTTTCCGGCGTATTGATGTCGAACACAAATAGGCCTGTTTTAGGCTCAAGAAATAGGTGCACACGGTCAAACGCCTTCTGTAACGTTTCCGGCTCGGTCACATAGTTAATACTGTCCAGACAGCACAAGCACACATCCACCGTGCCGTACAGGTCAAGCTGCTCCATGCGCTGGTTGAGGAACAGCGGACGCGGGTCACAGTCCATAGTGTTCTCCATCGCCTGCATCAGCATTTCCGGCGAGGCATCCACACCGATCATATCATATCCGCGCTGCGCAAGTAAACGGGTCAGGCTGCCCGTGCCGCAGGCCAGATCGAGCACGATCTTGGGTTCCACACCTTCCCGTGCAAAGAGCGCGACAAAAAAATCCGCCCACTGTTCATAGCCCACATCATCCGTAAAGCGGTCATAGTATGCCGACAGAGTCTGATAACTATTCATCGTCTTCTTTCAAGCGGTCGAGCATTTTGCGGTAGCCGTCCGACCCATATACCAGACACTTATTGACGCGGCTGATCGTCGCCGTTGACGCGCCCGTCTCCTGCACGATATCGCTGTAGATGCGGCCCTCATCCAGCATACGAGCCACCTGAAAGCGCTGCACCATTGCTCGCAGCTCGGCAATCGTACACAGATCCTCAAAGAAATCATAGCAGTCTTCCACTGTCTTGAGTTTGAGAATGCCCCGAAACAGGATATCCATATCCTCATCTTTTAGCTTTCGGTTCAAAACATATCCCTCCTACATCCATACTGCGTTCCGTTATTTTTATTATAGCACAGCACTTTCATAATGTAAAGTATGAAAACTGCTATCACAAGCATCTGTCAGGCCTACCACCAAAATAAAAAAACGAACCGCATCCAAAAGGATGCGGTTCGTTCTGCTTCAAAACAAAGAAACTTCTTATGCCTTGCCGTTGCAGCCAAGAACGTTGACCAGCTTGTGCGCAACCATGTCCTTAACAGCCTGACGAGCGGGCTTAAGGTACTGACGGGGATCGAAGTGATCCGGATGCTCGTCGAAGTACTCACGGATGGTAGCGGTGATAGCCAGACGGATATCGGAGTCGATGTTGATCTTGCAGACAGACATCGAAGCAGCCTTGCGCAGCTCTTCCTCCGGAATGCCGATTGCATCGGGCATCTTGCCACCGTGCGCATTGATGATGTCAACAAAGTTCTGCGGAACCGAAGAGGAACCGTGCAGTACAATCGGGAAGCCCGGCAGACGCTTGGAAACTTCCTCCAGAACATCGAAACGCAGCGGAGGCGGAACCAAGATGCCCTTCTCGTTGCGGGTGCACTGCTCAGGAGTGAACTTGTAAGCGCCGTGCGAGGTGCCGATAGCAATTGCCAGCGAGTCACAGCCGGTGCGGGTTACGAACTCCTCAACCTCTTCCGGATGGGTGTAAGAGGAATCCTCAGCAGAAACCTGAACGTCGTCCTCTACACCAGCCAGCGTGCCCAGTTCTGCCTCAACGACAACGCCGTGTGCATGCGCGTACTCAACGACCTTCTTGGTGATCTCAACGTTCTCGTCGAACGGCTTGCTCGAGCAGTCGATCATGACAGAAGTAAAGCCGCCGTCGATGCAGGACTTGCAGGTCTCAAAGTCCGGGCCGTGGTCCAGGTGCAGCGCGATCGGGATATCCGGGCACTCCTGAACAGCAGCCTCTACCATCTTCACCAGATAGGTGTGGTTAGCATAGGCACGCGCGCCCTTGGAAACCTGCAGCACAACCGGAGCGTGCTGCTCCTGGCAGGCCTCAGTGATGCCCTGAACAATCTCCATGTTGTTCACGTTGAAAGCACCGACCGCATAGCCGCCGGCATAGGCTTTCTTAAACATCTCGGTAGTAGTAACTAATGGCATAGTAAACTTCCTTTCCTACAAATTAGCTTGCGCTTAATTCTTCCTTTATTTTATCAGTATGTTCGCATAAAATCAAGTACATCATCAAAATTGCGCCCATTTTTTGCTTATCTGCCTAAAATGTCCGACTGCATGCAAAAAATTCTGTTTTGCATTGATTTTAGAGCAGTTTTATGATACCCTTATATTGCAAGAGAACGCAGCGGGCAAACCCTGTGTTTTAATTTGTTAGGAGGTTTATCATTATGAGTGAACTGAAAGGCGCTTGCGTCATCGGCCAGTCGGGCGGCCCGACTTCGGTAATCAATTCTTCCGTGCTCGGCGCGTTGGAGACCGCGCTGGACAACCCGTCCATCACCCGTGTATTCGGCATGGCACACGGCATCAAGGGCCTGCTGAACGACGAACTGTACGACATCGACAAGGAAGACCGCGACGAGCTCGCGCTGCTGCGCTACACCCCGTCCTCCGCGCTCGGCTCCTGCCGCTACAAGCTGGCTGATCCGGATGTGGACGACACCGATTACAAGCGTATTCTGGAAATCTTCAAGAAGTACGACATCCGCTATTTCTTCTATAACGGCGGCAACGACTCCATGGATACCTGCAACAAGGTTTCCAAGTATATGATGAAGTCCGGCTATGAGTGCCGCGTCATGGGCATTCCGAAGACCATCGACAACGACCTGTTCGGCACCGACCACTGCCCGGGCTACGCTTCCGCTGCAAAGTATATCGCCACTTCCTGCATGGAGATCTATCAGGACGCGCGCGTTTACGACACCGGCATGGTTTGCGTTGTTGAGATCATGGGCCGTCACGCTGGCTGGCTGGCTGGCGCTGCTGGTCTGGCAACCGCGATGGGCGCTGGCCCGGATCTGATTTACCTCCCCGAGACCGACTTCGACATGCAGAAGTTCCTCGCAGACGTAAAGCGCATCTATGCAGAAAAGGGCAACTGCCTGGTTGCTGTTTCCGAAGGCATCCACTATGCGGACGGCTCCTTCGTATCCGAGGCTAAGACCTCTGCAACTGACGGCTTTGGTCATGCACAGCTGGGCGGTCTGGCTGCTATGCTGGCAGATACCGTCAAGAACGAGCTGGGCTGCAAGGTACGCGGCATCGAGCTTTCTCTGCTCCAGCGCTGCGCAGCGCACTGCGCTTCCAAGACCGACGTGGATGAGTCCTACATGTCCGGTAAGGCAGCGGTTGAGAACGCTGTTGCCGGCAAGACCGACTACATGCCGGGCTTCAAGTGCACCCGTGATGCAAACGGCTACAAGTGCGAAATCGAGCTGCTGCCACTCTCCGAGGTTGCCAATACCGAGAAGAAGGTTCCGCGCGACTGGATCAACGAGGAAGGCAACGGCGTAACCGAGAAGTTCGTCGAGTATGCTATGCCGCTGATCGCCGGCGAGAACGTAGGCCCGAAGGTGAACGGCCTGCCGCGCTTTGCTAAGCTCAAGAAGATCAAGGCAGAAGCGTAAGTTCCTTTTTAATCAAATAGCGCCTTGCAGCGCAGGATGATAAAACGGGCAAAGCCGCAAGGCTTTGCCCGTTTGCCTTTTTTGAAAGGTGGGATAGAGATGAAAAAGCAGCTTTCCACCCCTATGCTGGCTGTGCTGGCCATCGCTGTCTGGCTGACGGCAAGCAGCCTTGCCACTTGGCTTAACTTCGCGTATGACAAAGCACTTGGCATCAACGCGGTCTATCTGTGGATCTGGGGTGCTGCAATGCTGTTGATTCCCTTAGTAGCCGTCGAGTATATTGAACGCGAACGGCCCGACCGTACACCGCGCTGGCAGGGCGCACTGCTGTTGTTGCTGTGCACTGCATTGGCCTATCTGCTGCTGGAGTACGGTGGCGGGCACATGTGGTATCAACCTGACATCTGGTGGTTGTGCCTGCTGGCGCTGATTGGCATTGCCGTCTGGTTGTACCAGCTTCTGCCCTTCCGCCGACCAATGCAGCCGCAACAGCCGCACAGCAAAGTGAAAAATGTCTTTATCTTGTTGCTCGTGTTCTATATACCGTTTCTCATAGTACTACCGCTGTATCTACTTATCATGCATCCGTTCTCGGTTGCACAGATCACACCGATTGGCGAAACCGAAGGCGCCAGATATATTGGACGCATCACGGGTGACCGAACACAAAGCCCACTTGGTCTCTATTTTTTCGTGGACGATAACAGCGATGACTGGTATTATTACGATGTGCTGACCGGTGAGCCGGTTGATTATGAATGACGAGCTACATCTTAATTGAGGCTTTCCAAAAAGCCTCAATTTTTTTGCAGTAATTTTCCTCCCTTGTGCGTCAAATGGTTGAAAGGATGTGAAGCCGTAATGGAACCGACTGAAAACAAGGCTCCCTCGTATCTGCAGGACGAGGACGGCTTTGCGCGTCTGCTGAACGACTGGGGTAACCGCCTGCTGCGTCTGTGCACGCTTTATCTGAAAGACGTGCATTTGGCCGAGGACGCGGTGCAGGAAACCTTGCTCAAAGCATGGCGCAACGCGGACAAATTTCGCGGCGAAGGCAGCGAGCTGACTTGGATCACCCGCATCGCCATCAACGTGTGCAAAAGCTATCTGCGTTCCCCATGGAAACGCCGCCATGCCCCTGCTGAAGAATTGGATGCGCTCTTTACCTCCACGGATGATCCGCAGGTGGATGACACACTGCCGCGCGCCATTCTGGCGCTTTCACGTCCTTACCGCGAAGTGATCATCTTGTACTATTATCAGGAACTCAAAGCGCGTGAGATCGCAGACATTTTACATGTGGATGTCTCGACTGTCACCGCTCGCCTATCCCGCGCCCGCAAAATGCTGCGCGAAGTCTTGAAAGGATGGTACTACGATGAATAAACGCAGTATGAGGAGGGACTTAGATATGACAATGCAAAATATCACACTCTCGCCCGAACGGCGCGCGGAAATTCTCCAACAGCTTCATCCCCGCCGTGCTAAGCTGCGCTGGACAACGGGAAGAATGGTATTGGCAGCTGTGCTTGCTGCGCTGCTGACTTTTTCTGCATTCGCCGCCGCCATCCCAGCTATCCGCGCCGCACTGCAAAATGCACTCGGCAGTTTTTCTGAGCAAAGCCAATCTATTACTGGCATTGCCGTCGAGGACAACGGCATTGAGGTGCGACCGGTGGCTGCGCTGGCAAGCAGCGGCATGGTGCGCGTCTGGGTCGAGGTGCAGGACAAAACCGGCGACCGGCTCAGCGAGGATATGCTGATTAATGGATGGCTGGAGTACGAACAGGATAAAGATGCGCCGATCGTCAACGGCTGGGTCGGCGGCGAGCGCGTAGTATACTATGACGAAAATAGCCGCACAGCACTCATCGAGATCTACGAGATTGGCCGTTCGATCGCGGATGGCACGGAAGTCAACGTGTCTTTCAGCAGTTTCCAGCCTGCCGAACGCGCGGAGGAAACGGTTGATTTCCCGCGTGAAATGCTGTCCGTCACCGGACTGAAAAACATGACGGAGGACATGGGCGTGCCGCTCTTTGCAGAGCATATTCCGTTAATTCCTGAACAGACACCCTGCGAATTGGAGGGCAGCGACCGCGTCCGCCTGTCCTCTGTCGGCTTTGGCGAAGACGGCAAGCTGCATATTCAAGCCGCTTTTCTGGGCGAAGCGAATCATTCCGGCAGCAGTATACACATTAGAGTAACCGACGCACGTGACCCGAATCAATCTTTCGGCGGCGGCAGATACTTCCAATACAACGACCAGTGGTATTTCGATGAAGTATTCGATGTCACCCCAGACGACCTCCCCTATCTGACATTCAGCGATTTGAACGGCTCTTATCTGTTACATGCTCTCGTCGAAGGCGACTGGTCGTGCACCATCACAGTGGAAACGGCCGATGAAGTCGTTTACCACCCGAACGTGCAAGTTGGCGGCGCACTGGTCGAAGAAATCCGCGTCTCTGAAATTGGGGTATCTGCCCGCTCCGCAAGCAAGGGCACCATCCTCGGTCGCCGGCCGACCTATGCCATGACAAAAGATGGCAAAAAGCTCTATTTGACCAACAACTGCATTAAAGGCGGTTGGAGCGTTGATGATATGTCCGATCCCAACAGCGATGGGCACGCAAACGACCAGTGGATGTTCGACGAGCCACTCAACCCGTCCGATATCGTCTTGCTGAACTTTGATGGTGTGGACGTTCCCCTGCAATAATCAAAAAATCCTCTCCTTTCCGGAGAGGATTTTTCACACCTTCTTGCAGGAACATTTGTTCGGTGATATAATACAGATATCATGTAAAGGAGGTGCGCCGCATGGAACAACAGACTTTGTTCGGCGGAGACGATAGCCGTCCGCTGGCGGCACGACTGCGCCCGCGCGACCTGTCCGAGTTTGTCGGGCAGTCCCACCTGCTGGGCGAAGGAAAGGTACTGCGCCGCCTGATTGAAAGCGACCGCGTCAGCTCCATGATCTTCTGGGGACCGCCCGGTGTGGGCAAAACCACGCTGGCACGCATCATCGCAAACCGCACCAAAGCAACATTTATCGACTTTTCCGCTGTCACCAGCGGCATCAAAGAAATCCGGCAGGTGATGCAGCAGGCGGAGGATAACCGTCGCTTCGGCGAGCGCACCATTGTGTTTGTGGACGAGATTCACCGTTTCAACAAGGCACAGCAGGATGCTTTTCTGCCCTTTGTGGAAAAGGGCAGCATTATTCTAATCGGCGCGACGACGGAAAACCCGTCATTCGAGGTCAACGGCGCCCTTTTGTCGCGCTGCAAGGTGTTTGTGCTGCAGGCGCTGACAACGAGCGACCTTACTTCCCTGCTCTCCCGCGCGCTGACCGATCCGCGCGGCTTCGGCGCGCAGAAAATCCAGATCGAGCCGGACATGCTGGAAGCAATCGCAAACTTTGCCAATGGCGACGCTCGTACCGCCCTGTCCACCCTTGAAATGCTTGTGCTCAACAGCGATACAGATGGAAAAACGGTTACTGTCACACGCGAGACGCTCGAGCAGTGCATCTCCAAAAAGTCGCTGCTGTACGACAAGACCGGCGAGGAGCATTATAACCTGATCTCCGCGCTTCACAAATCCATGCGCAATTCCGACCCGGATGCCGCTGTCTACTGGCTGGCGCGCATGTTGGAAGCGGGCGAAGATCCGCTCTATATCGCGCGGCGTGTCATCCGCTTCGCCAGCGAAGATGTCGGTATGGCCGATTCGCGCGCGCTCGAAATTGCAGTCGCAGCCTATCAGGCGTGCCATTTTATCGGAATGCCCGAATGCAGCGTGCATTTAACACACGCGGTGGTCTATCTGTCGCTTGCGCCCAAGTCTAACGCGCTGTATGTTGCCTATGAAAGTGCAAAAAAGGATGCTTTGACTCAACTTTCCGAGCCAGTACCGCTGGTCATCCGCAACGCGCCAACCCGGCTGATGAAGGAACTGGAATACGGAAAAGGTTATCAATATGCGCACGACACAGCCGACAAGCTGACCGATATGCAATGTCTGCCGGATTCACTGAAAGGACGCGAATACTATCACCCAACCGAACAAGGCTCGGAAAGCAAATATAAAGCGCGTCTTACACAAATCAAAGCGTGGAAACAAGAGCACCGAAAGGAGTAAATCGCACAAAAAGGCACGGCAATTTGCCGTGCCTTTATTTTTTTCAGTTCAAACAGTTACCGAATCAAAAATGCGTCCGGCAAATACCGTCCTTCCGGATTTTGCGACAAGGTTGTCGGACTGGTGATTTCCCGTCCTCGATATACCATGACAGATGATGAACCACCGTCCAGCATGGATGCCTGATACGCATGGTAGGATTCCATGATGCCGGCGCATCGCTCGATGGAAATGCCGAAAGAATGGAATTGACGTCCGTCCACCACCAGCATAATGACCGTTCCGTCTTCCGCCTGACCGATCGCCGTGCGCGGCTGCTGCTCATTTAAGCCTGTGCCTGCAACCAGATTTTCCCCATTGATAATCAGCGCTGGATGGAACTCCACCGCATCGCGCAGATTGGAGGTATCGGTAAACGCGCCGATCTGCAAATGATCCTCTTCGTCAAAACCGATAATCTTCCATGTATCACCTACAGCGGTTTGGAGTGTTTCCCCTTGGCTTTTCAGGAACCCATACGGCAAGCCACCGGTTCCGTTGCCTTCATAATCCGCAAAACCGGAGGCATTGATCCCCAGAATTGCATCATAATTCCGCACCATATCCGAAACATAAGAGCCATAGGAAAACAGTCCTTCACACGTTCCGACAAAAATATTTTCCGGTTTTTTGCAAAGCGCAACCTTACCGGCATATTCCATACCAAGCGAATCTTCTCCAACAATTTCAGCAATCAGGATTCCATGCTCTGCGTTGATTGCCAAAACCGTATCTCCTTGCTTGGTGGTAATGCCCGTGTTATAGTTTTTCTGCGTGGCATCCCCAATCAGGTCAATGTTGATATGGTCATATCCATCAGCTATGTACTCCGGATTGCCCCGGAGAAAGGCTTCAAAACTTTCCTCATCCAGCTCCGAAAAGGTCTGGTAAAACTGCTCCTTTGGCGTGGATGCCTTAGCTTCCTGATCACTCACATCGCTCCATGCACTGGTGATGCCTTCCTGCTTTTGATTGAGCATGTACCGCTTTGCCATGACCTCTTCGATGATGTCGTTCGGAATAAACCAGGTCGCCAGCCACTGGTGCGTCATGGTTCCCATTGCGGTTTCGATATACCATTCCCGCCACCGGCTGACAAACGCATTTGGCGTATAGAGCAGGAAAGGGTAAACCACCGTCAGGCAGATCAAAAAAAAGCAGGTAAGCCCAAGGGCAAAGCGGTGTCGTGCGCCGTTCATCGTTGTTTACTCCTTTTCCTGTTCATTTTTCTATCTATCCATAAAGGAATATTTCAACCGATCATTTCGCGCTGCGCCGTCTCCGGTGAACAGCGGTCTTTGTGTTTTTCTTAGCCGGCTGCGCCGGTGCGGATGCTCTTTGAGCGCGCGCTGCCAGCGCATCCTCTACCTTTTTCCGAATGCGAGCCGCCGCTTCTTCGCTCAAAGCATAGGCACGAGACGGTGTGTGTGCATCTACGCGCGGTTCATTCTTTTCAAAACGTGCATACGGATCGTTGCGCCGTCCCCGCGTGCGGGAAGACGCCGCCTTTTTGGTGCGAGGCGCCGCCGCTTTTGCACGCTGCTCATTTTGTACTTCTGCTGCTTTTTCCTTGCGAGAGGGACGCTTTGCGGCAGCATTTTTGCGTGCCTTTTGCTTTGCAGCTTTTTCCCTTGCGACATCTGCGGCAACCTCTTCCGCAGAAGCATTCTCCAAAACCGGCTTGCGGCGCGTGCGCACATTGGTTGTCTTGCGCTGACCGTTTTCTCGTCCTGCACGTTCATTCTCTTTTTCCACGTGCGGAATCTCGCCTGCAAGCGGGATACGCTTGCCGATCAGCTTTTCGATATCTGCCAGATACGGCCGTTCAGACCGGTCGCAGAAGGAAATCGCAGTCCCCTCCTGTCCCGCGCGTCCCGTCCGGCCGATGCGGTGCACATAGGTTTCCGGGATGTTGGGCAAATCAAAGTTGATGACCAGCGGCAACTCGTTGATATCAATGCCGCGCGCGGCAATATCGGTCGCAACCAGCACCGCGATTTTGCACGCCTTAAACTCCTCCAGTGCACGCTGGCGCTGGTTCTGGCTCTTATCTCCGTGAATCGCCTTTGCCTGAATGCCTGCGCGGTTCAAATCACGCGCGACACGGTCCGCGCCGTGCTTGGTGCGTGTAAAGACCAATGTCTGGTGTACATTGCTTTGACGAATGGTGTCGATCAGCAGTTCCCTTTTTTCTGCTTTTTCCACCAAAAAAACCTTTTGCTCGATCTTTTCTACCGGCTTGGCTGACGGCGTGATGGAAATGCGCGCCGGATTGGTCAGCAAACTGTCTGCCAATGCAGCAATTTCCTTCGGGATGGTTGCGGAAAAGAGAAGCGTCTGCCGCTTGGCCGGCAAATACTTGATGATCCGCTTGACATCCGGGAAAAAGCCCATGTCCAGCATACGGTCGGCCTCGTCCAATACAAAGCATTCCACCTTGTTCAGTTTCACAATGCCCTGCCCCATCAAATCCCATAACCGTCCAGGGGTGGCAATCAAAATATCTGCGCCGCGCGCGATAGCCTCCACCTGCGGCACCTGAGATACACCGCCGAAGATCACTGCTGCGGTGCACGGTGTATACCGCGCATATTGGCAGACATTTTCGTAGATCTGCAACGCAAGCTCGCGTGTCGGCGTCAAGATCAATGCGCGAATCGTGCCCGCTTTGCCGCCGGAACGGGACAAGCGCTGGATGATCGGAACCGAAAACGCACAGGTTTTTCCTGTGCCGGTCTGCGCGCAGCCCATCAGATCATGGCCTTCCAAAACCGGCGGGATGGCCTTTTGCTGAATGGGGGTTGGCTCATCGTATCCGGCTTCCCGCAATGCCTTGAGTATATTTTTTTCGATTTTCAAATCACTAAATTTCATATCCTTCGATCGTTTCCCTTTCAAAACTGGTGTATTTCGGCAAATCCTTCTTGCCCGATTGCCTATTCGTGTGTTATACTGTCTTGTAGTTGTCCTTGTTTAACTGTCATTTGCTATGAGGTGAAATTATTGCTCGATATCCTATCTCACGTTTTACCGGAAGCGTTTTTCGATGTGCTCAAGACCATTCCACTTTTGCTTGTGGTATATGCTCTTCTCTATTATATCGAAAACCGGCTGACCAATACACCGGCTCTGCTTTCGCGTGCCGCACAATTTGGCCCTGTTGTCGGTGCACTAGCTGGAACGATTCCGCAATGCGGTTTCTCCGCCGCCGCCGCGGCCCTTTTCTCCGCCGGATATTTGGCGCCCGCGACCTTAGTTGCCGTATTTCTTTCCACCTCGGATGAGGCGGTACCCGTTATGCTGGCAGGTGGCGCCAGTGTGTCACAAGTCGTTCTGTTGCTGGTCGTCAAGTTCGCCATCGCCGTGATCGGCGGTTACATTTTGCGCTATACCGTATTCCGCAGCCACCGTCCGAACAGCGACGAAGAGCTGGAGATTGAAATGTCGGCCTGTGATTGCAGCGCCGGTTCTCCGGTTTGGAGCGTTATCTGGCACACCTTAAAAACTGCGTTTTTCCTGTTTGCTGTACTCTTTGTTCTGAATTTGGTCGTGCATATCATTGGCGAAGAAGTGCTCGCGTCCCTTCTTCTGTCCGACAGCATCTTCCAGCCGCTCCTGTGTGCCATCCTCGGGCTGATCCCCAGTTGCGCCATGAGCGTTTTGCTCTCCGAGCTGTTTGTCGGCGGCACCATCAGCTTCGGCGCACTGATTGCCGGACTCTCGACCGGCGCCGGCTTCGGCTACATCGTGCTGTTTGAGGAAAAAGAAGGCCGGCATCGCGCACTGCCTGTAATTGCAGCCACGTTTGCCGTTGCCGTAATCGGCGGCACACTGATACAGGTGTTCTTCGGCTAAACCAAATCATATCGAACGGTCTTTCCTTTCGGAAAGGCCGTTTTTTCATCCCAGCTCATGCAGTAACTCGAGCGCGCTGTGCGCCCATGCCATATCAATCTTGGTAAAGTCGCCGCCGGGTGTGTACAGATAGGTTTCCACATCCTCCCGCAGCCGTTGATAAACTGTGCCCGGCATGGCAACATACTGCTCCGCCCCATCGGACAGCACTGCCACAAACCGGAAGTCTCCGGTGCGCTCATCCAGTTCGTGAAACAGCAGCTCCACGACATCCAAATCATGATTGAGCTGGGTAAACAGCAGCAGCTTCATGATTTCCACTGCACGGTCATCCAGCCCCCGCTCCAGAATATTGATCTTTTCGCGGAATGCGTTCAAACTGTCCACGATCCGCAAAGTATAACCTGCCAGCGGGTCAAACTGTGCCTTAGGTGCTTCTCCCTCCTCCGGCCACAGCCAAACCATAAACTGATTTGCCATATCATGATACAGGCAGGGGTGTACGACAAGCGCCGTCTCACCACAATTGGGGCATTTGACGCGGAAGCAGGACAGGTCCTGCACCTGCGCCCGCAACTCAGGATTGCGGTCAATATTGATATGATCGTGCACCTTGTGATCGGTCTCAGCCTGACAGTGCGGACACGTGATAATCATAATTCCGGTTTTCCTCCTTGGTATATGCCCAATTTAGGTTATTATACCACAGTTTTCTGCGATGAAGCAAGCGATGGCGAACATACTGTTCCTTAATTATTGTGAAGATTTAAAAGAAAAACGCATGGCGCCTTGCCATGCGTTTTCACGGCCCGGAATGCTTATGCCGCAGCGCCGCAGATCAACGGATCGCGCGCCAACAATCGCACGACCCAGATGCACGCCCAGAGCGCCATCATGCTCCACAAGAAAACCCGCTCCCGCTTTTGAGAGCCAAACAGCGGCTTTTTTCGAAACAGAACCAGCAAAACCACTGGCGGCAGCACATAGATCATCGGATGATAGCGGAATGCCGTCCAAAAATCCAGCCGAAGCAATGCAACTGCCGCGCGCGACAGACCGCAGCCCGGACAGGGTATGCCTGTGAAATGCTGCACCGGGCAGCCCCACCCCAGCACAGACGCCGACGCATAAGCCGCCGCAGCCATTGCCAGCAGCACAAGCAGGCCGTATATCCCTTTTTTCATTTAACCCTGATAGGTTTCGCGGAACTCCAGAAATTCATCATACGTGCACTCCTTATCCAGCACACCCTTTTCACGAATTTCAATGATGCGCGTGGCGATGGTCTGCACGAACTCATGGTCATGCGAGGCGAACAGCACCGTGCCCTTGAAATCACGCACGCCGTTATTGACCGCCGTGATCGACTCCAGATCCAGATGGTTGGTCGGCTGGTCGATCACCAGCACATTCGAGCCGAACAGCATCATGCGCGCGAGCATCAGGCGCACCTTTTCGCCGCCCGAAAGTACGCGAACCGGCTTATATACATCGTCGCCCGAAAACAGCATACGGCCAAGGAAACCGCGCAGCGTAGATTCCAGCGTGTCCGTGCGCGAATACGGTGCAATCCAATCCAGCATATTTTCAGTATGGCCTTCAAAGAATTCGTTGTTATCCTTGGGGAAGTAGCTCTGAGAAGTGGTTACGCCCCACTTGAAGCTGCCTTCGTCCGGCTTGATCTCACCCATCAGAATTTGGAACAGCGTGGTCATTGCCAATTCGTTATCCGAAATGAATGCAATCCTATCTCCACGGCGCACAATAAAGGAGACGTTGTCCAGCACCTTTTCGCCGTCGATCGTCTTGGAAATGCCGCGCACTTCCAGAATATCTTTGCCCGCCTCGCGATCAGCCGCGAACGACACCCACGGATAACGACGGGAAGATGCCGGCAGTTCCTCAACCGTCAGCTTGTCGATCAGCTTGCGGCGGCTGGTTGCCTGACGGGACTTGGACTTGTTGGCCGCAAAACGCTGAATGAAGTTTTGCAGTTCTTTGATCTTCTCTTCGTTCTTGCGGTTCTGGTCTTTGATCATACGCTGAATCAGCTGCGAGGACTCGTACCAGAACTCATAGTTACCGACATACAGCTTGATCTTGCCGTAGTCGATATCCACGATATGCGTACAGACGTTGTTGAGGAAGTGACGGTCATGCGAAACAACCAGCACGGTTCCCTCGAAATCTGCCAAAAAATCCTCCAGCCAGCGCACCGCCTGAATATCCAGATGGTTGGTCGGCTCGTCGAGCAGCAGAATGTCCGGCTTGCCGAACAGCGCGCGTGCGAGCAGCACCTTGACCTTTTCCACGTCTCCCAGATACTGCATCTCGGTATACAGGATCGCGTCCGCGTCCAATCCCAGACCGTTAAGCAGCTGACCGGCTTCGGTTTCCGCTTCCCAGCCGCCCATCTCGGCAAATTCGGCTTCCAGCTCCGCCGCCTTGTTGCCATCCTCCTCGGTGAATGGGTCCTTCATATACAGTGCGTCTTTCTCCTGCATGACCTCCAGCAGACGCGGATTGCCGCCAAGCACGGTATTGAGTACGGTCTCCTCGTTAAATGCAAAATGGTCCTGCTTCAGAACACTCATGCGCGTCTTGGGTGCGATGGAAACCGTACCGGTGGACGGGTCAAGGTCTCCCGACAAAATGCGCAGGAACGTGGATTTACCCGCACCGTTGGCGCCAATAACGCCATAGCAGTTCCCTTCTGTAAATTTCAGATTCACATCTTTAAACAGCGGCTCCCCGCTGAAATTCAAGCTCAGATCGCTGATTGTAATCATATCGTATCCGTCTCCTGTTTATCATTTTTAATCTGTATCAGTATATCACAGAAACCGCGCTTTTCACAGTTTTTTTACACATCTATTTGCATTTTTGGTGATGTTGTCTTGAAACCTGACCGTACAGGGGCTATACTATATTTATTCTAATCAAGGAGGTTTTTTCCATGTCCAACCTGATGCAGATTATCAAATCCCGCCGCTCCACGCGCGCGTTTGAATCCAAACTTCCGCCCAAAGACCAGATCATGCAGGTGGTCGAGGCCGCCGAGTGGGCTCCTTCCGGCATGGGCAAATATCTTTGGCATTTCACCGTAGTGTACAGCGCCGAAAAATCTCTTGCTCTGGCCCGCGCGGTTGCCGAAGCAGATAACCGTGGCCCGGAATACAATTTCTACGGCGCACCGGTCAACATTATCATCTCCTACAAGCGCGATGAGCATCACGCCTTTGTCGATGGCGCCGCTGCGATGGAGAACCTGCTGCTCATGGCGACCGAGCTTGGCCTTGGCTCGTGCTGGATCAATCAGATCCGGGAGTGCTGCGACGACCCGAAGGTGCGTGCCCTGCTGACCGAATACGGCGTGCCCGAGGATCATATCGTCATCTGCTCCGCTGCCATCGGCTATATCGCCAAGGAAACACCCGCAAAGCCCCGCAAGGAAGGCGTTGTTTCTTTCGTGGAATAAAGGAGGAAAAGCAGCATGGATGCACAAATTGCCAAGCTGAAAGAATGGGTGGACTCCAGCGATAACATTGTGTTTTTTGGCGGCGCAGGCGTTTCCACCGAAAGCGGCATCCCGGATTTCCGCTCGGTGGATGGCCTGTACAACCAACAATACAAGTATCCGCCGGAAACCATTTTGAGCCACACTTTTTTCATGGCGGAGCCCGAAGAGTTTTACCGCTTCTACCGTGCGAAAATGCTCGCGCTGGACGCAGAGCCGAACACTGCGCATCTTAAACTTGCAGAATGGGAACGTATGGGCAAATGCCGCGCAGTCGTGACACAGAATATTGACGGCCTGCACCAGAAAGCAGGCTCCAAAGAGGTGCTGGAGCTGCACGGCTCTGTCCTCCGCAACTACTGCATGCGCTGCCGCAAGCCATATGATGTACGGGACATTGCCGCAGGCACAGGAGTTCCCAAATGCGAATGCGGCGGCATCATCAAACCCGATGTTGTGCTGTACGAGGAAAGTCTGGACAGCTATACGATCAATAAAAGTGTGGAATACATCCGCAATGCAGATATTCTCATCATCGGCGGCACTTCCCTTGCGGTCTACCCCGCTGCCGGACTGATCGACTACTACCGCGGCAACAAGCTGGTTCTGGTCAACAAGTCCGAAACGCCCGCCGACCGCCGCGCCGATCTGGTCATTCACGCGCCGATTGGTCAGGTCTTTTCGCAGCTATAATAGCCGCTCAGCATAAAAAACGTTTTTCCCGCATGTTTTCTCCCCTTTTCGGCCATACTATGGAAAACCGGAAAGGGGAGTTTTTATGTTCCTTGATAAACTTGCATTGATCCTTGCCATTATTGGCGGCCTGAACTGGGGCAGCATCGGCCTGTTCGGATTTGATCTGGTCGGTTTTCTGTTCGGCGGACAGGCCAGCGCAATGAGCCGTATCATTTTTGCTCTCGTAGGCTTGGCCGCGCTGTGGTGTATTTCCCTGCTGTTCCGCGGCAACAACAATACCGAAGATCGTCACACTTCCTAAAAGAAAAACCGCTGCATGTGCAGCGGTTTTTCTACATCTTCTCATTAAAATGCGATCTTCTTGGCAATATAAGCAGCCACATCTTCGATCTTGATGCGCTCCTGCTCCATGGTATCGCGGTCACGCACGGTCACGCAGCCGTCCTGTTCGGTTTCAAAGTCCACCGTGACACAGTACGGCGTGCCGATCTCGTCCTCACGGCGGTAACGCTTGCCAATCGAACCTGCGTCATCAAAGTCCACCGAGAACTGCTTGGAAAGCTCCTGCCAGATCGGCATTGCCTTTTCCGACAGCTTTTTCGACAGCGGCAGTACCGCAGCCTTGAACGGCGCGAGTGCCGGATGCAGGCGCAGCACGGTGCGTACATCGTCCTTGCCGTTCTTATCCTGACCGACGACTTCCTCATCGTACGCATCGCACAGGAATGCCAGCGCTACACGGTCAGCACCGAGCGACGGCTCGATAACATACGGGATATACTTCTCATTCGCTTCCTGATCGAAATACTCCATCGAAACACCTGAGGTGTTCTGATGCTGCGTCAGGTCGAAGTCGGTACGGTCGGCAATGCCCCACAGCTCACCCCAGCCGAACGGGAACAGGAATTCGATATCGGTGGTTGCATTGGAATAATGGCTGAGCTCCTCCGGATCGTGGTCGCGCAGACGCAGGTTTTCGTCCTTCATGCCGAGGGACAACAGCCAGTTGTGGCAGTAATCCTTCCAATACTTGAACCACTCCAGATCCGTGCCCGGCTTGCAGAAGAACTCGAGCTCCATCTGCTCAAACTCGCGGGTTCGGAAGGTGAAGTTGCCCGGCGTAATCTCATTGCGGAAAGACTTACCCACCTGACCTACGCCGAACGGAATCTTCTTGCGGGTGGTGCGCTGGATGTTCTGGAAGTTGACAAAGATACCCTGCGCGGTTTCAGGACGCAGATAAATCTCGTTCTTCGCATTTTCCGTAACGCCCTGATAGGTTTTGAACATCAGGTTAAACTGACGGATATCCGTGAAGTTATGGCCGCCGCAGTTCGGGCAAGCGATCTGATGCTCGTCGATATACGCCTTCATCTGCTCGTTGGTCCAGCCAGCCGGATTTTCGCCGGTGGCATCCTCAATCAGCTGGTCGGCACGGTGACGGGTCTTGCAGTCCTTGCAGTCCATCAGCGGATCGGAAAAACCGCCGACGTGGCCGGAAGCGACCCAAGTGGTCGGGTTCATCAGGATGGCAGAGTCCAAACCGACGTTATAAGGGCTTTCCTGCACAAACTTCTTGCGCCACGCCGCCTTGACGTTGTTCTTAAACTCCACGCCAAGCGGACCATAGTCCCACGTATTGGCAAGGCCGCCGTAAATCTCCGAGCCGGAATACACGAAGCCACGGCCCTTGCACAGGGCGACGATTTTTTCCATTGTCTTTTCGCTGTTTTTCATTTTTCAATTCTCCTTTTGGCGCATCTGGCTGATGCACTCTTTTTTTCACCAAGCAGAAAAAAACGCTTGACACGAGTTTATTCTACATGTATAATATTTACTTGTCAAGAGCAGTAAAAAATGCTGAAAAAATAAAATATGGGCCTGTAGCTCAGTTGGGAGTCCACACGGGCCATTTATATGCCCCTCTTTTTTGAGGCGTATCTCATGTGATCGCCAAGCGGTTCACATCTTCAAAAATTTCATAACATGGGCCTGTAGCTCAGCTGGGAGAGCGTTCGGTTCGCATCCGAGAGGTCGAGAGTTCGAATCTCTTCAGGTCCACCAGATTTCCTCACTTTTCATTATGAGAAGTGAGGATTTTTGCATTTATGCACTATATTTCGAAACTTATTAAGTGGCTTCAAAAAAACTGACAGCAATCTTGACAGCAACTGTTATTCTGCTGCTTCCAAAGAAGAGATCAATTCCTCCATGCGAGCTGCACTGTTTTGCTGCATTCGATCACTTACATGAGCATATGTCTTCAATGTAAATGCAGCTGCATGATGTCCTAAATTTGCTTGTACTGTTTTTATATCATCTCCGTTTTCAATGGAGATTGTGGCGAATGAATGCCTCAATGAATGGAATGTAAAATCTTCCATTCCACAACTGCTGAGGATAGTTTTCAAATGACTGTAAACCGCAAAATGATGAAGCGGTTTTCCGAATTCATTTGTAAATACCAGATTCAATTGATTACTCCACAAAGAACCAGCTTGCAATTGCATTCTTTGTTGCTTGATAAGCTGGCAACGCAAAATTTGCATTGCGCTTTGAGCAAGTATAATACGGCGTTGTTTGTTTTCTTTAGGAGGAACCAATTGATATTGGGCAGGTTTTGTGTTGGGAACAATCTGTAGCTGTTGACGAATCACGATACTATTTGTCTCCCAGTATACATCATCCCATCGTAAACCAAGCACCTCAGCTTCTCGTTGTCCAGAGAAAATAGCAATATAATATATATGATAAAACTTATCGTGTCTGATTGCATCGAGAAACGGCTTTAATTGATCGGTGGTAATGGCTTTCGCTTTTGTCTGTGTGACGCGCGGTAATGTACAATCATCAGCTACATTCCGGAAAAGAATCTCATCTCTTTTTGCTGCAGCTAACAATGCATGTAAGACCCCGTGGATTACTCGGATGGTTTTTGGAGACAACTCTTTCCCGTTTTTACCCAACGAAGAAACAAATGCTTGAATATCTCGTCTGGTTAAATCCGTCAGTTTTCGCTTCCCTAACGCAGGCAAAATATGAATACGAAGATTTTTTTCATATGAGACTTGTGTTAATGGTGATAATGTAGACACATGGTTCTCTATGTATTCTTTTGCGTATTCAGCAAGCGTTATTTTCCTAGGCTCTTGAAAAGTGCCATTGTCGATGCAAGAGATCGCTGATCGCAGCTTCTCAGCAACCTCACGTTGCGTCTTACCATAAATCGTATGACGAATGATTTTACCTGTAGCAGTGTCTCGTCCTGATACATATTGTGCTTGCCATCTACCATCATTTCTTTTAGTAATAGTTCCGCTTCCTGCTTCTCGCTTTTTTGCTTTTCGTGCCATTTTATCCATAGACTCCTTTCTGGCACATACTCTTCTGGTTATTATCATTATTATAACATATAAATTTTAATTATGGACCGTGATTTTACTGATGTCAGGCTGTTTTTCTATCCATTCATTTAAACAGCTCTCCTGTATCAGCCATCGTCTACCAATTCGGAACGACGGAAAGTCTTCACGATGCATCAGATTATATGCCGCACTTTTGCTTATGCCGAGTAATTGTGCAACTTCTGGAGCACTATATGCAATTTTGGTCATGAATATACACCTCTTTGTTCATATTTGTCCATACAATAAGACATAATGAGTTAGATGATAAGCATCAAAGTAGCCACAGCCGTCAAAGACCATGGCTACTTTGATGCCCAATAGCAGGTTATCTTTTTATAAACTTGCTAATCCGTCGGTCTTCAGCCGCCGACGGTCGCTGCTGATCTGCTCATTTAACCCAGCGGGTTGCAGCTTTCCGGCGCTTGCTTCACAGGAGCGCACCCATGCTCTTTTGTTGTCAAGGTACAAATGATATATAGATAAGGTCTGGCAAACATCCATTTTGCGAGTGCAAATAGATTACCGTAATTCGTAATACCACGAATGCTTGCTGACGTTATCGCAGATTAGTGATTGTATTTATGTATCAGTAGGTTTGCAACTTCCACTACAAACTCTCTTTGCCAACCATGCAGATGAGAAAACACGGTTTCATTTTTGTATTCGTTTCCAATCAGATAATCCACGGAGACGCCGTAGACTTCTGCAAGTTTTGTCAAAGTAACGAACGAAGGGGTTCGTATGCCATTCTCATATGCCGAAATCGTTCCATTCTTTACCCCAACGGATTTTGCGACACTGGATTGCTTTAATCCCTGACTGATGCGCAATCTACGCAGTCTGACTCCCAACCCTTCTTGCATGTTCATGCCTCCGATGATTTGTCCATAAAGCGGAATCGTCTGTCATTTCTGTTTCTATCGTAAGAATAGCACAGTTTCACTCTACAGTGAGCCACAATCGGTTCACATAGTGTAGAGTTTTCAACTTAACACTGGAGCTTCATTGGCATCTCCTTTCTATTCGACATAGTTCGACTTTTTTCGACATATCAATTTAATCACATAGCTGTTGCAAATTATGTCGAATTAGGTCGAATCAGAAATTATTATACTTATTCTTGCATAAATAAAAGACCATGCTGAGCTTTTACAAAGCACAGCACGGTCTTTCAATCTACAAAATGTGAATTTTACAGATTGGTTAGGATATCATCTTTGTCATGCATTTCACTGATCCGATAAATCCGCTCACAGAATTTATCCAGCGTAAACTCCATACTCGGACTATCCGCATCCAGCAGCAAACCTACCACAGAGCACCGCGCGTCCTGTATCGCTTCCTGCAGTTCGGATGCCAATTCATCGGAAATGGTTTCTTCGCCATCTGTGATAAACAGAATATCGGCGTTTTCAAACGCTTCCTCGTTTATCAGTCGCAGCGCTTCCCGAATCGGCGTCTCAAAATTAGTACCGCCGTCAAAAAAGTGTTCAGCTGCGAACAGCAGATCTTCGGATGTATACTGCCCCGGCAAAAATAGATCTGTACGGAATTGACCTTTGCCCGAAAAGTG
>DXDZ01000084.1 GCA_019115185.1 Candidatus Agathobaculum merdipullorum
CTGATTGACTACGATTTTTTCATTGTCAACAATGTTGTCGCCGAACATCCGGCGCTGCTCCTCTTCGGTTGTGGGACGGTGCAGGCCGGTTGCAATCAGGATGGTGATATCCGCATCCGGGTTCCCGGCGCGGATTTCCTCCAGCAGAATGGGAAGCGTTAATTCGCTGGGAACGGCGCGGGTATGGTCGCTGGTGACCAGTACGATTTTCTGTTTTCCCTTTGCCAGTTCGCGCAGGCGGGGGGTGCCGATCGGATGTTCCAGTGCATCGCGCACCAGTTCTGCTTCGCTCTTACCGGCATCATATTCGTCGGTGCGGGAATTGAGCACCGCATGCAGGTTTTTTTCGTCCACATGCAGCTCCAAAGATGACCTGTAATACGGAATGGAAAAGGTTTTCATTTGACTCACCTGTCCTTACTGGAGGTTGTAGACAAAATGTTGTATTATGTATACATGCTTTTGTCTGATGAATTCATAATACTCTTGAGGAGGGGGGGAAAGTCAACGAGCCAATTATCTAAAACTGCAAAAGATATTTTGTGAGAAGTGCGAGCAGGATGGAGGAAATTTTCTCAGCGAGTGCTGTGCTTCTGTGCACAAATAGAAAAAGCGTGCCGCAGAGCGGCACGCTTTTTCGCAGATTAAGAAAAGGAGATAACAAGAAAAACGAATCAATGTATGCTGTAATTGTCACCAAAGAGAACCCTGCGGTCAGGGGAGTGATTACAGTGCATCAATGTTGATGGAAGAAACCTGCGGGATCGCGGAAAGCTGCAATAGCAGGTCCGAGGTGGACACATCGCGCCCGTGCATGCCGAGGTACAGCTCGAACCGCACGCGGGAGTGCTCTCCGTCCACATCCCGGCTGGAAAAATTGCTGATGTTGGCCTCCTGCAGATCCAGCGTCTTGCAGATGGTATGGAAACAATCCCCTTGCTGGCTGCAAAGGAAAGAGATTTCAAAGCGCGGGAATTTAAACAGCCGCAGGGCAAGCATGGCAATGGCAAAGCCGCAGAGCGAGATGATATATTGCCCTGCGCCGACAGCCAATCCCAGACATGCGGAAACCCAAAGGGTGGCGGCAGTGGTCAGTCCGCGTACCGAGCGGCCCTCTTTCATGATCGTGCCTGCGCCGAGAAAGCCGATGCCGGAGATAACCTGCGCGCCCAGTCGGGCAGGGTCGGAATTGGCGGTGCCGACAAATTCGCCTACGGTCTGGCTGCCCAGCAGCATGACGACAGCCGCGCCGAGAGTGACCAGCATATGCGTGCGCACCCCGGCGGGATGATGGCTGCGGGCGCGCTCCCAGCCGATGCCGCCGCCGATGCAGAGCGCCAGCAGCAGCCGCAGCGTGGTATGGCCCAGCAGGATAAGATGCTCCATGCTGTTTACCCCCTTTGGTGGATAAAGAGCGGGTTGGTAAAGGCGAGATGTTGACCGGTGCGGCCGTAGTATGTGCCGATCAGATCGGCACGCAGCCAGCCCGGAGCTGCCGTCAGATGCAGGCGCTGGTGCGGCTGCACCGGACAAACGGCCAGCACACTACCGTTTTGCACAAGGCGCAGCTCCTGCGGCTGGACCTGACTGCGGTCCCAGTCGTTGGGCAGAGTGTCCGGGTCGATCGTCAGTTCGATTTCGAGCGGCCCAGCCTGTACGTCGTCTCCGATCTCCCATCGGGTTCCGTTGGCGTCCGTGCCGTGCATAGTCAGCAGTGGCCCGGCCGCCAGACAGACATGACCGGCGCGGATCGCTTGCATAATCGTGTCCTGCGTCAGGGCATCTTCCACCCCGACATAGGTGTGCGCGTAGGCAAAGGTATCCTCGCGGTGCCAGTCGCGGCCGCTGGTTGCCGTGATGCGGCAGCCGCGGTCCAGCAGCTGTTCCCACAGCGCAAACGCGCGCAGGCTCTGGATTTTGCGCGGCGCATCGTCGCGCGACCAGACCTCCAGATAATCAACCGCCGTCCAGTCGGCCACCTGAAACTCCCAGTGATAGCCGGTATTGACCGGATTAGACAGCGCAAAGGGATGTGCGATGCCAACGATACCGCCGTTTTGGTGGATGGAGGCGATCGCACGGTCGATTTCGGGCGGCTGCACACCGCGCCAGTCGGTGTAGCCCTGTTCGCCCAGTACCAGCATATGACCGAAATACGTCGTCCATTCGATGCCTGCCACACCGACAAGCCCTTCGCGCTCGAGCGCGGGATAAAACTCCCGCAGGCCGGAGGCGGTGTTGTGGTCGGTCAGCGCGATGGCGGCAAAGCCGCGCGCATGGGCGGCTTCAACCAAACCGGATACGGTGAAATCGCCGTCGCTGTGTTCGGTGTGGGTGTGCAGTTCAACCGGATACCACTTCATCGGGCAGCCTCCCTTCGATGCGCAGTGTGCCGCAGCACACCGGTGAGATGATTTCGTGCAGATGCAGCGCACCCGACCATTCCCCCGACAGCCGGGCCGGCGGCACAAAGCCGCGGGACGCCTGTTCGGTGGTCAGGATATGCTCCTGTTCGGTCGCCCAGCGGTGGGCGTTGCCGATGTATGTGCCGTCCTTGTCCAGAGAGATCGTGATCAGGTTTTTGACCGGGAGAAACTGCTCCGCCCGCATGGGTTGCAGTTCGTGCGGATAGCAGTCGTAGTAGCGTGTCAGCGCTTTTTCCACTTCCGGGCGGCAGATCTCCTCCGAGGTTTCCCGGCCGGGGGAAAATGTGAAGTACAGGCGCACCTCGGCTGCCCCATCCGGGCAGGTGAAGGAAAACGGCACATCATGCTGTGCGTCCAGCGGTGTCCAGCGGTAGCCCTGTTCAAAAAGTACCAAGGGTCAGACCTCCTTTGCGTAATATGGGATGCATTGTGTCGGCTCCTGCGCAACGCAGCACAGCGCGCAGGGCGGTTCGTCGTTTTGCAGTCCGAAGGGCTGCGATAAACGACCGGTGGTGTAGACCTGCGCCGGTCGGCCGCGCTCGGTCAGATATTGCTCGGCCCGTGCCTGCACTTCATCACAGGCACTGCGGAAGGTGCGCGCCTCGTCTGCGCACATGAGGAATACCTGCGGGTCGCAGGCTTCGACCAGACTTTGCGGCATACCGTCGCGCTGACCGTGGTGGGTCAGCTTGAGCACTTGTGCGCGCGGAAAATACGGCGCGGCGCAGCGCGCGTCCCATCCGCTGCACAGATCGCCGGTCAGCATGGCGCGCCAGTCGCCGTATGCCAGACAGCACGCAAGGCTGCATGTGTTTTCCACTTTGTCAAACGCACGCATGGCGTCGCGCTGCGCGGCAGGGTCCTCCATGCGGCAAAATGCCTCAAATTCCGCACGGCGGGAGGCAATCTGTGTCTCGTCCATGCCGAACAGGCGGATGCTGCAGCCCGGCCAAAGGGGTTCATAGTGGTCGGTGGCGGCGCGTTCCCGAACAGGTATGCCGCGTGCAGACAGGATTTCCCGCAGGCGTTCCCAGTGCTGCAAGCCGGTGGTGAACAGGCGCAGGCTCAGATCATCCGGGCATTCGGGCAGTGCAGCGGCAATGGCGCGCTCGGCGCTGGTCTGCGGCCAGCGGTTGACCCAGAACGTGTCGATCGGGAATTGCGCGGCGGTTTCCACCAGACCGCTCAGATGGTCGTTGTGCAGATGGGTACAGATCATGCAGTCGATCTTTTGCACGCCCTTTTGGTGCAGAAAGTCCGCCAGACGGATGGTGCCGGGCTGGTCATAGGCTTCGTCCTCGCTGCCCGGACCGCCGTCCATGACCAGACAGTGCGTCCCGTCTATGAGGACGATCGCCTTGCCGTAGCCGACGCTTAAAAAGTACAGTTCCATAAAGGCTCCTCCGTGGAAAAACGGACACATGGGCGGTCCGCTTGCCGAACCACCCATGTGATAGCTTGTTTAACGGACCGATGCGGTCTTTTCCTGATTGCGTTCCGCCATGACCAGTGCAACGCGCTCTTCCTCGGTGTGCGTGGAAGCAGGCGTCAGCAGGCTGACCACGATGCAGAAGATAAAGGTTACGATGGTTACCGGAAGCGCCGGGCCCTTGAAGACCTCGGTGATCCAAGCGTTAAACGGCTGGTAAACCAGATAGATCACGCCGAATACAATGCCGCTGGCCATGGTTGCCACGCCGCCCTGCCAGGTGGCGCGCTTCCAGAAACGGCCAACCAGCAGCGCCACGGCCATGCCGGGCGTGAACGAGCCGATGACGTTGTTGATGTAGCTCATGATGTCGTTGGCGAAGATGGTCATGCCGAACGCGCCAACCAGCATGATGACCAGAATGATACGCGAGTATTTCGGGATATCCTCATCCGCAACCGGCTTTTTGAAGATCAGCGCATAAACGTCGGTCAGGAAGGTGGTCACGCCCGCGATTGCGTCCGAGTCCGCCGAGGACATGATGGCGGACAGACCGGCGATCAGGCACACAAGGCCGATGGCAGGCGGGAATACGGTCGTTGCCATGAAAGCGAAGGTGAAGTCCGGGTTAGCCAGTACGCTTTCCGCGCCAGTGTTGCTGGCGATGGTGAAGCCGGACATGCCGACGATAGCCGGCAGGATCGAAAAGCAGCCAACGACTGCTGCCGCGATCAGGATTGCCTTGCGGGCCGTTGCGGGGCTTTTGGCGGTGTAGACACGCATGTGTGCGGTCGGGCCTGCCATTGCGCCGTAGTAGGAAGCGAGTGCAACAGCCAGTACGCCGAGCACGCCCTTGGAGCCCACACCGAACGCGGTCATTGCGCCCGGATTGCCTGCCGCTTCGTATGCCGCGCGGATGTTGTCAAAGCCGCCCGCTGCCGGGATAGCCAGAATGGCGATCAGAACAAAGCCGCCGAACAGCAGAACTGCCTGAATGGCGTCCGTCCAGACAACGGCCATGTAACCGCCGACGAATACATAAACGCCGAATGCAAGAACGGTGATGATTTTAGCCGGGATCATGTCCATACCGATCAGAAAAGCCAGATAGTTGGCGCCGCCGTTGATGGCGCTGCCAACCCAGACGATCGAAACAATGAAGATTACAACCGACATGAATTTGCGCATGTACGGGCTGCCGTCGTAATAGAATTGCAGCTCTTCGCACAGCGTACGGAACTTATGCTTGCGAACATGCGAAAAGCAGAAGGCAACCGTTACCAGACCGATCGCATTGGCCAGCGGATAAACCGCGCCGAGCTAGCCGTCGCGGAAGCCGTTTGCTGTCGCGCCGACCGAGGTGCCCGTACCGACTGCCGTCGCAGCCGCCGTGCAGATCAGCAGCAGGCCGACATTTCGGCCGCCCATCAAGTAGTCCTCGCCTTGTGTGGTTCCCTTTTTGCTGGATCAGATAGGCAATGAGTATCATCAGCGCGATGTATACGAAAAAGCCTATGACGAAAAGTACCGCATATTATCCTGATACCATATGATTTCTCCTTTCCATCCCTCAATAAGTGGTATAGACAACCTGTGGTTCTTTTATATCATATGCACACAAAGTTGTAAAGACCTCTTACGAAATTTTGTCGAAACGACGTTTTTTCACTGGAGGAATTATACAATATACCTATGTAAAATCCATTTCTGACAAGAGAAAACTTGCACTTTTGATAAAACTATATATAATAGAACATATCAAAAACGGCGGCGCGGCCATGACCGGACGTGCGCGCGACAGGAGGAGGAACCACATATGCAGCAAAAATCTTCTGCCTTACGCGCAAAAGAGGCCTTTTTGGCGTTGTATCAGGCGGGGGAGTTTGAACCGGGCAGCAAGCTCCCGTCCGAAGTGCATATGGCGGAGCGGCTGGGGGTCAGCCGGGAAACCTGGCGCAAGGCGCTGAACCTGCTGCGCAGCGACGGTCTGCTGGTATCCAAGCATGGCTCGGGCACCTATCTGCTGGAACGGCCCCGCCGCATCGCTAATGACCTGTCTCAACTGCAAAGCATGAGCAAAATGATTGCGGCGGCGGGAATTGAGGAAGAAGAGTCGCATGTGGAGTGCTCGGTGGGCAGGGGGCCAGCGGACGTCAGCCGCTTTTTTGAAGCGCCGCCCGAGGAGGAGTTTTTCATCCTGCGACGCATCCGCCATGCGGATTGCGGCATCATCTCTGCCAGCCTGAGCTATCTGCCGCGCAAATACGCGCCGGAGCTGCAAGAGCATGTGCCGGCCTCGCTGTTTTCCTATTTGGAGCAGTCGCACGGCATTCGCATCAGCCGCGCGCTGACCGAGTTGTTCATCCCGCCGCAGGATGACCCGCTGCGGGCCTTGTTGCAGCTGCCGGAGGGCCGCGAAGCCTTTGGTTTCCGTCAGTATCATTATGATTCGCGCGGAAATCCTCTGCTTTACTCACTGGATTATCTGCGCAGCGATCTGTTCCACTTCACAATTATGCGCATCCGACCGTGAGGTCGGGCAGCCTTTGGGGCGGAAGCGTGTGTATCAAAAGAAAACAGCCGCCGTGCGGTCGGTTCGGACCGTACGGCGGCATTGTTATTGTTTGAGGTATTGCTCCAGCAGCGTCTGCACACCCTCCCACTCGCTCTGATGCAGGCAGCACAGACTTTCGTGCGGTACGGTCCGCGCGCTGCCGTCCATGCGGCGCGCGGGCAGATCGTGCGGCGCGGTATGTGCGGCGGCAAAGTCAGCAAGCGCGACAAATACCATGTCCGCAACCTCGCAGCCGGGGGCAAAGTGTGGGATGCCGTCGATGCGGGCGAGAAACGCAAAGGCCAGCTCGTCGTCAAAGCCGCCGCCCTCGCCTCTCGAATACTGCTGGCGATAGCTGCCTGCCGGAAGAATATCCTCCGGGCGCAGCATCAGCCCGCATTCCTCCCGCGCTTCGCGCAGCATGGCGGTTTCCGGTGTTTCGCCGGGGTCGATGTGCCCGGTGGCGGACAGATCGAAGCCGCCGGGGTAGAGCGGGCGGTCAAACTGGCGCTGTTGCAGCCACAGACCGGGGATGCCGTCCCGCACGCCCACCGTCCAAAGGTGGCAGACGTGGTGAAATAGCCCCTGCGCGTGAACCACCGCACGCGGCCGTTCGCCGCAGGCCCGTCCATCCGCATCGTAAACCGTGAGCAGCTCGCCGCCGCTCTGCGCATCGAGCAGGGCTTGCTTTTGCGCACGGCTGAGGCGTTTGATTTCGGCTTCCCGCCGCATGGCCTCACTTTGCGTGGGAAAGATTTCGCTGTACACCAGCGTTACCGGGCCGCGTCCGCGGGTGTATTTGGCGCCTTTTCCGCTGTTGTGCGCGGCCAAACGGGCGGTCAGGTCGTTGGTCCAGCCACAATACAGCGTATCGTCTGCGCAGCGCAGAATATAGGTGTAGTTGTTCATTGGTGCGAGCGGATATCCCGCTGGGCAACGACCTTGCAACCCTTGCTGCGGATCAGGGCGCGCACTTTGTCGTGGCTTTTGTCGCTGCTGCCGCTGGCCGAGACAAGCAGCACCTCCACCTCCTTGCCGGAAGGCAGCAGATTGACCATGGTGTTGAACGGCGGGGCGGGGAATCCGGCCCAAACCGGCGCCATCAGGACGATGCGCTCATATTCGGACAGGTTGAGATTTTTTTGCAGCGGCACGCTTTTCTGCCGGATGGCAGCGGGGCAGCCGCGTGTGAAGGCGGTCAGCGGGTTATATTTTTTGACCGGTACGGCTTCCAGCAGGTCAGCGCCGCGCGCGTTGGCTTCCGCGCGGGCAAAGGACCGTGTGGCGCCGCCCTGAGAGAAATAAACAACGGCGGTTTTCATAAGGCACACACTCCTTGTTGTCGTCTGAGAATCATAGGAACTGTTTATAGTATACCACAAAAGAGAAAGCAGCGGATGCATCATCCGCTGCTTTTTTGTCTTTTATTCCGCACTTTCCGGGTTGTGTTCCGCAGCGTCACGCGCGGCTTTCTGCTTTTTATACAGGCGGCTGCCGATGAAATAGCCGAGTGCGCCGCAGATGATCGCGCAGATATTCGCATTGGGCGCAGTAAAGCCGGCAATGCCGATTAAGCCGGTCACGATATAGCCGCCGGCCACACCGAATGCGGTGGCGTGGAAGCACACGCGGCGCAAACCGAAGATCTTGACATCGGCGGGGTCGATATCCTCTTCCTCGACTGGTTCTTCTGCGGTGTCGTCTGCTGTTTGGATAAGATCGTCGCTGTCGTTCTCCGCGGGCAGGACGGGCGCTTCCGGTTGTTCGGAAACGGGCTGCACCGGTTCGATGGGTTCTTCGGTCAGCGGCTGCTGGTTTTCACGCATAAGGGGCACATCCTCTCGTTTAGGAGGGGTTTTACTGGACGGCGCTCTGCGTCGGGATGATGATGGCGGCAAGGATATAGGCTAAAACGCCAGTCCCGCCGAAGCAGCAGAGAAAGGCCCAGGCAAGGCGGATGAGTGTGGAGTCAAGGCCGAAATACTCGGCAACGCCCGCGCATACGCCGCATAACATGCGGTCGGACTCACTGCGGTATAATTTCTTGCCATTCATAGTAAAAACTCCTTTTCTTCTATCATACGTTGTTTTTGGAGGTTCGTCAAGGGGGAGACGGCGCTGCCGTCACTCCATGGTATGCAGTTCAGCGGTTCCGCCGCCGTTCACATGGATTTCCAACTCGTTGATGGGATTACTCACAGATTTGCGGTTGTCGTAGCGCGAAACACCGGAATTCGGGCCGACCAATTCCTCGTCGTTGAGGGTTGCGGGGCTGTAGTTGCTTTTTGCTTCGATATGGTAGTTTTGCGCATGGCCGTCCAGATAAGCGTACAGCAGACCGTCGTTGACCGACAGATCCAGCTCGCGGGCGGATAGCAAGTCAGCATCTATCGAGCCGCTTTCTGCATGTAACTCGATTTTTGAGGCACGCAGCGGGACGGCAATATAAACCAAAGCATCCAGACGGGAGGTGATTTCGATATCGTCATAGCTGGAGACGCTTTCCGGCAGGATGAGTGTCACCGCGTCGCTGTTACAGGTGATTTCCAGTTCCCATTTTTCGTTGTCAAATTCGTTGGATACAATGGAAAAGTCGCCTTCCAGACCATAGTCCGCGCCGCTTTCGATGGTGAAGCTGCTGCTGGTGCCGCTTTTGAATGTCAGGTCAAGGTCGCGGATGGTATCGAGCGAGGCCTTCGGCAGGTCAAATGATTGGATCGCTTCATGCCGCGTATCCAGCCAGTCGTCCACCCAGTCGGTGTTGAAGTCGTCCAGCGCGTCATCGACCGCATGATCGACCGTATCATCAATCCAGTTGTCCAGATGGTCGTCAAACCAGCCCGAGTGCCAGCCGTGTTCATCCACCCAAGAATGATACTGCCACTGGTTTCGCATGCCATAGGCAATATCGCGGATGCTTTCGCTGATCGGGTGCAGCGCGCCGTTATAATAGGAAGCGTACAGCTGCCCGCCCGCGGCCCAGCCGCCCAGCATCAGGCAGCCGCCAATGACCACAATCGCGCAGCAGGCGAGAATTAGTTTTTTCATTTGCTTTCACCTCCGTTTTTACGGGTGCGGCCGCGGATCTTGTCGATCGGCCAGCGCAGAACGGCCACAAAAGCGCGGAACAGCGGCGGCACAAACAGTGTGCACAGCTTGATCATCAGCAGCGATACCAGAATGCCTAACGCGAACAGTGCAAGACCGCAGCCAAGGGTCATGACCGCGCTGGCAGGCATACCCCACAGGACAAAGGAGATGCCGCACAGGATGACGCCCGCCGCCAGCAGGCAGAGCGGAACGATTACAACGAATGCCAGCACCACCAGCACAACGGACAGGAGTACGCCAAACAGGGTGGCGATCACGCCGATCAGCACACCCACAAGCGGGATGCCGACCGGAATGGCCAGCAGCACGAGCACCAGCAACAGCCACGGGTTGATGCCGCGGCGGCGCGGTTTGCTATTTGGCACGGTGCCGTCCGGCTGCGGGACGGAAGCGACCTCCTGATAGTCTGCCAGAATTTGCGCGGCGACCTTGTCCGGCGCGCCCAGATCGGCAATGACCTTTGCTTCGTTTTCCGGTCCGGCATCGTCAAAATATTCTTCGTAATAGCGTAGGGCGCTGGCGCGTTCCTCCTCGGGCAGGACGGAAAGCGCACGCCGCAGCGCCGCCATATATTCAGTTCTGTTCATTGGCTATCCCCTCCAAAAAAGATCGCGTCGATGCCGTTCCGATAGTTTTGCCAGTCGATGCGGTGCTGCCGGAGCTGGGCGCGGCCGTGCTCCGTGATTTTGTAATACCGCCGGTTGCGCCCGGCATAGGCTTCGTCGTAGGTTGTCAGACAGCCGTCCTTTTGCAGGCGGCGCAGTACGGGATACAGCGTCGATTCGGAAATTTCCAACACTTCTTGCACATCTTGTGTGATGCGGTAGCCGTAGGTGCTCTCCCGCTCGACCACCGCAAGCACGATTCCGTCGAGCAGGGAGGAGGCGATCGGGTATGACATAGGAAACCACCTCTCTTTTTGTGTTTGCAATAATATTATATGAGATATAATATAACGTGTCAACCGGTATTTCAAAAAAAGAGTGTGAAGGAATTGTAAATTTTGTAGAAATGATGCGCGGAAAAGCGCGGTTCTGCATTGTATTTGCGCGTCAAATGGCGTATAATGTTATCCGTATGAGTAGAAGGTAATAACAAGAAGGGGCGAAACAGGAAAATGAAACTGGCTGTATTATTTGGTGGCATTTCCAGCGAGCACGATATTTCGTGCCTGTCCGCTGCGTCCATTCTGCGCAATTTGGACAAAGAAAAATATGAGATCTACGCGGTTGGCATCACGCAGGAGGGCAAGTGGTTTTACTGCCCGACCTGCGATCCCGACCGCATTGAAAACGGTTCGTGGGAGCGCATGGCGGATAAGGTGCCGGCGGTGCTCTCGCCGGACCGCGGCGTACACGGCCTGATGCTGCTGCACGAGGGGAAAACCGAAGCGGTGCGTCTGGACTGTGTGTTCCCGGTGCTGCACGGCATCGGCGGCGAGGACGGCATGATGCAGGGCCTGCTGGAGCTGGCAGGCATCCCGTATGTGGGCTGCGGCGTGGCGGCAAGCGCCAATTCGATGGATAAATCGATCACCAAGGCGATCGTAGAGACTGCCGGTGTGCGGCAGGCGAGATACTTCCTTGCACTCCGTGAGGATTTTGAGCGCGGCGCGGAAGGCGTAGTCCGTGCGGCGGCCGAGGCGCTCGGCTCGTTCCCGGTGTTCGTCAAGCCCTGCTCGCAGGGGTCGTCGGTCGGTGTTGCCAAGGCGGGCGATATGCTGGAGCTTGCTGCGGGCCTGACCGAGGCGTTCAAGCTGGACAGCAAGGTGCTGGTGGAGGAATTTATCGACGGGCATGAGGTCGAGTGCGCGGTGCTGGGCAACCAGCGTCCGATCGCGTCCACCGTGGGCGAGATCGCGCCGACGCAGGCGTTCTATACATTTGATGCGAAGTATAAGGATGAAAGCTCCAAGTTGTACATCCCGGCCCATATCACTGAGACGCAGCTCGAAACCGTGCGGCAGAACGCGCTGCGCGTGTATGCGGCGCTGGGCTGCCGCGGCCTGTCTCGCGTGGACTTCTTTGTCACCCATAAGGACGGCGAGGTCGTGTTCAACGAACTCAACTCCATCCCGGGCTTTACCTCGATCAGCATGTATCCCAAGCTGTTTGATTATGAGGGCCTGCACTATCCCGCTTTGCTTGACCGCTTGATCGAGCTGGCGCTGGAGGAGCATCATGGATAACCGTGCGATCGGCGTATTCGATTCGGGCCTCGGTGGATTGACCGCCGTGCGGCGGCTGCATGCGCTGATGCCGCAGGAAAATATCATCTATTTCGGGGATACCGGCCGCGTGCCCTATGGTACGCGCGGACGGGATACCATCATTAAATATGCGCGGCAGGACGTGGCGTTCCTGCGGCAGTTTGACTTGAAAGCCATCATCATCGCGTGCAATACGGTGTCATCCGTGGCGCTCGACCTGCTCGACCGGGAGAACGATATCCCCATCATCGGCACGGTCGAACCCGCGTGCCGCCGCGCGATGACAATGACGCAAAACGGCAAGGTCGGCGTGATCGGCACGGCTGCGACCGTGCGGTCGGGCGCGTACGAGCGTTATCTGCATCATGCGGACGGTAGTTTGACGCTTTATACCCAGCCCTGCCCGCTGTTTGTGCCGCTGGTCGAAAACGGCCGCGTGCAGCGCGGGGATGTGGTGATCGAAACGGTGGTGGCGGAGTATCTCACGCCGCTGAAAGACGCGGGCGTGGATACGCTGATTCTGGGCTGCACGCACTATCCGCTGCTGGAGGATGTAATCGGGGACTTTATGGGTCCGGATGTGACGCTCATTGACTCGGGCGCGGAGGCGGCGAACCTTGCTTCCACCCAGTTTGACCCTGCCGGCGGGCCGGGCGAGACCCGGTATTTCGTTTCGGACGATCCGGACGGATTTGACCAGCTTGCGGGCCTGTTTTTGCAGGAACAGATCGATGTGGGCGCAGGACTGGTGGATATTTCAAGCTATTGACCATGGCATGGATGGAGAACAAGCAATGAAAAAGGACGTTTGGCTGTCGATTTCCTCCAAACAGCAGTTTGCCGACTGCGATGAGGAGCGGATCGACTTAGTGACCGCCGCAACGCTGTATGAGCGCGGCGGGAAATATTACATTGCCTATGAGGAGAGCGAGCTGACCGGGCTGGAAGGCACCAAAACCACGGTCAAGCTGGACGGCAAGACGGTCGCGCTCATCCGCACGGGCGCATACCCTTCGCACATGCTGTTTGCCGAGGATGAACGGCATGTCGGATTGTATCAGACACCGGTTGGTTCGGAAATGACGGTTTCCACCCACACCTCGCATGTACGCAATACCGTGGGGGAAAACGGCGGCGAACTGGTGATTGATTATACGGTGGAAGTGGATCATTCGCTGATGGGCGAGCACCATTTTGAAATGGTGGTATCCACCCAGCCGATACAGGTTTGAGAAAAATTAACGGAGAGTGAACAGATGAACGCATATGAATTTGCGCGTGCCGAAGCAACCCGCGTGGTTGAGGCGGCTTACCATAAAGCGGTGGCAGCGGGCGTGCTGCCCGAGGGCGATATCCCGCCCGTTGCGGTTGAGACCCCGAAGGACGCCTCGAACGGCGACTGGGCATCCACCTTTGCCATGCAGTGCGCCAAGCCTCTGCGTATGGCGCCCCGCAAGATTGCGGAAGCGATTGTGGACAACCTCGATTTGACGGATAGCTGCTTTGATACGGTGGACATCGCCGGTCCCGGCTTTATGAACTTTACGCTCGGCCAGAGCTGGTATGAAAAGGCGGTCAAGGGCGTATTTGAGATGGGCGACAATTACGGCCGCACCCAGACCAAGACCCCGGAAAAGGTGATGGTCGAGTTCGTATCCGCAAACCCCACCGGCCCGATGCATATGGGCAACGCGCGCGGCGGCGTGCTGGGCGACTGCCTTTCGTCCGTTTTGGACTGGTCTGGCAACGACGTAACGCGCGAGTTCTATATTAACGACGCGGGCAATCAGGTCGATAAGTTTGCGCACTCGGTTGAGGGACGCTATATTCAGGAGATCCGCGGCGAGGACGCGATTGAGTTCGACCCCTCGTGGTATCAGGGCGACGATATTAAGACGCTCGCGCATGATCTGGTCGAGCAGTACGGTGATAGCCTGATGGAAAAGACCCCGGAGGAGCGCTTCGCCATCATCGAAGGCTATGGCCTGCCGACCAACATTGCGCGCATGGAGCGCGACCTCAAGCGCTACAAGATCAATTATGATGTCTGGTTCCGCGAGAGCGAGCTGCACGAGAGCGGTTATGTCAAGGAAACCATGGACCTGCTGACCGAGAAGGGTGCGACCTACGAGACCGAGGACGGCGCGCTCTGGCTGCGTTCGACGGCGTTCGGCTGCGATAAGGATGACGTACTGCGCCGCGCCAACGGCTTTTACA
Organism: Candidatus Agathobaculum merdipullorum; assembly: GCA_019115185.1. GTDB lineage: Bacteria > Bacillota > Clostridia > Oscillospirales > Butyricicoccaceae > Agathobaculum > Agathobaculum merdipullorum. Next base: position 13,947 of record DXDZ01000084.1, read on the forward strand.
CCTACTTTGCGGCGGATATCGCGTATCACCGCAACAAGTTTGAAAAGCGCGGCTTTGACCGTGTTATCAATATCTGGGGCGCGGACCATCACGGTCATGTCAAGCGCTTGCAGTGTGCGCTGGATGCGCTGGGACTGGACGGCTCGCACCGTCTGGAGATCGTGCTCATGCAGCTGGTGCGCATGATGCAGGGCGGCGAGGTCGTCCGTATGTCCAAGCGCACGGGCAAGAGCCTGACGCTCACCGACCTGCTGGACGAAATTCCGGTCGATGCGGCGCGTTTCTTCTTTAACTCCCGCGCGGCGGAAACCCAGATGGAGTTCGACCTTGACCTTGCGGTCAAGCAGGATTCGGACAACCCGCTGTATTATGTGCAGTACGCGCACGCGCGTATCTGCTCGGTTATCAAGAACTGCACCGAGGACGGCGTGCCGATGCCCGATCCGGCAAGTACCGATTTGTCCGTGCTGACCGGTGCGGATGAGCGTCAGCTCGTCAAGACGATTGCGCAGTTCCCGGAGGAAATCGTGCAGGCGGCGGTCAGCCGCGACCCGTCGCGGCTCAATAAGTACGCCGTGGCGCTGGCGCAGCAGTTCCACCACTTCTACAACGCTTGCCGCATCAAGTGCGACGATGAAAAGCTGTGTGCGGCGCGCCTGACGCTGTGCCTTGCCGCTCGTCAGACCATTGCAAACGCGCTGGGCCTGATCGGTGTGGACGCGCCGGAAAGCATGTAATATATAAAGATATGGAACGGTGTTTGGCCCTCTGAAATGGAGAAAGTTCATGAAAAAGATAGCAAAAAAGCTGGTTGCTCTGGCGCTTGCAGCGGCGACACTGACCGTCCCTGCGGGTGCTGTCACACAGGATGGTCAAAGCGAAACCTGGTTTGACGGCGTTTGGGCGCTGATCAATACCTTCGGTCTGAAAGCGGAAGATAACCCGTATGTGCTGCAAAATTACATCAATAAGTATTTGCAGGAGCATCCGGAGGAGATGTACAACGTCATCAACGATATCCTGTCGCTGCTCGATACGCATTCCATGTATCTGTCGAGCGAAGAATATTCGGAGGGCTTTTCCACGCTTGAGGGCTTTGTCGGCATCGGCGTGGGATTGCAGCAGGCGTCCGGCGGCGTGCTGGTCAGCGAGGTGATGCGCTACTCCGCTGCGGAGGAAGCTGGGCTGAAAGCTGGCGACCTGATTGTCGCGGTTGACGGTAAGGACGCCACGCAAATGACCCATACCGAGGTGGCCGAGCTGCTGCGCGGGAAAGAGGGCACGAGCGTGTCCCTCACGGTGCTCCGGCAGGGCCGGGAGCTGACCGTCACTTGCGTGCGGCGGCAGGTCAATCAGGTTTACGTCTCCGATCAAACCGTGGCGGACGGAGTAGAATATATCAAAATCAGCGCCATGGGCTCGGAAAACGATTGGGAAGCCTTCTCGGAAATCTGGGAAGGGCTGGATGAAAAGAATACGCGCGCGGTCATTCTGGACCTGCGCGGCAATGGCGGCGGCGTGATTGATGTTGCGCTCAAAATGGCGGACGTTATGACGCAGGAGGCCGACATTTATCTGGCCGGTGTGCACTGGCGCGAGGATATGGGCGGTCTGGAGCAGCATTACTCCACCGGCGGCGGTTTGCCGCTCAACAAAATCATCGTGCTGGTGGACGGCGGCACGGCCTCGGCGGCAGAGCTGCTGGCAGGCAGCTTGCAGGACACCGGCTCGGCAATGCTGATCGGTGAAAAAACCTATGGCAAGGGACAGGGACAGTATCATATTGATCTCGCCAACGGCGATAAGCTGGTCATCACCACGCTGGAGCTCGAACTGCCCAAGCAGGGCTGCTATGAAGGGGTCGGCCTGACACCCGATTTGCAGATCTCCAATCAGGAAGTGACGGTCAACGCGGACAACCTGACGCCGCTCGATGCGACGGAAGGACTGCGCTTCGGCACACAGTCGGACAATGTCTATGCCATGACCGAGCGGCTGGTCTTGCTGGGTCTGCTGGACGAGCCGACCAATACATTTGACGGCAAGGTGATGGATGCAGTGCAGTCGTTCCTTGCAAGCTACGAGATGCCGTCCGAGCTGTATGCTTCGCCCGAAATGCTTGAGGCTTTGGATGCGGCGATGCAGGCCCTGAACGGACAGACCTATCAATTGGATGAGCAGCTGCTCGCGGCGCTGGAAATCGGTAGGCAGGCGGCAGCCGAGCCGCAGCAATATACCGCGCTGCCGGATGGCAGCTGGAAGAAAAACTAATTTTGCGGGAGTCTTCTTGGGAGGAAAAACGACATTGGATATTCCTTTATGCCCGATAGAACACAAACCTCAGATTCTGCTGACCGATCCGGCGGCGCTGTCGCTCTGCCGGGAGCAGCCCGCACGCTTTGCGGGTGCCATTGCGCCGGATGGGGAGACCTGTGCGGCTTGGGCGAAGAGCCTTGCTCCGCTGCCGGTCGGTCTGGTGCTGGATTGCCCGCCCGTTCCGGATGCGGAGGAATGCGGACGGCCGGTTACGATGGTGTACATGCAGCAGTGCAAGCAGGCGTTTCGTGCGCTGCTGCACGATGACGCGGCGTTTTACTGCCTGCGCGGCGCACAAACCTTTGCGGCGCTGCGCGCAGCGGTGCTGGCGCTGGGCGATTTGTGCGGCCGCACGGTGATCGCGGAGCTGCTGGTGGAGGATGACGAAGGCCACTTGGCGGACGGAACGGATGTCCGCGCGGCGGTGGGCGTGTTGCAGCGCATTGGCGTGACGACGGTCATTCTGACCGCGCATGATCCGCAGTCGATTACCGAAGCACTGGATATGACCGCGCCCTATGCCCGCCTGTCGCTGGGCGTGTGCGTGCATTCCGCGTGGCTGCGCGCGCAGACCCCTCTGTACAATACGGAAATCTTTCTCCCGGCTGAGCATGACGATACCGCACGGCTACTGGCGGCAATCGACGCCCATACGGGCGGCACGGTGGTCGAGCGTGACCATGATGACTTTATTCTCGCGCCGGACGGCAAAAATGCGCACTTTATCGACCCGACGATCGACATTTCGGACGAGATCGAATGCGGGCCGCGGCTGGAGGAAGCGCTGATTGCGGCGGAGGATGATGCCGGAGCGCTCAAGCTGGTGCTGGAAACCGAGGATGATGTGATCGCGCTGGAGGAATACTGGTATATGATCTCCCGGCCGCTGTGCCTGTGCGCAGAGTCGGCCGAGCTGCTCGAACAGGGGCTGCGGGTGTATCCGGGCCTTGCGCTGTATGACGGCACATGGGAGCAGCCGGAAGAAGTTTTGCATTATCTGGAACAAAAATACGGTTTGATCCGTTTATAAGAGTTGGGCCGGAGAAAAAGACACTGCGGCGCAGGAATACATGTGGAGGAATGCAATGGACTGGAAGGAAGTCACGATTTATACGACCACAGCCGGTATCGGTCCGGTCGAGGCGTTGCTGGAGGACAACGGCGTAGAGGGCTATGTGCTCGAGGACGCTGCGGATTTTGAGGAATTTTTGCAGGATACCGAGATCTACTGGGACTATGTGGACGAGGATCTGGTGCGCGAAAAGCGTGCGCAGGAAACCTGCCTGAAAATTTACCTGTCGGACGACGAGGACGGCGCAAAGCAATATGCGGCGATCTGCACGGCGTTGGAAAATCTGAAGGCGCGCGACGAGGACCATGCATGGGGCCGCTTGTGCACCGAAACCGCCCTGACCCGTCAGGAGGACTGGGAATGGGGCTGGAAGCAGTATTTTAAGCCGTTCCCGGTGGGCGATACCTTTATGATTAAGCCTTCGTGGGAGACGGTGGACGATACGCAGGGACGCAAGATCCTCGAGATCGACCCGGCTTCTTCCTTTGGCACCGGCAGCCATGACACCACGCAGCTTTGCATGGCGGCGCTGGAGAAAATCGTCCGGCCGGGCGATACGCTGCTCGATATGGGCACCGGCTCGGGCATTCTGGCAATTGCGGCGGCAATGCTGGGCGCGGAGGTCAAAACCGTAGTCGATATCGACGAAAACTGCCTGAAAACCGCGCAGGAAAACGCGGAGAAAAATCATGTTTCGATCGGCAGGGGCCTGTGCGGCGATGCGCTGCGTAACCCGCAGCTGGCGCAGGAGATCGGTGCGGGCTATGATATCATCGTGGCCAACATCGTAGCGGACGTGATCATCGGAATGGCCCCGATGTTTGCGGACAAGCTGGTGCCGGGCGGACATCTGATTTGCTCGGGCATTCTCAACGAGCGTGCGGACGAGGTGCGCGCAGCGCTGGAGCAAAACGGTTTTACGGTTTTGTCGCATGCGCAGAGCAAAGATTGGAGCGCTTTTACCGCAAAAAAGTAATTCACGGAATGTTCACTTGCAATAGCGTGTTTTTTTTGATAGAATAGGAAAGGTTACTTGATTGTTATGCCGAGATTCTTTGTGGCCGAACAGCCGAAAAACGGTGTGCTGACGCTGCGCGGAGAGAATGCGCATCACGCGGGACGTGTGCTGCGGCTGCATCCGGGCGAGTCGGTGACGCTGTGCGACGGTCAGGGCACGGATTTTGATTGCACAATCGAATCGGTGGAGAAGGAGTCGGTGGTTTGCCGTGTGCAGAGCAGCCATCCGGCGGAAACCGAACCGCGGCAGCAGCTGAGACTGTTTATGGCGCTGCCCAAGGGCGATAAAATGGATTTCATCGTGCAGAAGGCGGTTGAGTTGGGCGTGCGGGAAATTGTGCCGTATTTGTCCAAGAATTGTGTTTCGCGGCCGGATAAAACCGAGAAAAAAGTGGAACGCTGGCAGAAAATCGCTTTGGAAGCCGCCAAGCAGTGCGGCAGAGGATATTTGCCTGTGGTCGGTGCAGTGGTATCGTTCCAGCAGGCGGCAGAACGGGCAGCGCAGAGCAAAACCGCGCTGTTCTTTTATGAGAACGAACGGCAGACCGGCTTGCGCGATGCGCTGGAAGCCGGCGTCGGAGAGACTGTTTCGCTGATGATCGGCCCGGAGGGCGGCTTTGCGCCGGAAGAGGCTGCATTTGCCGCTGAAACGGGATTGACAAGCGTATCGCTTGGCACGCGCATTCTGCGGTGCGAGACGGCGCCGATCGCGGCGCTTGCCGCCGTGCTGTACGCAGGCGGAAATATGTAAGAACAAAAAAGAGGGAGTGTAGGCATTGGCTAAAAGCAATGTGGGCAAAAAGCCAATCAGTGAAGAAGAATATACCACCAATAAGGTGCTGACGGTGTTCAGCGTCTGTCTGTTGGGTGTGCTGGTGCTGATGGTGCTGCAGCGGCTGCTCAGTTACGCAAACACTTGGGAAACCGGTGTGCTGGTTTCGAGAATTCTGCTGGGAATTGGCGTTTTAGGCATCATTTGCAGTGTCGTTTTGCTGGTGCGTGAGGCTTCCGGCAAGCGCTCGACTGCGCGCCGTATCCTGTGCGGACGCAACGTGTTGATTGCCAGCATCGTGCTGGTGGCTGCCATGTCTGCGATCCTGTATATGGGTGTTGGCCCAATCAAGATGCTGTATGTGGTGCTGCCGGTGCTGGCGGTATATTATCTGGTATATCATTCTTATGCGCGGGAATTTTTCCTCATCGCATTGGATACCGGCGTAGGTGTCGGCCTGATGTGGCTGGTGCATCGCGCGATCGACAGTGCAACTTATGCCTGGATGCCCTATGCGGCGCTGGCTGCGGCGGTTGTGCTGACGATTGCACAGCTGGCCTGCGTGGCTTCGCTGCGCAGCAAGAACGGCAAAATCACTTACCGTGGCAAGAAGATCAACATGCAGTTCAGCCGGAACGCTTATACCATGCTGACGATCACGCCGGTGCTGATGACCGTGCTGGTTGCGGCGGTGCTGTTTGCGCCTGCGCACATTTTGATCGCAATGGGTGTTGCGGCGGCATATTTGTTTATCACAGCGGTATACTATACTGTGAAGCTGATGTAATTGGCAAGAGCGATGCGGGCGGACGGCTTGACCGTCCGCCTGCTTTTTCGTAAGGAGGGAAAGCATGAAGCGGCTGGCCGGAATCTTGTTGGTTTTGCTGCTGGCCGGCGGCGCTGCGTTCTGGTGGTATCCGCGGGCGGTCGCGCCGCATGTGCAGAATCCACATCAGGCGGCGGCGCTGCTGGAGGAGGACGCACGGGCGGGCGGCGATGGGGTGCTGTTCCGCACCGAGGAGGTAGACCCGGACGAGGTGTATCGCGCGCTGGAAGCGCGCTATCCGTTCGCGTTTTCCCTGCATGCAACCGTGCGACCCAACCAGACCACGGAGCTGCGCGTCGAGGTATCCCGTCAGGCACGGCAGGAGCAGGCGGCGACCTACGCCGAGGCGCTTGCAGCGGAAAGCATCACGGAGGATATGACCGAGGAGCAGAAGCTGCTCGCTCTGCATGATACGCTGGTGCGGTTGTGCAGCTATGATACCGATACAGCGGCGCAGACAGCGCCAGACGGCGCATCCGCACCCTTCGCGGCAGACGGGGCGCTGCTGGACCACCGCGCCGTGTGCGCGGGCTACGGCCGCGCATACGGGATGCTGTGTGAAGCAGCAGGGATACAAAGCATCTATGTGGCCTCGGAGGAGATGAACCACGGCTGGAACGCGGTGCGGCTGGATGGGCAAACTTATTTTATCGACTGCACCTTTGATGACCCAGTGCCTGACCGCGGCGCCTATGTTTCCGACCAGTTCTTTTTGCTGACAGCAGAGGAGCTGTCCAAGACCCATGTTTGGGACCAAGCGTTCTATGAACAGGTGCTCGACAACATGGAAAAAGAAAATTCATAAAATTCTGAAAAAAGCCTTGACACTACATAGAACATGGGTTATAATAACTATCGTCGCCGGCGAACGGGCGACGCAGGAAAGCGAGTACGGCGGTATAGCTTAGTTGGCTAGAGCGTTCGGTTCATACCCGAAAGGTCATTGGTTCAAGTCCAATTACCGCTACCATTTCCCTTGGCCCGTTGGTCAAGCGGTCAAGACACCGCCCTTTCACGGCGGTAACGCGGGTTCGATTCCCGCACGGGTCACCATATGGAAGTTTAGCTCAGCTGGGAGAGCATCTGCCTTACAAGCAGAGGGTCAGCGGTTCGAGCCCGTTAACTTCCACCACAAAACGGCATCTGCTTTAGCAGATGCCGTTTTTGTCTTATGCGCGCGGCTTTGACTGATCTCTTCTATGGTATTCTATCTGACAAACGGGCGCACTGGCTGAATCTGCCGCAGTACGAATATATGCATTTCAGGCATGAAGAAATGCATTGCATAGGCATTTGCCATTCAGAATATTTCGGTTTACAATAGGCTTATCAAGCATCAGAGGAGCGAGAGAATGAATCAAACAGACCGAAAAGAAATCGAGCAGGGCTTGGATGATCCGGAGGCTATGCGTGCCGCTTCGCAGCGCGCTTTGCGCCTGACGATGGAGCTGAACAGCCAATACTACGAACCGGAAGAGGTGCGCCGCCGGTTTTTTGAACTGATCTGTCAGCCGGAGGACGAAACCTTCTGCCTGTTTCCACCGTTTCATACGGATTACGGCAAGAATATTCGGGTCGGCAAAAACGTATTCATCAACACCGGCTGCCATTTTCAGGATCAGGGCGGCATAGAGATCGGGGATGGCACACTCATTGGGCATAATGTCGTGCTGGCAACGCTCAACCACGATGAGGACCCGGCGCTGCGGCATATTTTGCATCCGGCTCCGATCAAGATCGGCAAAAACGTTTGGATCGGCGCAAATGTGACGATCGTATCCGGCGTAACGGTGGGAGACGGTGCCATCGTTGCCGCAGGCGCGGTGGTGACAAAAGATGTGCCGCCAGAGACCATAGTCGGCGGTGTACCGGCAAAGGTGATCCGCAAGGTTCGTCGGCAGGCGTAAGGGTATCCGGCGCGGCGGATTGGGCCGAAGGCTATTGTGCATTCGCGTTCCCTTTGGTAAAATAGATACCACACCGGCGGCAGGCAAAGCCGCAAGGGTGGATTTGCAGAAGGGAAGAGAAAACATGCAGTTATCGCATCTGGATGATAAGGGCAATGCGCATATGGTGGATGTCGGCGAGAAACCGATTACCGCCCGCATGGCGACGGCACAGGCAGAAATCGTCATGCAGCCCGCGACCCTTGCCATGATCTGCAAGGGGGAAATGCCCAAGGGAGATGTGTTTTCCTGTGCGCGCATTGCGGGCATCATGGCGGCAAAGCGCACGTTTGAACTTATTCCCATGTGCCACCCGCTGCCGATTGAAGCCGTGACGATTGTGTTTGAAACGCAGGAGCCTGCATGCGTGCGGGTGAAAGCGACGCTGCGGTGCGACTGGAAAACCGGCATTGAAATGGAAGCGCTGACGGCGGCGAGTGTAGCCGCCTTGACGGTTTATGACATGTGCAAAGCGGTGGACCGCAGCATGGTGATCCGCAATATCTGCCTGCTGGAAAAGGCGGGCGGGAAGTCCGGGCATTTTGTCCGGGAAATGGAAAAAACAGAATAGGCATGCAGTGTGCCGCAGCTTTGGATGGCAGCAAAACAGCCGGATCGTGTTAAACACGATCCGGCTGTTCTTGTATTTCGGAAAAGAATGTGCAATATTTTCGGCTGTTATTGCAGATGCTTGATGTAGTCGCTCGGATTATGGCCAAACTCACGCTTGAACGCCTTGAGGAAGTTGGAATAATCGTTAAAACCGCAGCGCAGGCAGGCGTCAGTGACCGGGATGCCGTCGCGCAGCATATTGCGTGCGACGGTCAGGCGTTTTTTCATAATGAACTGATAGAGCGTCAGGCCTGTATACTGCTTGAACTGATTGCTGAGGTAATACTTGCTGATGTAGAAAGTGCTCGCAAGGCGGTCGAGCGACAGGTTTTCGGTCAGGTTATCGTTGATGTAGGTAACGACCTGATTGATCTTTTCATTTTCTGTGATGTCATGCCGAATGGAGTCCGGCGTGTCGAAATACGCGCGGTTGAGGTATACCAGAAACTCCAGCAGGCAGGCATACAGCAGGGTCCGGCTACCGAAATGCTGCTCGGCTTTGACCTGTGCCATATAAGCGCCATGCTGCTTGAGGCGGGCGAGCAGAGAACTGTCCGGCCGGATGAGCTGGTATTTTTTGCGGGCCGTGTCGTTGAAGCAGGCGGAAAGATCATCGCCCCAGTCCTGAAAACGCGCGAAAAAGTCATCCTCCATCCAGATGACATAACGCTCATACGGCTTGCCGGGGGTGATGACCGGACGGTGGATATCGCGGCTGCTGGTCAGCAGAATATCGCCCGGGCGCAGCTGATAGGTACGGCCTTCAATGATATAATTAACGTTTCCAGACAGGAAAAAGAAGATTTCGTAGAACGGATGCTCGTGAAATTCCACATTCGGCGGGATTCGATCAAGGTAGTGATGAAACTCAAAATCTTTTTCTTGCATGAACTGCCGCGGAGTAAATTCTTCTTTATGTACATTCAATAAAATCAACCTCGCAATATTGTGCACATTGCAATATTGTGTACGTCAATATTATATAGCAATTTTCACTACATTTCAAGCATGAAACACCAAGCAATGTTGCAAATACTGCGATAAACTAAAACCAGAAGCAAAGAAATGCCTTCCCATCCACATCAAACATTGCAATCAGCAAAGGAGAAAGGAATATGAAAACTTTTATTGGCGACGACTTTTTGCTGAAAACCGAAGCGGCGCGCATTCTCTATCACGAGCATGCGGAGAAAATGCCGATCTTCGACTATCACTGCCATCTCAACCCGCAGGAGATCTATGAGGATGTTCGTTTTGGCGATCTGGCTCATGCATGGCTGGGCGGCGACCACTACAAGTGGCGCGTGATGCGCGCCAATGCGGTTCCGGAGCACTGCATCACTGGCGACGCGCCCGGTCGTGAGAAGTTCGACCGCTATGCGGAGGTCATGCCCCGCCTGATCGGCAACCCGATCTACCACTGGTCGCATCTCGAGCTGATTCGCTTTTTCGGCATCGACGATCTGCTCGACCCCACCACGGCGGATGTCATTTGGGACAAGGCAAACGCCAAGCTGCAAAGCCCGGCGGGTTCTTCCCGTTCGCTCATTCAGGAGAGCAACGTGCGTGCCCTCTGCACGACCGACGACCCGATCGACGATTTGCAGTGGCACAAAAAACTTGCCGCGGATGCGGGCTTTACCGTTCAGGTGCTGCCGACCTTCCGGCCGGAAAAGGCGCTGAACATCGTTGACCCCGGCTATCCGGTGTATTTGCAGAAGCTGGGCGCAGTAACCAACATCCTGATCCGAACGATTGACGACCTCAAGCAGGCGCTGGCGCAACGCGTGGAATACTTTGCCGAGGCAGGCTGCCGCCTGTCCGACCACTCGTTCGGCTCGCCGGACTTCACAGTTTGGGACGAAAGCGCGGCGGAAGAGGCCATGCGCAAGGCACTGGCGGGCGAGACGCTACTCGATTACGAGGTGGCAGCTTACCAGTCGCTGATGATGGACTTTCTCGGCGAACAGTACGCGAACCGCGGCTGGGCGATGCAGCTGCACATGGGCGCGATTCGCAACCTGAACACCAAGCTGTACCGTGCGCTCGGTGCGGACGTGGGCGGCGACTCGATCGGTGACACCATGACAGCGGCTTCGCTGGCCGCTCTGCTCGACCGACTGGCTATGCGTGATAAGCTGCCAAAGACCATTCTGTACACGCTCAATGCGGCGGATAATGACAAGCTGATCGCCGCTGCGGGCTGCTTCCAGGATGATACCGCCGCGGGTAAAATTCAGTTCGGCTCGGCGTGGTGGTTCAATGACCACTATGACGGCATGATTGCTCAGATGAAGAGCTTGGCGAACATCGGTGTGCTCAGCCGTTTTATCGGTATGCTGACCGATTCGCGCTCGTTCCTGTCCTATCCCCGTCACGAATATTTCCGCCGCATTCTGTGCAATCTGGTTGGCGGCTGGGTGGCGGACGGCATGGCGCCCGCAGATTACAACCTGCTCGGCGGCATGATTGAGGATATCTGCTTTAACAATGTTTGGAAATATATCGGTTTAGACCGATAATAAGGAGGAAACCCCCTATATGAAATTATCATTCCGTTGGTATGGCGAATCCGACCCGGTCACGCTGGAGTATATCCGGCAGATCCCCGGTATGCGCTCGATCGTCTCGGCTGTATACGACGTCAAGCCGGGCGAGGTATGGCCGGAGGAGAGCCTTGCCAAGATGAAGGCGCAGTGTGAGGAAAACGGCCTGATTTTTGATGTGGTCGAATCCATTCCGGTGTCCGAGGATATCAAGCTCGGCACGGACAAGCGCGACGAGCACATTGATGTGTACTGCGAGAACATCCGCCGCTGCGCGAAGTACGGTGTCAAGTGCGTGACGTACAACTTCATGCCGGTCTTTGACTGGACGCGCACCCAGCTGGACAAGAAGGCGCCGGACGGCTCGACCAGCCTTGTCATGTACTGGGAGCAGATGAAGGGCCTTGACCCGTTGACGGATGACATCAACCTGCCCGGCTGGGACGCCAGCTACACGCAGGATCAGGTGCGCGACCTGATCCGTGCCTACGGCGAGTTGGGCGAAGAGGGCCTTTGGAAGAACATCGAGATCTTCCTTAAGCGAGTCATTCCGGTCGCCGAGGAATGCGGCATCGTCATGGCGCTGCATCCGGACGATCCCCCGTACCCCATCTTCGGCTTGCCGCGCGTCATCACTTGCGAGAAGAACCTCGACCGCTATCTGTCCATCGTCGATTCCCCGTCCAACACGCTGTGCCTGTGCACCGGCTCGCTGGGCTGCGCGAAGTTCAACGATATCCCCAAGATGGTGCGCAAGTATTCTGCCATGAACCGCATCGGCTTCATGCACATGCGCAATGTCAAGATCATGGACGACGGCTCCTTTGAGGAGCGCGCACACCTGTCCAGCTGCGGCAGTCTGGATATGTACGAGATCGTTAAGGCACTGGTGGAGACCGGATTTGACGGCTATGTCCGTCCCGACCATGGCCGCATGATCTGGGGCGAGACCGGCAAGCCGGGTTACGGCCTGTATGACCGCGCGCTGGGCGCGACCTACCTCAACGGCCTGTTTGAGGCCTGTGAGAAAGCGCTGTCCAAGTAAGCGGACAGCGGCGCGAATGAGAAAAAGTGTAAAAGAGAAGGAACAGGAGGAACGTCTGCACGATGAAAGTTTTCAAAAAAGTGCTGGCGCTCGCGCTGGCAACCGTGATGTCAGCGGCCATACTGACCGGCTGCGGTCAGGATTCGGATAGCAGAACAATCATCCGAATCGGGCATAATCAGTCTACCAATCACCCCACCCATATTGCGCTGGTCGCCTTTGAAGAATGGATTGAAAGCAAGCTCGGCGATAAATATGATGTTGAGGTGTTCCCGAGCGAACTGCTGGGTTCGCAGAACGAGATGGTGCAGCTGACCCAGACCGGTGCAATCAATTTCTGCGTGGCGTCCAACTCGCTGCTGGAAACCTTCAGCACCAACTATACGCTGTTTAACCTGCCGTATCTGTTCGCCAGCGCCGAGGCGTATCACGCTTCGATGGACGACGAAGCCATCACCGGCCCGATCTTCGAGTCCACCAAGGACGCGGGATTTGAAGCGGTCACTTGGCTGGACGCGGGTACCCGTAATTTCTACACCGTCAGCACCCCGATCGAGACGCCTGCCGACCTCAAGGGCCTCAAGATTCGCGTGCAGCAGTCTCCGACCAACGTGCAGATGATGAGCCTGCTGGGCGGTTCGGCGACGCCGATGGGCTTTGGCGATGTGTATACCGCGCTGCAAAGCAAGATCATCGACGGCGCGGAAAACAATGAGCTGGCGCTGACCGATAACGGTCACGGCGATGTGTGCAAATATTACTCCTATGACATGCACCAGATGATTCCGGACATTCTGATCGGCAATATCGTATTCCTCGACGGTTTGAGCGAGGAAGAGCGCGCGATCTTTGAAGAGGGCTTCCAGCTGGTCAACAAAGTGCAGCGGGAGGAATGGACCGATGCGGTAGCCGCGGCAAAGGACCGCGCGGCGAACGAACAGGGCGTACAGTTCCTGTATCCCGACACCAAGCCGTTTCAGGAGGCCTGCGCACCGATGCACGAGGACATGCTCGAACAGTATCCGAATCTGGCGCCGATCTACGACGCGATTCAGGTGCACAACGAGCAGTATCCGTCGGCCGAGTCTTGAGGAGGTGCGCAACACATGAAAACACTCAGGAACATTCTGACCAAATTGCTCAATGTGCTGGCCGGCGTGAGTTTTATCGCTATGGTTGCGTTGACCTGCTGGCAGGTATTCACCCGTTACGTGCTGCAAAACCCGTCCTCTTGGTCGGAGGAGCTGGTTTCCTACCTGTTCGCTTGGGCGAGCTTGCTGGGCGCGTCGCTGGTCACCGGCGAGCGCGGCCATATGAATATCCCGATTCTGGTGGAGCGTATGAGCCCTGCCGCGCAGAAGGCGCTGGGTATTTTTGCGGAGCTGATTGCCTTTGCGTTCTCCTTGATTATTCTGGTGTACGGCGGCGTGCAGATTTCGCAGCTGGCAATGGGCCAGATGACCTCTTCGCTGGGCGTTGCGGTCGGCGTATTCTATGTTGTCATGCCGCTGTGCGGTGTGCTTAACATGATTTATACCGTCCTGAATATCGCGGATATCTGCAAAGGTACCGGCGTGGACGCAAACAAGGAGGGGGCGTAACATATGGCAATGCAGTCTTTGCTGATTATCATTGGCGTGCTGGCCGTTTTGCTGGTGATCGGCGTGCCGATCTCGTATTCGATCGGTATTTCCTCGCTGATTGCGATTTTGCAGACGGTTTCGCTGGACGTTTCGGTGGTCACCGGCGCACAGCGCATCTTTGTGGGCATGAGCAAGTTCAGCCTGACCGCCATCCCGTTCTTCATCCTTGCGGGCAACCTGATGAATCAGGGCGGCATCGCAAAGCGTCTGGTCGATTTTGTTATGGCGATTCTGGGCAAACTGCCCGGCGCGCTGCTCGTGACCAACATCGGCGCAAACGCCCTGTTCGGCGCGATCTCGGGTTCTGCTTCCGCAGCGGCCGCAGCGGTCGGCAGCATGGTGGAAAAGGGCGAAGAAGAGCAGGGCTATGACAAGGCGCTGTGTGCAGCCGCGAACGGCGCGTCCGCTCCGTCCGGCCTGCTGATTCCGCCCTCCAACGCACTGATTACCTACTCGCTCGCAGCGGGCGGTACGTCGGTTGCGGCGCTGTTCATGGCCGGTTATATCCCGGGCATCATCTGGGCGCTGTGCTGTATGGCGGTGGCAATCATCATCGCCAAGAAAAAGGGCTACAAGGGCATGCCCGGCAATTTCGATTGGAGAAACCTCGGCGTGTGCACGCTCAAGGCAATCCCGTCCCTGTCCCTGATCGTTGTGGTTATTGGCGGCATCATCGGCGGTATCTTTACCGCCACCGAAGGCTCGGCCATCGCGGTGGTGTATGCGCTGATTCTGGGCATCTGCTATCGGAATATCACGCTCAAATCCTTCTGGAACATCGTGGTCGAAAGCGCCAAGATGAGCGGCATGGTCGTGTTCCTGATCGGTGTTTCCAACATCCTCGGCTGGGTGATGGCGTTCACGCAGATCCCGCAGGCGATCTCGGAAGCGCTGCTCGGCCTGACGCAGAACCCCATCATCATTCTGCTGATTATGAACGTTATCTTACTGATTGCAGGTACGTTTATGGACGTTACCCCGGCAATTCTCATTTTCACGCCCCTGTTCCTGCCGGTGGTTAAGACATTTGGCATGGACCCCGTGCAGTTCGGCCTCATTCTCGTTTACAACCTGTGCATCGGCAACATCACCCCGCCGGTCGGCAATACGCTGTTTGTAGCGATCAAGGTCGGGCGGACAAGCCTGTCCAAGGTCATGCCGTATATGCTATGGTATTATG
>DXDZ01000085.1 GCA_019115185.1 Candidatus Agathobaculum merdipullorum
GCCGCAGATAGGAGCGGTGGTCGATCCGGCAGGGCAGGCCCTTCTCGGCAAACTTGGCGTTGCACATCTTGGCCCACACCTCCCGCCACGCTTCCAGCGTTTCCGGGCGGCCCCAGTCGGTGGTGGGAACCGCGTCAAAGAGGGGCTTGCCCTTCTCGTCCAAAATGCGGTTGCCGTCCTCGTCCAGACGGTAGACGCGCCGCTGCTTGTAGCCCCATTTGCCGCTTTCCAGAATGGGCCGGATGGGACAAAGGACATGGAAGTGGGGGTTGGGGATTCCTCCGTCCTCCTTGTCGGGCTGGTGTACGGCGAAGTCCACCACCATGCCCCGGCTGACAAACTGCTCCAACAAAAACTGCCTTGCAAGGGCGATGTTTTCTTCCAGTGAAAACTCGTTCTGCAAGGCAATATCAAAGCTGTACGCAAGCTGGGCGTCCTTGTGGCGCTCCACTTCCTCCACGGCATTCCACAGGGTCTGCCGGTCTTGATATTCGGTTGGGGCCTGGGGCGGCAGGAGAATACCGGCGCAGATCACGCCTCCCTTATAGGTGTAGTCGCTGTACTCGCCGTAGCGTTCACTGTAAAGCCTCTCCCCGGCGCGGTAGGCGGCGGACGCGATGGCAGACTGTCCGGCGCTGCGCTGCACCTGGGTTACACGCAGATGGAACAGGGCCATTTACGCGCCCTCCCTCTGGACGGCGGCATGGACAGCGGCCCGCACCTCTGGCATGGAAAAGATTTGTTCAGCCAAAATGTAGAAGTCCCGCTCCGTCATAACCTTGACCTCCGGGGCCACGCTCTCCACGGCGGCCCCACGGGTAATCAGGCGGTGGGCGCGTTTCTGCCGCTCCCCCTTCTCATAGTATTTTTTCCGCTGCTCCAACCGCTGTACCCGGTGCTGGTACTGTTGCAGCTTGGCCTCGTTCTCGGCGTACTCCCGCCGAAGTTCCTCTAAATTTTTACTCATGGTATCGACCTCCTCGCATTTTTAGGAAAATAAAAAAGACCGTCTGCCGAAGTGATTTCGGTAAACGGTCTTTGACAAGTTTGCTGCCCCGAAGGGGGTGGGGATAGCCGCGAAGCGGCGCAAGGGGGCGCGGATGCCGCGCGGCCCCTTGTACGGAGCGCAGCGACGCAAAACCACCCAGGCATTCCGGCGCCTGGGCGGTTCGCTCCGCAGGACGCACGGCATACAGGGCTTGCCCCTGTATAGAAGTGCGCCATTATGGGATAATGGACGCCTGCCGCCGCAGTGCGCCGGCAAAAGCGAGCGGCCAGCCGAAAAACGGCTGGCCGCTCAGGAAAATGGAATGCTGTCTTGTTACCTTGCCTCGTTCTCCACAAAACGCATGAGGATGGTGGCAACCTCAGCGCGGGTTGCGGAGCCGGTAGGGTTCAGGGTCGTGGCGGTGTTGCCGGTAATCAGGCCCTGGGCATTGGCCCAGCCCATGGCAGACCTGGCCCACTCGCTCACCTGGGCGGCGTCGGTATAGCCGCTCAGATTGCCGGTGTTGCTGACATCATAGCCCTTGAACTGCGCGTAGCGGTACAGGATCGCCGCCATCTGCTCGCGGGTGATGGTGTCGTTGGGGCCGAAGCGGCCATCGCCGTAGCCGCCCACGATGCCGTTGGCTGCGGCCCAGGCCACCGCATTGGTGTACCACTGGCCGGCAGGCACATCGGTGAAGCTGGAGGAACCAGCCGCAGGCTGATTCTCCAGGCGGTACAGGATGGTGACAATCATGGCCCGGGTGGTCGTGGTGTTCGGGCTGAACTGATTGTTTCCAACGCCAGCCATCATGCCGTTTTCGTAAGCGTAGACAACCGCGTCATAGAACCAGTCGCTGGTGCGGACATCGACGAAGGGCAGGCCGGCGGGCTGGGGCTCTTCGGTGGTTTCCACGAAGGTAGCCTCCACGGTCACACGGCCGGACGGCATCTCAAAGATGTAGCGTGTGTCGCTCTGGCGCTCCACGTCGATGCGGTTGCCGCGGCTGTCCGTTACGACCAGTGTGCCTAGCTCATAGCCGGTGTCAGGGTCTACCGTGATGGTCACGGTGTCGCCGCGGTCGGCGCGGGTCGGGCTGACACGGATGGAACCGTTGTCGGTGTCCTCAACAGTGACTGTGTAGCCGGAGGAGCTGCTTCCGCCGCCCGAAGAGTTTCCTCCGGTTGTTGAGCCACCTCCACCAGATGTTCCAGGATCAGAAGGGGGTGTTACCATCGGAGTTAAATTGAGTAGAGACTGGTCTGCATCGGCTGGCACCACAGTGCTGTCAGAGGCAAGCAACTGATATTCCTGCGTCTCTGATTTAATTGCCTCCGGAACACTCTGTGTGTACGATTTTTCTTTTATTAAGGGGACATTATAGAATGCAATCTGTCTCGCAGGGGTTTCATAACCGGAAAACTCAGTAAAAGTAATATCCATGGCTCCATTGTCTGTCGCCACATATTTTATGGTGTAAATATCTTCCAACCCAGTGATATATTTTGTCTCACCCTCTACGGATAACCCAAACTCATCAGAACTTTTTGTGACAACATCATTTTCAATAGAACCACATAAGTTGCCGCTCATATCATAAACGTATACATTGACAGGGCAGTCAATTTGGACATTGGTACTTGCCCATGTAATCAGTTCCCAAATTGTGTCTGCAATTGTAATATCCGCAGCGTCCATCGCCAGTTTTACCATTTTATCGAAAAGAAAATCGGCTACTTCATTAGCTGCGTCCCCCCAAGCATCATCATACCAATCCTTTATTTTATCCTCTGCAAGAGAATAAAGTGCG
Source organism: Candidatus Agathobaculum merdipullorum (assembly GCA_019115185.1). GTDB lineage: Bacteria > Bacillota > Clostridia > Oscillospirales > Butyricicoccaceae > Agathobaculum > Agathobaculum merdipullorum. The sequence continues at coordinate 2,799 of DXDZ01000085.1, forward strand.
GATGAAAATGCTCCTACGTCTGTTCTTGTACCTTGCCCCAATATTCCGCTGACATAATTAGCTGGTACTAGATTTTCCGCATCCAAAATTTCGTAATCTACAGTAATCCACAGAGCAAAATTTGATTCGTGCAAGTTATAAGTATGGACTTTGCAGTTAAATTGTACAACAACTAATCCATACCTTGGTGTGGCAAATTCATATACCAGTGGTACTGTATATGTGCCAGCCGAGGCATCGGGGATATACTGACCAATCACTAAATCCACGATACTCTGGGATACTCTCTCCTCCAACGTCTCCCTCGGAATATTACTCATAACGATTACAGAAAGGATCTCTTTCTCTAAACGGTCCAGTGCTTCTCCTTCAATGCCAAACACCTTAGACATCGTGTACAAATCCAACGAAATTGCTCCGTCGATTTTATTCAATTCCGCACCGGCTTCTGCAGTGATTTCCTCGATTTCTTCCTCTGTCAGCTCATTGTTCGGATACTGGGCGGTAATGGAGCAGTTGGAGGAGTTTTGGAGCGTCTCCCCACCGAAACCTTGCCCCTCCACTTGGGCGGAGACTCGGACAGTTTTTTCTGTTTCGCCCTTTGGAAAATCGTCTGCAAACTCGGAATTGTCGTGGGAATAATCGGGATTGACTGCGATGTTCGCAGAAATCGTTGTGCACTCGTTCAAGGAGAGTGTAGTAGTGTTTTCCACCGTTGTTTTACAGTCGTTGACAAGGAACCGATCCTCATAAGTGCCATCAGAAAACACCATAAATTTCTCAACACTCGCGCTGCCCTGTTCAGAAGTCCCCCAAGTGATCTCAAAATCTGCGTGATCCAGCGTAATGTCACCGTTCCAGCCGGGAACGTTTTGAGCAATCGCTGTTTCCAGCATATTGGTATCCACCCACGGGTCCACATCGTACACGTTCTGAACCTCAACTTTGGCAGTGATGGAAGTGTGGTCATATCCGCCTCGATAGGTTATGGTGGAAGGTTCCACGGTAACTATGGCCTCCAACTTGGTGGAAACCCGCTCCAGCGGCATGGCGTAGCTGATCTGTCCGCTAGAAACTACAAATACCGCTTTCTTTCCAACGGCATCTTTCAAATTTTCCTCTAGGGTATCCTTTACATACTCATCATTCTGAATAGTAAATGATTCCCCATCAATTATAAGCGTCAAGGCACCCGGATCATAAGCTGTCAGCGTCCCAATCTTGGTATAATACAGTTCAAACGGCGGATCAAGTGGATCATCGCTTTCCTGTCCAATCTCGGCTTTCAGAAGGGCATCACCCACAAAATAATAGATAACAGCTTGATCTTTGTCAGCAATTTCGCTGATCGTTGCAAGGGATTCCTGATCCGTCATATAATTCGTGTGGAAATCAACGCCTTCTATATTCACCGTGTCGGTACCATTCCAGTCGCCTGCGGTTCCCACTTTCTCTGTCAGAACCGTATACCCCGCTAATGCTCCATTGATTGTGTGATACAGAATCTGGAGGGGCTCACCTGCGACAATGGGACCAGTCTGAGAGTCCCACGGATATTCCACACCATCAATGGTTACCGTGGTTTCTGTTCCTGCAGTGAGGCTACCAAGCGCAGAATTGACAGGCTGGAGCCGGAACAGCTGTCCCTTATTGACATCGCTCTCATCCTGAGCACACTCCGCCAGTACATAGCGGTTTACTAACTGGGCCACTCCATCAGATGGCAAATCTGCATCCGTTACTGCGGTATAACGGATGTAGCTGTCATCAGAGAACACAGCCGTTCTGCTGGTTTCGTCCCAACTGGTGAGATATTTAACGGAAGTGGTTCTGTCGTCCGGGGTGGTCGTTCCGTCACCGGGGGTGGTCATCTCACCATTGGGACCGGTGCTGTTGTAATGGATGGTGGCATTAAGAAGTGCATCATTACGAAAAGAATCAATCGCAATCTTTGACCACTTATATTCGGAACCAGCATAGTAAACATCTGTTAGTCTATCACAATTTTCAAATGCATACCAGTCTATTTCATTAATGCTCTCTGGAAGCGTGATATTCCTCAGACTATGACAACCAGAAAATGTGTTGGTTTCTATTTTAGTAATGCCTTGTGGGATTATAATACTAGTCAAACTAGAACAATCGTAAAATGCATATCCAGCAATCATAGTGGTCAAACTTCTCGGAATTGTAATATTCACCAAATTTTTACACCCACGAAATGCACCGTTTCCAATAGTGGTTATACTGTTTGGAATTGAAATACTTGTCAGATTGCTACAATAAGCAAATGTCCCTGGTTTAATAACGGATACGCCATCCGGAACCAAAATGCTAGTTAGACTACTACAATCCCGAAATGCCTCATCTCCAATATTATTGATACCGTCTGGAATTTCGATTCTAGACAAATTTTTGCAACCAACAAATGCTTTTGCTCCAATACTGGTTACACCAGATTTAATGACAATTGATTTTATATCGTCACAGTTACTCCAGGGTGAAGAAGATGAGTAATCATAATCAAACTCACCATTGTAAACCTGAATATAATCCTCCATTTCCCCCTCCCCACTAATCGTCAGCGTCCCAGTTTCTAAATCCAGCTCCCACGTCAAATTTTCTCCACAAGTGCCGCTGGTAGGCGGTTCTTCCTCGTCCGTATTGACGCTCTCTGCTGTAAGGAAATTTCTCTCCGTCCCTGCACCAGCGGGCGCTCTGGTTGTTTCCTCCTCCAGCTGCTGCGTAATTGCTGGCTGCGTCGCGTCAAGTTCCGCTGCCAAAGCTGCTGTTGGCAGCATTCCTCCCACCAGACACAACGATAAGAAACTTGCTAGGATTCGTCTTTTCATGTGGTTTCCGTCCTTCCTTTTAATATAGTGTACATTCTTGCATGAGAAATTCTGATTTTGACTGTTCGCAAACCAGCGAAAAATTTGTCTAATAGAGTGTAGCAATCTCAACCCTATTGTGGTATATTTAAATTATAACATTGTATGGGGCATTTTACAAGAATGTACACATTCCTGTAAAAATACCCCTTTTACAACAACTTGGCTTTTTCGTAAATCTCTGCTCGGTAACGGAAGGTAGCAAGGGGCATCCCACATTCCTTTGCTGCTGCCGTCCCGGTGATTTCTCCCATTTTCCAACGCTGGTAAACGGAGTGGAAATTCTCGGGCAGCGGTTTGGGTGGCCGCCCAAACCGAATGCCCTTGGCTTTTGCCGCAGCAATACCCTCAGCTTGCCGCTGCCGGATGTTGGTGCGCTCGTTCTCTGCCACAAAGGACAGGACCTGGAGCACGATGTCGCTGAGGAAGGTCCCCATCAGGTCTTTGCCCCGGCGAGTGTCCAGCAGGGGCATATCCAGCACCACTATGTCCACGCCCTTGTCCTTGGTCAGAACCCGCCACTGCTCCAGAATCTCCTTGTAGTTGCGCCCCAGGCGGTCGATGCTCTTGATGTAGAGCAGGTCGTCTTTTTTTAACCGCCGCACCAGCTTCTTGTACTGGGGCCGGTCGAAGTCCTTGCCGCTCTGCTTGTCCATGTAGATGTTTTTTTCCAGGATGGACAGCTCCCGCATGGCCAGAAGCTGCCGGTCCTCGTTCTGCTCCCGGGTGCTTACCCGGATATAACCATATTGATTTGTCAAATCTGTTCCTCCAACTATTCCATAGGCGACCCCTTGTTCTTTTCAGTTTAATACGCATTTTGACGCTTTTCTCAGATTCCACGGCGTTTCCAAATAATCTCATACCCCAGCGCATCGGCTAGCTCCACGGCCTCATGGTAGCGCAGGGAGCCGCGCCGCAGCTTGCCGGACAGGTTGGGGACGCTGGCGCTCCAGCCGTACTGTTCCGCCAGCTTCTCCACCAGCTCGGTCATGGTCATGCCCTCCCGGACAATGTAGGATTTGATCTCATTTCTGGTGTCCATGAAAAAAACCTCCTTTTGTAATGTATCTGCCGGCGTACCGCATTGCCTTTGCAGCATGGCAGGTGCGCCGGTGGGCGTGATTTTGGGATTGCTCCCGATCCGCTCAGAATTTCTCCCGTGATGCTCTGTCCACGGGAGCATACTTTGCGTTTCGCGGTTCCGTATGACCTTGTGCGGGACCGGAAACAACTGCGCCGGTTGGCGAACCGCGTTCGCTCTCCGGTGCGGCGCGCTTTGGTGTGGATTTCGTCATAAAGCCTGCATTTACTTCGCCGTTTTCACATGGTTTGAAATCCACCATACATTTTAAGCCTGTTTTTTGCCGTTCTCCCCGGAAGCCGTTCCTGCCCCTGCCTTTCAGCGGCGTAGCCCGGCGTTGGTGCGTTCGGCGGCTTGGCTCATCCCTGCCGCTGTCCCCGCGTCGCTTCCCCAGCCGGTATATCCCTCCCGGACGGTCATGCGGTTGTCAAGGTTCATGAGGACATTGTAGTAAAAAATGCGGCCCGCTCCCGTATATCCAAGAGGTTGGAAATTGCGCCGGGAAGCGAAAATTTCCACGCTTATAGACAAGCTGTGCTATAATGGGAAAAACAACCAAGCGCACCGAACGAACGGAGGGACGGGAATGTATGTAAAACTCACCATCCCGGAGCGGCTCAAGGATTTGCGGGTGGAACGGCGCCTAACCCTAGAACAGCTCGCCCAGCAGACCGGGCTGTCCAAAGCTGCCCTGGGAAAGTATGAGGCCGACGATTTCAAAGACATCAGCCCCTTCAGCATTGCGACGCTGGCACAGTTTTATGGGGTGTCCACCGACTATCTCATGGGCCTGACAGAACAAAAAAATCACCCAAACACAGAGCTGCAAGCCCTGCACTTGAGTGATGCCATGATAGAGTTGTTGAAAAGTGGTACAGTCAATAACCGCCTGCTGTGTGAGATTGCCGCCCATAAGGGGTTCCAGCGGCTGATGGTGGACATGGAGATTTTTGTGGACCGCATCGCCAGTATGCAGATCGACAATCTCAACGCCTACATGGATACAGTCCGGCAGGAGGTATGGGAGAGATTCCACCCGGACAAGAACGAGCTATACTTCCGCACTTTGCAACTGAGCCATATCCAGGAGGACGAATACCTGGGGGATACTCTGCAAAGCGACCTGCTTGCTATCCTGCGCGACATACGGGAAGCCCACAGAAAGGATACCGTGACCGCCCCGGAGAAGCCGGTAGCAGATGCGTTCCAGCAGAAAGTAAGCGAGGTCATGGCGGCCAAGGGCACCGAGCAGGAAAAGCAGGCCCGCATCTTCTGCCACAGCCTGGGTATCAACTACGATAAGTTGACGCCGGAGGAGTTTGTGACACTGATTCAGATATTGGAGAAGTCCAAAAATCTGAGAAGTCCATATAACAAGCGCGGCCGGTCCAGTCCCGGCCAGCAGGGTCGGAATAAGCATAAATAGCCAACTCACCTTATTGTGTTTGCCTACTACCACTCTTTTAAAACACTGTTTCTGCGCACACCACGCTATTCTGCATCCGAAAATGTTGTCAGAAATCAAGGATGGTGCCTCGGAAAACAGATGAAAGGAAACTTCATTTGATGAATAGTGATGCAATTCTTGTAAATAGCAGTATCTTATTGCGCTTAGGTAAAAAAGATCATATTCAGCAATGTTATGATGAAGGAAGTTTGACTTTTGGATGCGCAGCGAATTGGATTAATTTGGCTATAAATCGCAAAGATTATTCAACTGGTGACCTCGAAGAGTGTATATTTGCTCGTATAAAAAAAGATGATCCAAGAAGCCACAAGGTGAAAGATTCTTATGGTAATCCGATGGGAAGCAACCTAATTATTACAGATTGCGAAACCAAGAATATTCGCCTCCTGCGCTTTGCTCCTACCATTCTTATGCCGGTGCTTTGCTTATACAATGTTGACGTCATAAAGTTGGCAGAAAAGCATGAATTCAAAAACAAAATATATGGAATTGATCTTGACCTATATTGCGATATGATGCAGTACGACGCAAAAGATGCCAGCTTTATAATTATCCATCAACCATCTCTTTTGTATGATGATTTGCGGAAAGCAATTTCGCAAGAGATAGAGACGAATAATAATCTTATTAGAAATCGCTTTTACAAACCGGAAAAAGGGAATGATGTGCTCGTGGCCAAAGCTGTAGACTATCACCAGCACACAGATATTGAATATTTCTTTGATTATCAGCCACAACGAAAGGAAATATTTTGGAAAATGCCACGGTATGAAAGCCAATCTGAATTGCGAATTGTCATTCCCAGAATCAATTTTAGAACACCAGAAACAGAAAATATTTCCAATACGGTTTCGGACAACGAATTACTAGCATTCAACCTTAATAAAAAAACTTATAATTATAAAAACAAGGAATTGAAAATCTACCTCCCACATTTTAAAGAGTATGCAGAAATTGCTCCAGCTACTGAGATACACACATTGCTATTCTGGAATGTTGATAGAGGCAAAAAGACGTTTTGTATGTCAAAATCCAAGATGACCTACCCTGAATTGCTGCGATCCAAAATTTTTTATCAGAATTTTGAAGATAGTGGATTACTTTTGATAAGCCCCAAAACTTTCAATAATAAGATATGATTTGTGGGCAATATAAAAATCTTTCATCTCGGTGGATCAATGTGGAGCGGATAACATCATCGCCACCACAACAGAAAACATCGCCATCACCTCCTATGAAATCGCTCCGACAGCTATCAGAGCGAGGCTGCGCTGGAACGGGAATTCATCCATATGCTAACGGAGCCAGGATAGTTTCACGTTACCGACGCGATGCGGCAGATAGCAATATTGAAGATTGGCCAGAGTATCGCCAAATCTGAAAGTAAGACAGTTTGAACGATAATAGACCATCTTTACGAGAAATAATCCGGGGATACTGAGTTGTGATGACACAAGCAAAAGGCGCACCAGATTCCACAATCAAGTGAAATCTGGTGCGCCTTTTTGTCACCCAATCCCGTTAGACAGCCGCCGAGTGCCGTTTAATTTAGATTACTGTCTTATGGACACCCGGCATTGCAGCCTGTTTTTGTTGATTTTGCTTACAGAGAAACCTTCCACAGGCCGTGCAGGTTGCAGAATTCGTAAACCGCTTCGGCCTTTTCGCCCTCTGCCAGACGGAATACCGCTTCGGGTGCGCCCGTGTGGTCGAGCACCGCACGATGCACGCCCTTATCGGTCACCAGCCAGATAAACGCGATGTGGTGCTCTTCGGTCATCGGATGCGCTACCTCGCCGACCTTGGCGCGGATCACATCGCCCTCGACCGCCACGACCGGTACATGCTTTTCCGCAGCGCCGTCGGTCTCGCCCGCCTTGAATTCCTTCATTTTTTCGCCGCAGCACATCACCGGTACATGATGGTCATCAATCATTTCGATGATGTTTCCGCAATGCATGCACTTAAAAATCTTCAGTTCCATTGGTAATATCCTCCTTTTGTTATGTAGAAAAACAGGTCAGTAGCCCGTCTTTCCGTCCAGAATTTCGTCGTGCTCCACCCAGTCGGATACGTTGATCGTTTCGTATGTATCCTGATCGCGGCGGATGACCACTTTTTCAATGCCCGCGTTGATAATCAGACGCTTGCACATCGGGCAGGAGTTGGCGTCCGGCATGATCTCCCCGGTGGACATATCGCGCCCGACCAGATAGAGCGTCGCTCCCAGCATTTGCTCGCGCGGGGCGGCAATGATGGCGTTGGCCTCGGCATGCACCGAGCGGCAGAACTCGTACCGTTCGCCGCGGGGGATGCCCATCTTCGCCCGGATGCAGGTGCCGATGTCAATGCAGTTGGAGCGTCCGCGCGGCGCACCGTTGTAACCGGTGGACACGATCACGTCGTTTTTGACGATCACCGCGCCAAAGCCGCGCCGCAGGCATGTGCTGCGCTCGAGCGCGACCTGCGCCATATCCAGATAATAATTCGTCTTATCCCGTCGGTTCATAAACAGCCTCCCAGAAAGAATTTATCCGCCGGAAAGCACGCCGCTTTCCAGATACAACCGGCGCGCAGCGCGCAAAGCCGCGGCGCGGTCGTGCGTAATCAATACAATGGTGTGGCCTGCCTGATGCAGACCGTCCAGCAGGCCGAGCACATCTTCCGCCGCTTCGGGGTCCAGTCCTGCCGTCGGCTCGTCCGCCAGTACGACGCTGGGCTTGGTCACCACCGCGCGGGCGATTGCCACGCGCTGCTGCTGGCCGCCCGAAAGCTGATCGGGGCGATGGGTGGTCCGTTCGGACAGACCGACGCGGGCCAGCGCCTGTTGGGCGCGCTCCAGACGTTCGGCGCGTGGCACTCCCTGCAGCGCAAGCGGCAGCGCGACGTTTTCCAGCGCAGTCATGCCGGGCAGCAGACGAAAGCCCTGAAAGATAAAGCCGATCTGTTCGCTGCGCAGCCGCGCAAGCGTCTTCGGCGGTAGGCAGGAAACATCCGCACCGCCCAGCAGGTATTGTCCGTCGGTCAACGTGTCGAGCAGACCGAGAATGTGCATGAGCGTACTTTTGCCCGAGCCGGATGCGCCGGTGATGGAAACATAGTCTCCGGGTGCGACGTGCAGGTTGATATCGCGCAGCGCCAGCACACCGCTGTCATGATATATTTTACTCGCATGGATGAGCTTTAGCAAGGCTTTTCCCCTTCCTTCCCACCCATATTTTGCATGGGAAGGCGCTGCATTATTCAAAAAAACAGGGCTTCCTTTGGAGAAGCCCTGTTTGCTTATAACGTGGGAAGATTTTTACGCCAAACGCCGGTCTTGTAGAACCATGCGGAAAGTGCCGAACCGAGGAACCAGCCGAGCGGCCAGGACAGCCAGATGCCAAGCTCGCGCCAGACATGGAACAGCACGATCGAGAGCACCACACGGATAATCAGGTCGGAGAAGGTCGTAATCATGAACGGCCGCATTGCGCCCGCGCCGCGCAGCACACTGTCGCACACGAACTTGATGCACACGATAATGTAGAACGGTGTGACAATGAACAGGTACTGCCGTCCGACGTCGATAACGCCCGAGGAGCTGCCAGCCGGCACGAACAGACCGACCAGAAAGTCCGCAAACAGCAGGTAGATAGCCGTAAAGACCACCGCGAGCGAGAGCGAATAGGTCGCGCCCGCCTTGAGGCCCAGGCTGACGCGGTCGAGCTTGCGCGCGCCAATGTTCTGCGCCACATAGCTGGACAGGCCGGAGGCAAATGACATGCAGCAGGTCAGCGCAAAGGTGTTGATCTTGGTCGCAGCCGAGAAGCCTGCGATGACGGTCGCGCCGCACAGGTTGATGTAATACTGGATGATGACGTTGCCGACCGAGACAAAGCTCTGCTGTGCAATCGACGGAATCGCGTAGTTGGTCAGGCGGCGCAGCATTTCGGACGAAAACAGCAGGAAATGGCCGCCGGTGTCGAACGAGCGCACCCGGCGCAGCAGAAGCAGGAAGGCCAGCACACCCGCGCAGCCCTGCGCGATGAAGGTTGCCCATGCAACGCCTGCAACGTCCCAGTGGAACGCGGCAACGAACACCAGATCAAGAATGACGTTGCTGACCGAGGACAGGATCAGCAGAATGAGCGGCGTGCGGCTGTCGCCCATTGCGTTGAAGATACCGGTGCAGACGTTATAGATGAACAGGAACAGCAGACCGAACACATACACTCGCAGATAGAGCGCGCCGTCGGCAAAAATGTTTTCCGGCGTTTGCAGCGCGCGCATGATGCCGCTGGTGGCAAGCGCGCCGATCAGCGTCAGCAGCAGTGCGATGACGGTGGTGGTCAGCATCGCGGTCGAAATCGCGGTTTTCATGCGCAGATAGCGCTTTGCGCCGAACAGCTGGGACACCAGCACGCTCGTACCGATGTTGACGCCGGTTGCAACGGCGACAAACAGCTGGGTGATCGGATAGCTTGCGCCGACGGCGGCAAGCGCCAGCTCACCCGCCTCCGGGGTGACGGCAAAGCGGCCGACGATCATGGAGTCGGCCATCTGGTAAAGCTGCTGGAACGCGACGCTCAGCAGCAGCGGCAGCGAAAACCAGAACAGTTTGGATGAGGGTTTTCCTTAGGTCAGATCGGTGGTCAACGGTTTTTCCTTCCTTTCGGTCAGTCGGGGTGGGTCAGGTGCAGAGAACAGGCTCCCCCGGTTGGGGGAGCCGTAGTGATGATACAGTTATCAGGAATACAGCGGTTTATGCGTTGTTTTTCTTCTGTCGTGCGGTAATCAGCAGGGTGGCGATCACCAGCAGCACAACGCCCAGCACCAGCGCGACAATGCCGTTGCCGACACAGCCGCCCACAAGGAAGCCGATAAAGCTGATCGCCGCGATCATCAGTGCATAGGGCATCTGGGTGGAGACATGGTCAATGTGGTTGCACTGTGCGCCCGCAGAGGCAAGGATCGTCGTATCCGAAATGGGCGAAATGTGGTCGCCGCAGACTGCGCCGGACAGGCAGGCGGCTACCGTCATGACCAGCATGGTGCTCGGCGCATCGCCAAACACCGCAACCGCAATCGGAATGAGAATGCCGAACGTGCCCCACGAGGTACCTGTCGCAAACGCAAGGCCGAGTGCGATCAGGAAGAAGATCGCGGGCATAATCATGGACACCATGGAGTTGCCGTTTACCACCGAGGAGACAAAGCCGCCGATGTTGAGGTAATCCTCCGAGCAGACGCCGGACAGCGTCCACGCGAGCGTTAAAATGAGGATGGCGGGCACCATGGACTTAAAGCCCTCGGTGAATGCCTCGCAGAACTGACCGAAGGACAGCACCTTGCGCGGGATATACAGGATAAAGGTAAAGACCAGCGTGAAGAACGAACCCAGCACCAGCGAGGTCGAGGAATCGCAGTTTGCAAATGCGTCCACCACGCCGACGCCTTCGAGGATGCCGCCAGTGTACAGCATGCCAGCGATGCACAGCACGATCAGCACGCAGATCGGCAGGATCAGGTCGTACACCTTGCCCGCACCGCCGACAACGTAGTTTTCCTCCTGATGGGAGAGATCTTCGCCGCGGTGTGCGCGCTCGTATTTCTTCATCGGGCCGAAGTCAAAATCGACCGCCATCAGCCAGATCAGGAACAGGATGGTAAGCAGCGCGTACAGGTTCATCGGGATGGTCTGCAAAAAGAGCGAGAAACCGTCCATCGAGCTGGACTCGGGCAGGGAAGAGCCAACTGCGGCCGCCCAGCTGGAGATCGGCGCGATGATACAGATCGGCGCGGCGGTTGCGTCGATGATGTATGCCAGCTTGGCGCGCGTGATGTTATATTTGTCCGTCACCGGACGCATGACCGTGCCGACGGTCAGGCAGTTAAAGTAGTCATCGACAAAAATGAACATGCCGAGGAACGAGGTTGCAAACGAAGCGCCGCGGCGCGTCCGGATGGTTTTGACCGCCCAGTCGCCGTAAGCGCGCGATGCGCCCGATTTGGTGACCAGCGACACCAGAATGCCGAGCAGCACCAGAAAGATACAGATATTGATGTTGTCACCCAGCTTGCCGCCCATGACGGTGAAGGTCGTTTCGACTGCATGCAGCGGGTTGAAGCCTGTGTACAGCAGCGCACCCGCCAGAATGCCGATCAGCAGGGAGGAGTAAACCTCCTTGGTAATCAGCGCCAGTGCAATTGCGATGATTGGCGGCAGCAGCGTCCACACGGTTGCCGTTAAATCCATTCCATATTTCCCCCTTTATTTTGCAGGATGATTGCTTTCGTCCTGCAATTCCCTTATATTCTATCCGCAAATGGCACGATTGACAAGGCCAAAAACGTTTTTTTGAGACAAAAAACAGAAATTTGTGCAATCTGTGAGGGAAAGAGGGGAGAAAATAGAAGGAATTGTCAATTCATATGGTGCGCGCGGCGATAGCGCCGCCATTCGCCCAGTACGTCGCGGCGCAGCGCGAGCACGCCCGCAAGGTTGGGCAGGGCCATCAGGCCGTTGAAGGTGTCGGACAGCGCCCACGCCAGATCCAGCCGCATCACGCAGCCCGCGGCCGCCGCCGCGACGAACAATCCTTTATATAGCGGCACTACGCGCGGCCCGAACAGGTACTCCGCGGCGCGCTGGCCGTAATACGACCAGCCCAGCAAAGTGGAAAAGGCAAACAGCGCAAGCGACACCGCAACAAACGCGCCGCCCGGTGCGCCGAACACCGCAGAAAACGCGCGTGCGGTCAGCGTCGCGCCGGTTTCCAGCCGCTGGAGCAGCGGTGTGCCCGCTGCAAGGCCGTATTGCGTGGGATCGTATACGCCGCTCGACAGAATGACAAGCGCGGTCACGGTACACATCACAATCGTGTCGAAAAACACCTCGAACACCGCCCACATGCCCTGTTCGCACGGCTCGTTTGCGTCCGCTGCCGTATGTACCATGACCGACGAACCGAGTCCGGCCTCATTGGAGAACACGCCGCGCGAGATGCCGATGCGGATGGCCTGCTGCATGCCGAAACCCACCGCGCCGCCGCCTGCTGCCCGCAGGTCAAACGCACAGGCAAGGATTTGTCCACAAGCCTGTGGAAGAAAATCCCGGCGGCACCAAAGCACGACCGCCGCGCCGCCCATGTAAAACAGCGCCATGGCGGGCACCAGCGCGGTCGTCACGCGCGAAATGCGTCCCAGTCCGCCCAGCATGACCGCACCGAGCAGGGCGGCGGTGACAAGACCGGTCGCAAGCGGCGGCACGCCGAACACGCCATGCAGCCCGCCCGCGATTGAGTTGCACTGGCTCATGTTGCCGATGCCGAACGAAGCAAGCGCACAAAACAGCGCAAACGCCGCAGCAAGCATAGGCGCGTGCAGCCCTTTTTTCAGATAAAACATCGGCCCGCCGCGCCATGCGCCGCCCGGCCCCTTTTCGCGGTACAGCATGCCGAGCGTGTTTTCTGCAAATGCGGTCATCATGCCGAAAAAGGCCGCAACCCACATCCAGAACACCGCCCCCGGGCCGCCGATGGTCAGCGCGGTTGCAACGCCCGCAATGTTGCCCGTGCCGACCGTCGCGGCGAGTGCGGTGCACATGGTCGCAAAGGGGGAGATGCCGCCCGCGCGCCGCGCTTTGTCTCCGAAGCAGGAGAGCACAGTGCGCCCCAGCCACAGCCGGATGCGGCGCACCTGAAACAGACCGGTGCGCAGGGTGAAATAAACGCCCGTACCAACCAGCAGAATCAGCATGGGAACGCCCCAGATGACGCCGCGCACCGCGTCGTTTACTCGTGCGATGGTGTCCATGGTCATGTACATCCCTCCATTCGGGAAAGTATATGCTTGACTTTCGGCAGAAATCCGGTATAATGGAAAAGCAATTCCATAACAGACAGTTCGGAACCATCCTGTCTTTAAACAAAACTACGGGATTTTCGCTTGAAACCACGCTTTCAAGCGAGAGAGGACGCGCCGAGCTTTGCTCGGACACGTCCTAAGCGAAAAAAGTTCCTCCTTTGTCGAAACTTTTTTTCGCTCTTGTATCAAAACCACGGCAGAGCTGCGGTTTTGATGACCATTGCGGAGCAATGGTCTGTTTGATGCACGCCTTGCGGCGTGTTGGATGGTGTACCGTTTTGGGTACGCCTTATTTTTTTGCCAAACGGAGGGGAAAACCGGTGGAGATGACCCGCTATTCGGTGATCGAGGACAAAAATCCGCGCGAGATCGTGCTGCTGCGCGGACGGGGCTGCGCGTGGAAGCGCTGCCGTTTTTGCGACTACCATCTGGATGCGTCGCGCGACGAACAGGCGAATCTGACCCTCAACCGCGCGGTGCTGGCGCAGGTGACGGGCCGGTACGGCCGTTTGGAGGCCATCAACTCTGGCTCGTTTGCCGAGCTGGACGAGTCCACCATTTGCGAGGTCGAGCGCGTCTGCCGTGAAAAGGGCATCCGCGACCTGCATATCGAAAGCCACTGGATTTTCCGCAAAACGCTGCCCGCGCTGCGCGAGCGGTTTGCGGCGCAGGGGATCACGCTGCATGTCAAGATCGGCGTAGAGTCTTTCGACGCGGACTACCGCGAGCGGGTGCTCGACAAGGGCATTGACGAAACCGACCCCGCGAAGATTGCCGCGGACTTTGACGACTGCTGCCTGCTGTTCGGCCTTGCCGGACAGACGGCGGAGAGCATGCGGCACGACATTGAGACCGGTCTTGCGCATTTTGACCGCGTCTGCGTCAACATCATGGTTCCGAACACCACATCCGTCCGGCCGGACGACGTTTCGCGCGCGGCCTTTGTGCGCGAGGTGTATCCGCTGTACCGGGACAACCCGCGTGTGGATATTCTGTTGGAAAATACAGATTTTGGCGTAGGAGAAGTAAAATGACAAATGAATTATTGTTGATTGGCACGCTGATCGTGCTGTACGGCGCGGTGCTGCTGTGGTTTTACCTGTTCGGCACGGGCGGCCTGATGGCGTTCACCGTGTTTGCGACCATTGCGGCAAACATCGAGGTGCTCATCCTGATCGACGCATACGGCATGGAGATGACGCTGGGCAACATCCTGTTTGCGACCACCTTCCTTGTGACCGATATTTTGAGCGAGATCGCGGGCAAAAAGGCCGCGCAGCGCGCGGTCTGGGCAGGCATCGCTGCAAATGTGCTGTTCATTCTGGTGTCGCAGTCCTGGCTGGCCTATATCCCTTCGGTCAACGACTGGGCGATGCCGTCCATGAAGGCGATCTTTTCCAACACCCCGCGCATGATGCTGTCCTCGCTTGCGGTATACGCAGTCGCGCAGGTATTCGACGTCTGGCTGTACCATAAATGGTGGGAGATCACCGAAAAGAAAACAGGCGACCACCGTGCCTTCCTCTGGCTGCGCAACAACGGCTCGACGCTGGTTTCCCAGATGGTCAACACTGTGCTGTTCACAGCGCTCGCGTTCTGGGGCACTTACGACATCCCGACGCTGATTTCGGTTGCGCTGTCGAGCTATGTGATCTTTATTTTCACGTCCTTGCTCGATACACCGGTTGTGTATGCTGCGCGCCGGCTGCATGATAAAAAGGCAGGCCACACCGCAGATGCGGATGTAGCATAAAACCAAATGCAAAAAAGGAGAAGCAGATCTGCTTCTCCTTTTTGTGCCGTCAGCCCAGCATGTGGCCAACGTTATTGGCCGCCTTGTGCATGGCGTGCTCGGCCTTGTTCGCCGCGTGCTGCGCGCTGCGCCGCACTGAGGGGTTCATCATCGCGCCTGCCGCCATCATGGAAACGACTGCGCCCGCGACCGCACCGGTCGCAATGCCTGAAATGAAGGGAGATACCCGCATGTTTGTCCGCCGCCTTTCAAAAAAATGTGTTTGGTGCCGCCAAACATAGTATGTCCGCTTTACGGCAATCCTTACGTTATGCGGCGGCAACAAAATTTGCATAAAAAAACAAAATTGTTTTGTGGCATCGTCTGTTTACAAAATCCGTTTCATACGATATAATAAATGAAACAATCCGCCTTTAAGGCGCGGCCCGTGAGCCGCCAAGGCAGAAAACAGTGCATACGCCGTCAGCCGGGGAATAGGGGGACAGGTGTAATTTTGAGGTACGGCTTTCTGCTTTCGGCGCAGGAGGCTGTTTTTTTGTAAATTTTTCCGATGGGAGGTGGCAGGATGGCCGAACAAAAGGCCGTGATTATGGATGCGGACGGTGTGCGCCGCGCGCTGACCCGCATTGCGTTTGAAATCATCGAAAAAAACAAGGGTGCGGAAAACCTGCTGCTGGCTGGGGTGAAAACCCGCGGGGTGTTTCTGGCCCAGCGCATTGCAAAAAAGCTCGGTGAGGTCGAAGGGCGCACGCCGCCGGTGATCGAGCTGGACGTGACGCCGTGGCGGGACGACAAGCCGCGCGCGGAAGCGCCCAAACAGCCGCCCGATGCGCGCATCGAAGGCGCGACGGTCGTGCTGGTGGACGATGTGCTGTATACCGGGCGCACGGTGCGCGCCGCGATCGAAGCGGTGTCCCATCAGGGACGCGCGGGACGTATCCAGCTTGCGGTGCTGATCGACCGCGGTCACCGCGAGGTACCCATCCGGCCGGATTATATCGGAAAAAACCTGCCAACCGCGCGCGACGAGCGCGTGTGTGTGCGCCTGACCGAGGTGGACGGCGCAGACAACGTTGTTATTTTAAGCAGTGAAACATAGGATAACCGCTTGCAGCTGAGAAAGGAAGAATATCTATGTCGATCCAAACACTGGTAGAAAAGATTAAGGAAAAGGGCAACCCGACAGTCGCGGGTCTGGATGCGCGGCTGGAGTACATCCCGCAGCACATTGCGGGCCGCAACATGATGCTGCATGGCGAGACGCTGCGCGCAGCAGCCGAGAGCGTGGTCGCGTTCAACTGCGGCCTGATTGACGCGCTGTGTGACATCGTGCCCGCGGTCAAGCCGCAGGCGGCGTACTATGAGCTGCTCGGCTCGTACGGCGCAATGGCGCTCAAGGAGACCATTGACTATGCGCACGCCAAGGGCATGTATGTCATCGGTGACATCAAGCGCAACGACATCGGCGCCACCGCTACGGCTTATGCCGAAGCGTATCTGGGCAAGACCCGCGTGGGCGATACCGAAATCGCGCCTTACGGCTGCGACAGCGTGACCGTCAACGGTTATCTGGGTACGGACGGCGTTGAGCCGTTTTTGAAGGAGTGCCGCGAGCGGGACAAGAGCCTGTTCATGCTGGTCAAGACCTCCAACCCGTCCTCCGGCGAGCTGCAGAACCGCGATATGGAGGGTAAGCCGCTTTACGCGCGCATGGCTGAGATGGTCGCCAAGTGGGGCGAGGGTCTGGATACGCCGTGCGGCTACAATCAGATCGGCGCGGTCGTCGGCGCGACCTACCCGGAGGAGCAGAAGATCGTGCGCGAGCTGCTGCCGAAGTCCTATTTCCTCGTGCCGGGCTACGGCGCGCAGGGCGCGACCGCCAAGGATATTGCCAACGCCTTTAACGACGACGGTCTCGGCGCGATCGTCAATTCCTCGCGCGGCATCATGTGCGCATGGAAGAAAACCGGCAAGAACGGCGAGGATTATAAGGAAGCGGCGCGCGCGGAAGCCATCCGCATGCGGGACGAGATCGTCGCAGCAATCAAATAATTTATAGGGGGTATCCAATACCCCCTATATACGGAAACCGGTTCCGGAGAAACCGGCTTCCGATACCCCCGGATGCGGCCCAAGGCCGCTGGGTCGGGGTATCCAAAGTCAGGCACATGTCCTGACTTTGGATGACACAAGCAAGGCTTGTGTCCGGACTGAATGGAAATTCTGCGAATTTCAAAATGGGAGCGTGGAGATACAAGAATGAAAAAAGCGTATTTACTGCTCGCGGACGGCACCCTGTTTGAGGGCACAGCCGTCGGCTACGAAGGGCAGAGCATCGGTGAGGTCGTGTTCAACACGGGCATGGCCGGCTATCAGGAGGTTTTGACCGACCCGTCCTATTATGGACAGATCGTTACCATGACCTATCCGCTGATCGGCAACTACGGCATCAATTTCGACGATTATGAATCCCGCAAGAGCTGGGTTTCCGGCTTTATCATGCGCGAGATCGCGGAGTATCCGTCCAACTGGCGCTGCCGCCTGACGCTGGACGAATACCTCAAGGAGCAGAAGGTCGTCGGCCTTGCAGGCATCGATACCCGCGCGCTCACCCGCAAGCTGCGCAATGCAGGCGTTATGAACGGCGTGATCTACACCGAAGGCTTAGAGCCGGATGAGCAGACCATCGCTGCGATGCATGCCTACGTTGTCAAGGACGCGGTTAAGTCGGTTACCTGCGAGGAAAGTCGTGTTTACCCGGCGGAGGGCGAGCAGAAATACCGCATCGCGCTGTATGACTATGGCGTGAAGTATAACATCGAGCGCGAGCTGCAAAAGCGCGGCTGCGAGGTCGTGACCATTCCGGCGCTCACCCCGCCGGAGGATGTGATCGGCAAATTTGACGGCGTGATGCTCTCGAACGGCCCCGGCGACCCGGCGGAAAACGTTGAGATCGTCGAGAACCTCAAGAAGCTGCTCGCAAGCAATATGCCCATCTTCGGCATCTGCCTCGGCCATCAGCTGCTGAGCCTTGCCATCGGCGCGAAAACCACCAAGCTCAAGTACGGTCACCGCGGCGTGAACCATCCGGTCAAGGATCTGGATGAGGACCGCACCTATATCACCAGCCAGAACCACGGCTATGCGGTCGTGGGCGAGTCGGTTGACCCGAGCATCGCCCGCGTGCGTTATGTGAACTTAAACGACGGCACGGTCGAGGGCGTCGAGCACATCGGTCGTCCGGTGTTTACCGTGCAGTACCATCCCGAGGTTTGCCCCGGCCCGATGGACACGTCGTATCTGTTTGATAAATTCATGGATAACATTGCAAAAGCAAAGGGAGGTGCTCAGTAATGCCGCTGCGCAAGGATATTCATAAGGTTATGGTACTGGGCTCCGGCCCGATCGTCATCGGCCAGGCGGCCGAGTTCGACTACGCGGGCACGCAGGCCTGCCGCGCACTGCGCGAGGAAGGTTTGGAGGTTGTGCTCGTCAACTCCAACCCTGCTACCATCATGACCGATAAGGCCATGGCCGACAAGGTCTATATCGAGCCCCTGACCGTGGAAGCGGTGCAGGAGATCATCAAGAAAGAGCGTCCGGACTCGCTGCTGCCCAACCTCGGCGGCCAGACCGGCCTGAACCTCGCCATGGAGCTGTGCGAGAGCGGCTTCCTCGACAAGATGGGCGTCAAGCTGCTCGGTGCAAACCCGGAGACCATCGCCAAGGCCGAGGACCGTCAGATGTTCAAGGACACGATGGAAAAGATCGGTGAGCCTTGCATCGCGTCCAAGGTGGTGCACTCGGTCGAGGATGCGGTCGAGTTTACCCGGGAAATCGGCCTGCCGGTCATTATCCGCCCGGCGTATACGCTCGGCGGCACGGGCGGCGGTATTGCCTACACGTGGGACCAGCTGCGCGAAATCGCTGCGACCGGCATCATGTATTCCCGCGTCGATGAAATTCTGGTCGAGAAATGTATCGCAGGCTGGAAGGAAATCTAATACGAGGTCATGCGCGACCATAAGGGCAACGCCATCACGATCTGTAACATGGAAAATGTCGATCCGGTCGGCGTGCACACCGGCGACTCGGTTGTTGTCGCGCCCAGCCAGACGCTGTGCGACAAGGAATATCAGATGCTGCGCACCTCGGCGCTCAACATCATCACTGAGCTCGGCATCGAGGGCGGCTGCAACGTGCAGTATGCGCTCAACCCGGATTCGTTCGAGTACGCGGTTATCGAGGTAAACCCCCGTGTGTCGCGTTCGTCCGCGCTTGCGTCCAAGGCGACCGGCTACCCGATTGCCAAGGTGACCGCCAAGATCGCGGTTGGCTACGGTCTGGACGAGATCGAAAATGCTGTCACCAAAAAGACCAAGGCCTGCTTCGAGCCGACGCTTGACTACTGCGTGGTCAAGTTCCCGCGCTGGCCGTTTGACAAGTTCGTATACGCGGACAACACGCTCGGCACCCAGATGAAGGCGACGGGCGAAGTCATGGCGATTGACAACAGCTTCGAGGGTGCGCTGATGAAGGCGGTGCGCGGCTGCGAGATCAAGCTCGACAGCATGATCGCCCCGCGCATCCAGCAGCAGTCGGACGCGGAGATCAAGAAGGGCGTTGCCCGCACGGATGACCAGCGCCTGTTCCACATCTGCGAGGCGCTGCGCCGCGGCATTATGACCATCGAGGAAATCCACGAGATCACCACGATGGACACCTTCTTCCTGCACAAGTTCCAGAACATTGTGGATATGGAGAAGGAGCTGGCCACCGCGGAAGTGATCGACAAGGATCTATATCTGCGCGCTAAGAAGATGGGCTTCCTCGACAAGACGATCGAGCAGCTGTCCGGCAAGGATATTTCCGGGGTAAAGCGTCTGCCGGTTTACAAGATGGTTGACACCTGCGCCGCCGAGTTCGAGGCGGAAACCCCGTACTACTACTCGACCTACGACGAGGAGACCGAGGTCAAGCCCGCGTCCGGCAAAAAGAAGGTGCTGGTGCTCGGTTCCGGCCCGATCCGCATCGGTCAGGGCATCGAGTTCGACTACTGCTCGGTACACGCAGTATGGGCGCTGCAAAAGCTTGGCTGCGAGACCGTCATTATCAACAACAACCCGGAGACCGTTTCGACCGACTTTGATACGGCTGACCGGCTGTATTTCGAACCGCTGACGCCTGAAGACGTGACCGGTGTTGTCAACGCCGAGAAGCCGGACTTTGCCATCGTGCAGTTCGGCGGCCAGACCGCGATCAACCTCGCCGCGCATATCGAAAAGCTGGGCATCCCGATTCTCGGCACGCCCGCATGGAGCATCGATGCCGCCGAGGACCGCGAGAAGTTCGACGTTATCCTTGAAAAGTGCGGCATTCCGCGTCCGGCCGGCCACACGGTCATGACCGAGGAGGAAGCGGTCAAGGCGGCTGACGAGCTGGGCTATCCGGTGCTGGTTCGCCCGTCTTACGTGCTTGGCGGTCAGGGCATGGAGATCGCGCACAAGGAAGAGGATGTGCGCGAGTTTATGAAGGTCATCACCCGCAACAAGGTGGAAAACCCGGTGCTGGTTGATAAATATATGATGGGCCGCGAGATCGAGGTGGACGCCATCTGCGATGGCGACGATATCCTCATCCCGGGCATCATGGAGCATTTCGAGCGCGCAGGCGTCCATTCGGGCGACTCGATCTCGATCTATCCCTCTATCAACATCGAGCCCAAGCACAAGGAAACCATCATCCGCTATACCGAAGCGCTTGCCAAGAATTTGGCGGTACTCGGTCTGGTCAACATCCAGTTTGTGCTGTATAACGATCAGATTTATGTCATTGAGGTCAACCCGCGCTCGTCCCGTACCGTGCCGTATATTTCCAAGGTAACGGGCGTGCCGATGGTCGATCTGGCCACCCGCTGCATGTTCGGTGAAAAGCTGCGCGACATGGGCTGCGGTACCGGCCTGCATCCGGAGGGCGATCACTACGCGGTCAAGGTGCCGGTGTTCTCGTTCCAGAAGCTGCGCGACCTCGATACTCAGCTGGGGCCGGAAATGAAATCGACCGGCGAGGTGCTGGGCGTTTCGACCTCGTTCCGCGAAGCACTGCTCAAGGGCCTGATCGGCGCGGGCTTCAAGATGAAGAAAAAGGGCGCGGTGCTGATTTCCGTGCGCGATTCGGACAAGCAGGAAGCCATCCGCATCGGCGAGCGGTTTGAAGCGCTCGGCTTTGATATCTACGCGACGAGCGGCACGGCGAACGTCCTGAACCGTCACATGGTTGCGACCAACGCCATCCGCAACGTGGACGAGCCGTCCCCGAACATCATCGACCTGATTGAGTCCGGCAAGATTGACTACGTTGTAGCGACTTCGGTCAAGGGCCGTCATCCGGAGCTGGGTTCGGTTCACATCCGCCGCACGGCGGTTGAGCGCGCTATTCCGTGCCTGACTTCGATCGACACGGCATCCGCATTGCTGCGCTGTCTGGAGGGCGATATCAAGATCGAGAACTGCGAGATGGTGGACATCAACACAATATAACATTCGTCGATGAAAGCGTGCAGCTTTCATCAAGAAGGGCCGTGCCGCGCGGGAGCGCGGACACAGCCCGGATTGCGTAAAGTTCCGAAAAACGAAACTTTGCTCCATACTGGTATAAAAGCCGAGGCACATGTCCTCGGCTTTTATGAAAAGAACCGCCGAAAGGCGGTTCTTTTCTGTTCTATGGCGCGCATAGCGCGAAAAAAGGACGCTGTTGAGCGTCCTTTTTGATTTGGGGAGGAAAAACGGCAATCATCCACAGGCCTGTGGATGATTGCTGCATCAGGCAGCTACATTTGAACAGCGGGAGAGCACAAGGCCGAGCAGCAGTCCTGCCAGCGCGGGCAGCACCCAGCCAAAGCCTGCCGCGGTCAGCGGGAGTGCCGAGACCGCATCCGTCCAGATCGGGATGACCGCCCCGCTGTGCGCAAGCGCCTCGGTCACGCTCTGCACGCAGGTCAGGCCGACCGCCAGCGGATAGACCAGCCGGAACGAGGCAAGCTGCGGCACAAAGGAGAGCGCGATCAGCACGATCGCCGCCGGATAGATGGCGTTCAGCACGGGTGTGGACAGGCGGATAATACCCGCAAGGCCGATGTTGGACACGATCATGCTGGCCGCCGAGAAAAATGCGGCAAAGGCGCGATAGGACACGCGCGGGAACAGACCGTGGAAATATTCACTCACGCAGGAGATCAGGCCGATGCAGGTGTTCAGGCACGCAATCAGAAAGATCGCCGCAAGCAGCACACGGCCGGGCGTGCCGAACAAGGCATAAGCGAGCGAGGAAAGGGTATCCGCGCCGGATTCACCGAGGGGGAAAGCACCGCCCGCCAGCGCGCCCGCATGTGTCAGCATGGCATAAATCACCAGCAGCAGCGCCCCCGCGATCCAGCCTGCGCGGATGGTGCCGCGCACAACCTGTTGATCGTCTTCGATGCCCTTGGCGCGGATGTTGAGCGCAATGATCGCGCCAAAGTTGAGCGCCGCGATGGTGTCCATCGTCTGATAGCCGCCGAGAAAGCCCGCCGCGGCAGGCAGGGAAGCATAAGTCGGCTGCACGGCGCCGTAGTGCGCCGCGACCGGCGTAATCAGGCAGCCCGCAAACAGGACGACAATCAGCACAATCAGCGTCGGGCACAGGATCTTGCCCAAGCGGTCGGTCAGCTTATCCGGCCGCAGCGCGACAACAAATGCAACTGCGAAAAACAGCACGGAATAGATCGCCTGCTTTGCCGTGCCGCCGCCGATGATCGGCGCGAACATCTCAAACGAGGTGCTGGCCGTGCGCGGGATGGCAAGGCACGGGCCGATTGACAGGTAAATGAGCAGCGTGAACACCGCGGCAAAGCGCGGATGCACCCGTCCGGCGAGGGCGGACAGGCCACCTGACCGTGCCACCGCAATCACGCCCAGCACGGGCAAGCCAATCGCGCTCATGGCGAAGCCGATAAACGCCGGCCAGGTAGCCGTGCCTGCCTGTGCGCCGAGGAACGGCGGGAAGATCAGATTGCCCGCCCCGAAGAACATGGAAAACAGCGTAAACCCAACCAGAAGTAGGTTTTTGCCGTGCAGCTTTTGCATAAAAAGTCCCCCCTTATGTGACTTATCCCTATTATACCCGATGGGTGGGCTTTGTCAAACCAAACCGAGTAAAACGCAAAAAAGACCGCATAAAGCGGTCTTTTTTGTGAAAACTTACTTTTTCATGATGTCCTCGCCGTGTGCGGCGCGTGCCACAATGCCGGACAGGAACAGCAGCGCGATCAGGTTGGGGAATACCATCAGGCCGTTAAACAGGTCGGACAGGTTCCAGACCAGATCGACCTTGAGCGCCGAGCCAATGACGATGCACACAACGACAATCGCGGCATAGATCTTGGTGGCACCCTGACCAAACAGGGCCTTGACGTTGATCTCACCAAAGAAATACCAGCCGATGATAGTCGAGAATGCGAAGAACAGCATGCAGATCGCAACAAAGGCGTTGCCGAATGAGCCGAGCGCGAAGTTGAATGCCGCCTGCGCCAGCGCCGTGCCTTGCAGCGCACCGGGTACGCCCGCCTGCAGCTGGCCGGAGGTCAGGATAACCAGCGCGGTCAGCGTCAGCACGATAAAGGTGTCGATAAATACGGAAACAATGGCGATTTCGCCCTGATCCTGCGGCTTTTCGACCTTTGCCAGCGCGTGTGCGTGCGGGGTCGAGCCCATGCCGGCTTCGTTGGAGAACAGGCCGCGCGCCACGCCGTAACGCATGGCCTCGCGTACTGTAATGCCGACTGCGCCGCCGAGGATGGCCTGCGGGTCAAACGCCGCAACAAAGATCGAGCGGAATGCGGGGATAATCGCCGCATGGTTGATGCACAGAATGATAATGCAGCCGAGCATGTAAAAGCCCGCCATAATGGGCACAATCTTCTCGGTGAATGCCGCGATGCGGCCAACGCCGCCGAGGAAAATGAACGCCGCGATGATTGCGCAGATCACGCCGATGATGCGCTTGTCCACGCCGAAGGCGTTCTGGAATGCTTCGCTGATCGAGTTGGCCTGCACCATGTTGCCGGTGAAGCCGAGCGCAAAGATAATCGCAATCGAGAAGAAAACCGCGAGGAACTTGCCGAAGCCGCCGGTAAAGCGTGCACGGATGTAGTAGATCGGGCCGCCGGTCACATGGCCCGACTGGTCCACTGTCTTATACTTCTGCGCCAGCACCGCCTCGCCGTAGATGGTGGACATGCCGAAGAACGCGGAAAGCCACATCCAGAAGATGGCGCCCGGGCCGCCGGAATAGAGCGCGGTCGCTGCGCCTGCGATGTTGCCCGTGCCGACCTGCGCCGCGATGGCGGTGGTCAGCGCCTGGAACGGACTCATGCCGTCCTTGCCCGCTTTTTCACCATTGAGCGAGAAGTGGCCGAACAGCCGCTTCCAGCCTGCACCAAACTTGCGCACCTGCACAAAGCGCGTGCGGATGGTGAAGATGATGCCCGTGCCTACCAGCAGATACAGCAGTACGCTGTTCCACACGATGTCGTTGATCTTGGAAACAAGATCGGCCAGTTGATCCATTGACATTGTTTTCTTTACCCCTTTTCTGTGTTTGCGGCAAACAAAAAGAGCCAGAACCCCTTTTGAGGTCTGACTCTGAAAGAACGGCCGGACAACGCGGCGGAAAACGAAAAAAAGCGCCCGCCCTGCGCTGTGGTTCGCACTCTGTACTTTTGCCTGAGAGATTGGCGCGCGGTTCCCCTCCGCCACGCTTTGCACCTTCGGCAGCTCCCTTCGGAGCGTTCTCCAGAGTCACATCCATTTACAGTCCCCATCCGGAAAATCCGGACGCCTGAGAGTTTTGCTCCTTCGGCAAGCCAGACGGCTTTTTCCTGCAAACTTCGTTTGTCGCTGTATGCTCTTTAGGATACCAGTGTATCATCCCATACGGATGCTGTCAAGTAGTATCCATTTTCGTCGTTTACCGACAGTTCATCTGTTTCTTGACAAGCTATGCTATAATATAAAGGTTAAAGAATTGATTTCCGAAAGGAGGAACATCAACATGAACGATGCCTTGCAGCGTCTGCTGGATACGCTGACGGCCTTTTTGGCGGAAAATCCGCTGGTCGGCGCATGGTACACAACCGTGGTGCGGTTTGTGTTCCCGATCCTTGCGCTGATGATTCTGGTCGGTGCGATCCACTCGCTCTGGAAGGTCAAGCACCCGGACGAGGTATGGGGCTATCTGGCGATGGCAAACGGCGTGCGCCTGCCCATCACCCACTGGGAAAACATCATCGGCCGCGCGCCCTCGTGCGATGTGCAGATCGAGTATCCTTCGGTCTCGCGGCAGCATGCCGCCCTGATCCGCGAGGATGACGGCAGCTGGACGGTGTATGACCTCGGCTCCAAGGGAGGCGTAACGGTCAACGACCTGCCGGTGGATGAGTATGCGGTGGTCGAGGACGGAGACACGGTCGCCTTTGGCGGCATTCCGACCATGCTGGTACCCATCTCGGTGGAGGAAAAGCGCGAGCAAATGGTCGAGCGCCGCATGGAGGGCCGTCCGGCGGGCATGTGGGGTTCGCTGGTGCTGCTGACGCTGTTTCAGGTGCTGACCTCTTTGCAGCTGATTATTGCGGCAGGGGACGAGGCAACCGTCACCATTCCGATGACCTTTCTGGTGCTGACGCTTGTGTGCTGGGGCTATTTTATCATCCTGCGCTCGTTCCGACGCATCGGCTTTGAGATGGAAACGATTGCGTTTTTCCTATGTACGCTGTCGCTGGCTGTCACCGGCTCCAAGGTGCCGGAGGAGATGCCAAAACAGTTGATTGCGATTTTGATGGGCCTTGCGATCTTCCTTATCCTCGGCTTTTTCCTGCGCGACTTGACGCGCGCGCAGAAGGTGCGCGTGTTCATGGGCGCGGCGGCGGTCGGCCTGCTGGTCATCACGCTGCTGATCGGTTCGAGTCAGGGCGGCGCGAAGGCGTGGCTGCGGCTTGGGCCGTTGTCCCTGCAAACCTCGGAGATCGCCAAGATATGCTACATCTTCGCGGGTGCGGCAACGCTTGACCGCCTGTTCAACAAGCGCAACCTGTGGATGTTCATTGGTCTGACCGGCATCTGCGGCGGCTGCCTTGCGCTGCAAAACGACTTCGGTACCGCGCTGGTGTTCTTTGTGACCTTCCTTGTCATTGCATTCCTGCGATCGGGCGATTTTGCTGTGCTCGGCCTGATCTGTGCGGGCTGCTTCGGCGGCGGCATGGTCATGCTGACCGTCAAGCCGCACGTTGCCGCGCGTTTCGCTTCGTGGGGTCACATCTGGGAAGATGTGTATGACGCGGGCTTCCAGCAGACCCATACGCTGACCGCAGCCGCATCGGGCGGCATGATCGGCGTGGGCGCGGGCAAGGGCTGGCTGAGCGGCCTGCCCGCGGCGGACACCGATATCGTGTTCGGTATGCTGTGCGAGGAATGGGGCCTGATTATCGCGGTGCTGACCATCCTGTGCATCATCACGCTGGCCGTGTTCGCGGTGCGCGCATGCCGCGCGGGCCGGTCGAGCTTCTATACGATCGCGGCCTGTGCCGCGACCAGTCTGCTCGTGTTCCAGACCTGCCTGAACGTGTTCGGCGCGGTCGATATCCTGCCGTTTACGGGCGTGACCCTGCCCTTTGTCTCGAACGGCGGCTCGTCCATGCTGTCGGCATGGGGCATGCTTGCCTTCCTCAAGGCGACCGATACGCGGCAGAATGCGTCCTTTGCGGTCAAGCTGCCCTCGCGGCGCGAACTGCGCGGGGAGGTGGACTAAATGCGGAAAATCGAAAAACGCGGTGTGTTCTGCCTGATCTTGGCGGCGCTGCTCGGCCTCGGACTGGCTGTTTTCTGCTTCCAGTTTGTTGTAGACGGGGGCGACTGGGCCTCCTATCCCTATAACCGGCATCTGTACAGCAATTCCGGTCAGCTCAAGGGCGGCACCATCCTGGATCGGGACGGCGATGTGCTCTCCACGCTGGACGAGAACGGCAACCGCACCTATTATCCGGACAGCGACATCCGTCGCGCAACGCTGCATGCGGTGGGCGACCCGGCGGGCAACATCGGCGCGGGCGCGCTGACCGCATTTGCGGATAAGCTGTCCGGCTATAACCTGCTCACCGGCGTGTATTCGCCGCTCGGCACGGGCAACAACTTGTATCTAACCATCGACGCTTACCTCAACAACATCGCCTATCAGGCGCTGGGCGGGATGCGCGGCACGGTGGGTGTGTATAACTACAAGACGGGTGAGATCCTGTGCATGGTCTCAACCCCGACCTTTGACCCCGCCGATCCGCCCACCATCGACCCGGAGGACCCGGCTTGGGAAGGCGTTTACGTCAACCGCCTGTTGCTGGCAAACTCGATCCCCGGTTCGATCTTCAAGGTCGTGACGCTCAACGCGGCGATCGAAAACCTGCCCGACCTGTTTAGCCGTACATGGACTTGCACGGGTTCGGTCGAGATCGGCGGCGACGTAGTTACCTGTCCGTATGCGCACGGCGAGCAGGACATTGAAGACGCACTCGCTAACTCCTGCAACGGCGTGTTCGGTCAGCTCGCGGTCGAGCTGGGCGGCGACACCATGCAGAAATACACCGACGCTGCGGGCCTGACCGAGTCGATCAAGGTGGACGGCATCAACACATCCGAGGGTCATTTCAACTTTGATGGCAACGACAACCAGCTCGCATGGGCGGGCGTCGGTCAGGGCGAAGATACCATGTGCCCGATCAACATGATGCTGTATATGGGTGCGATCGCCAACGGCGGCAAGGCCGCGATGCCGCGCCTGATCGAAAAAACGACCACGGATTACGGTCTGCCGACCGGCCTGTATTTCGCGCATAAGTCCTCCAAGCTGATCGAGGAGGACACGGCTTCGACCATTGCGGATATGATGCACAACAACGTCATTGAAACCTACGGTCAGGACCGTTTCCCGGGTATGGACATCTGCGCGAAGTCCGGCACGGCAGAAGTCGGCGCGGACCAGACGCCGAACGCCTGGTTCACCGGCTTTTTGCGCGACGAGGCCACGCCCTACGCTTTCATCGTTCTGGTGGAGAACGGCGGCGGCGGTTCGTCGGTCGCGGGTACGGTAGCCTCCAAGGTGCTGACCGCGGCGGTCGAAAAAGCATACTGATAAAAAAACGGCTTCCTTCCTTTTCGGAAGGGAGTCGTTTTGCGTATGGTCATGCCGGGCGGAACCAGCCGGGGACGATGTCGTCCCTCACCGCAAGGTCGCGGAAAACAGCTGCCGCCGCGTCCTCATAGGCGCGCGGCGTGGTGGCTTTCCGGAGCTGTTTGCCGTGCTTTTCGCTGTTTTCAAACAGGTTCAGATGATAGAACCAGATCTCTTTCATGCGCAGCATGGCGATGCGCGCGTCGCCAAAGGCTTCGCAGTAGCGCGCATACAGCGCATCGTGAAAGGCGCGCAGCGTGTCGCGGTCCGCGCGCGGGCCGCCCCGCAGGCGCGTGACGAGCGATGGGTCTCCGATCAGCCCGCGCCCGATCATCACGGCGGGCAGGTCAGGATAACGCGCGGCGACCGCCTGCGCGTCGGCTTCCGTCACCACATCTCCGTTATAGCACACCGGCATGCGGCAGCGGGGCAGGGCAGAGGCGAAGTCCGCTTCGCGCACCGTGCCCTTATAGAAATCCTGCCGCACGCGCGGATGGATGGTCAGTTCTGCAATCGGATAACGGTTGTAAATTTCGAGCAGACGGTCAAACTCCGCCGGATCGTGCATTCCCAGCCGCGTTTTGATGGAAATACGCGCATGCGTAGCGGAAAAGACCGCGTCAAGGAAGCGGTCGAGCGCGTCCGGGTCACTGAGAAAACCTGCGCCCTTACCCTTGGCCGTCACTGTGCCGGACGGACAGCCGAGGTTGAGGTTGACCTCCGCGTAGCCCATATCAGCCAGCGCGTTTGCCGCCCAGATGCAGTCCGCGGCGGATTTGGTCAGCAGCTGCGGCACCGCAGGCACGCCCGCATTGACCTCGGGTGCAATGTCGCGCTTTTGGCGCGGGGTGAAGCGCTCGGTGGTGGTCGGGGTGATAAACGGCATAAAATATTTGTCAATCCCCGGGAAATATTCGTGGTGCGTGCGGCGGTAGACCGCGCCGGTCACGCCCTCCATCGGGGCAAAATAGTAACGCATGGGCAAACCTCGTTCTTTTTGTTCTGCTGTCTATTATACCGGGGTTTGCGCGCGTTCGCAAGAGCGGGTCAGGAGCGGGATTTGGGCTTTGCCAGCAGCGCAAACAGGCAGCCGAACACGATCGCCGCCGCGATACCGCCCGCCGCGCCCGTTACGCCGCCGGTGAACGCGCCCAGCAGTCCGCTTTCCGCCACAGCTTTGGCAACGCCTTTGGCCAGCGAATAGCCGAAGCCCAAAAGGGGAATGGTCGCGCCTGCGCCCGCATAATCCACAACTGGCTGGTACAGCCCAAAGGCTTGCAGTGCCACGCCCAGCACGACCAGACTGACCAGAATGCGCGCGGGGGTCAGCTTGGTTTTGTCAATGAAAATTTGACAGATCGCGCAGATCGAGCCGCCCACCCAGAAGGCGTTTACATATTCCATCCAGTTCATGCGTCGCTCCTTTCGATCACGACCGCATGGCAGATGCCTGCGATCGGCTGCCCCTGCTGCACCGAGGTCGGGCTCATCATCGCGCCCGTGCCCGCGAACACCAGCCGCCGGATTTTGCCGGCCTGCATGTCGCGCAGCAGCGGCCCGCACAGCACCGCCGCCGAACAGCCGCAGCCAGATCCGCCTGCGTGCGCGTCCTGTTCGTCGCCAAAGAGCAGACTGCCGCAGTCCGAGTAAACAGGGGAGAGGTCGATGCCGTCCGTGCGCAGGAGCGTGAGCAGCAGGTCCGCGCCGACGTGACCAAGATCGCCGGTTACAATGCAGTCAAAGTCGGTCGGCTGCGCGCCGAGGTCGGACAGTAGGGTAGAGAGCGTGTCATAGGCCGCGGGGGCCATTGCCGCGCCCATGTTGTTTGCATCCTTGACACCAAGCTAGATCATTTTGCCGAACAGCACATGCGTCACCCGGATGCGGCCGGTGCCTTGTGCACCC
>DXDZ01000086.1 GCA_019115185.1 Candidatus Agathobaculum merdipullorum
CCTCGTTATGACCACTTCGATACCGCTCCGTATCTTGCCCGATAAGCAAGAATTATTATACCATTCGTTTTTGCCTTTGTCAATCCTTTTTCAGCGTGTTCTCCCATTCCGTCTGCTTAAAACCGGTCAGCACAAAATCCTCGTCTACCAGCAACGGACGCTTGACCAGCATGCCATCGGTTGCGAGCAGCGCCAGCTGCTCCTCCTCGCTCATATCCGGCAGCTTGTCCTTAAGCCCCATCGCCTTGTACTGCATGCCGCTGGTGTTAAAAAAACGCTTGAGCGGCAGTCCACTGCGTGCATACCACGTCCGCAGTTCCTCCACCGTCGGATTGTTCTGCTTGATATCGCGCTCGTCAAACGAAATCCCCTGCTCCTCCAGCCACTTTCTGGCCTTCTGGCAGGTCGAGCATTTGGGATAACAAAGAAACAGCATACGGTTCTTCCTTTCTATCCGAATTATTCCGAAATCTCTGTGGTGGTATGCTCGCGGCACAACACAAACAACTCTGCCACCAGCAAGATGCATGCCGCAACCGACAGGCAGCCGCGCAGCACCATTTTATCCGACCACTCCGGTATGGTCACGCCCATCAGACGGGACAGGCCATAGCCGCCCATATCAGACACCGACACGGTCGTTGTCACTGCACCGAAAAAGGCCAGCCACGCCGGACGCGGCTTGCCATACAGCAGACGTGCCAGATGATAAAGCGCCAACACCAGCATCACGTCCGCCACAAGCCCAAACGCAAAAGAGGCCAATTTGGGGTCCACACAGGTCATGCGGTAATTGACCAGCAGGTGCAGACAGCTCCACAGCAGCGGCACCAGCATCAATTTTGCCGATCGGTCGGTCATTTCGCTGCCCTGTGCCTTTGCCAACCCAATCGCGCAGATGCCGCACAGCACGGTAACCACCGCATACACGATCTCAAGCGCCTTGGCCCAGCCCGCAGCGTCCTCCTCGCCGGTTGTCATCGTCAGATAGAGATATCCCACACCGCCGACCAACAACAGCAAACCGGAAATCACCGCCGCCATACGGAATCCCACGCTCTGCGTGCCCAGCAGCTGCTCAAACGGCATATTGTTCTTCGCGCGCAGCGGTACACTCAGCGCCGCGTATATTACCGCAGCCAACACCAGCAGCGCGGTAAAATACCACACCCATGCATTGCCCACCGCAGGCAGGCCCGTTGCGATATCAAAGCCGTTCAGCATATGTAGCGCACGCACCACCACACCCGGCAGGCACAGCACCACCGCTAAAACCGGCAATACCTTTGTTTGTTTCATTCTGCTCCCTCCAGAGGTCATTGACATACGAAATCAGTATACCACATACCATTCTGCTCTTCAAGTAACGGTATGAAAACAGCCCTTCCCGGCCTGCAACGCCGGAAAAGGCTGCCTGTTTTTTGCAAATTTGCTTACTAGTTCCGGTTAGTATCGACCCGCCTTGGGCATCTGCTCCGCTTCGCGCGCAGAGAACTCTGTGTTAGCAGGCGTCTGACGCTTCATGCCGAATTTGAGCAAAATCGGCGTGACCAGTGTGGTAACGATAACCACCAGCACGATTGCCGGGAACATCTCGGAATTGATGAGCCCCGCCTGCGCGCCCTTCTGCGCCACGATCAGCGCGACCTCACCGCGGGAGACCATACCGAGGCCAATGGACAGTGCATCATACGTCTGAAAGCCCATAATGCGCGCGCCTACACCGCAGCCAATGATTTTGGACAGGATCGCCACCAGTGTCAGCACAACCGCAAACAGCACCAGCGTGCCCGTCAAGCCCTCCAGATTGGTTTTGATGCCGATGGACGCAAAGAACAGCGGCGAAAACAGCATATAGCCCAGCACATTGGTCTTGCTGGCCACATAGTCACGCGTATCGGAAATGTTGCACATCACAATGCCAGCAAAGTACGCGCCCGTAATATCCGCAATGCCAAAGAACGCCTCCGCGATATAACTCATCAGGAAAGCAAACACCAAGGCGTAGATGGCAATGCGCCGGTGCTTATGCCACCGCTGCTCCATCTTGATAAACGCCTTGTGCATGATAAGTCCCACCACAAGGACAAAGATAAAGAACGCGAAAATCCGTCCGAACACCAAAAGCGGCTTGACCGTCGGATCGGTGAACGCAGTCAGCACCGTCAGCACCACAATACCGAGAATATCGTCGATGACTGCCGCACCCAGTATCGCCGTGCCGACTTTGCTTTTCAGCTTTCCCATCTCGCGCAGCGTTTCCACCGTGATGGAAACCGAGGTTGCGGTCAGCACAACGCCAATAAAGGCCGCCTTGAGCATATTCAAAGAGTCGGTCGGCTCATTTTTAAACATCAGATAGCAGCCCATGCCGCCCGCCAGCGGCACCAGAACGCCGATCACCGCAATGATGAAGGACGCAAACCCCGTGGTTTTGAGCTCCTCCAAATCGGTGTCCAGCCCCGCATTGAACATCAGAATAATGACGCCAATCTCCGCCGTTTTCACCAGAAAATCAGTCTCTCCGACCCACGCCAAACAGCTCGGGCCAACGAGCACGCCAGCCACCAGCGCGCCGACAACCTGCGGCATGTGTACCCGCTCCGAGGTCAGGCCAAAAATTTTGGTAAACAGCATGATGATCGCAATCGTCAGAAGAAAATCGTATGACACAGCGATACCGCCCCTCTCATCGTAATAAAGGAATATCTACCATTATACAACTTTTTCTCTAATACAGTCAGTGCGTTCGTGAAAAATACGGCTGTTGTTTTACACAAAAAGCACGCTTCTTTTTTGGTGATAAGGCACACGTTTTTTAATATTTTACGCATTTTTTCGCGTTTTTATTACTTTTTGCTTGTCTGGTGCCGCAGGCGCAGCACAGCTCCCGCCGTGCCGTTTGCAAAAAAAGACGCCTTGCAGGCTACTTCCTGCAAGACGTCTTTCGACCGATTGTAATCTGTTTATTTTTCCACCTTGGGCGAATGCTCGCGGATCTCCTTGATCTTCTGGATGCCCGCCGTCAGGCACTGCTGCAAGCCCTCCATGTCCTCCGCCGACACATTGCGCTCGAGGAACAGCAGCTCAATCGCATGCGACAGCTGCACCATCACATTGGCCGTTTCGAGGAACTTGGGGAAATTATGCGACTGCATCGCGTTGCGGAACTTGCGAATGTCGCGCGTGATGAATTCCACCACTTCGCCCTCACCCTCAAAATCGCCGTAAGAGATCGGATACGGCTCGACGCGCTGCAAATAATACTTATCCCGCTTGGTCACGTTAAAGACGTAGGTCACGCAAACCTCGTCATCCAGCTGGAATTTGGCAATATACATAATACCGTTGCGCACTTCCTTGATGGAGGTGGCGCCGATCTGACGCAGCGCCACATTGATAATATCACCGGAAAAACTGCTTGTTAACATATGCTTTCCTTCTTTCTCAGCCTGTCAGGTGTCAATGGAAACGAATCAGCAGATATACCGTGGAGATCGCGACCGACATCAGCATCATCGGGAAGCCCACGCGCAGGTAGCGCGCAAAGGTGATCGGATGCCCATGCTTGGCCGAGATGCCAGAGAGCACCACGTTTGCCGAAGCGCCGATCAGCGTGCCGTTGCCGCCCAAGCACGCGCCCAGGGACAGCGCCCACCACAGCGCGGTGACATCCATGCCGTCCGCCTGCATCGCAAGGATCAGCGGGATCATGGTGGCGACAAACGGGATGTTGTCGAGTACGGACGAGAACATCGCCGAGCCCCACAGGATGAGCAGCATGAGCAGCATGGCGTTGCCGCCGGTCACCTCGACCAGCGCATTGCCCAGCATGGTGATGATGCCGGTCTGCTGCATGCCGCCGACCACGACGAACAGGCCGGTGAAGAACAGAATGGTCGACCACTCGACGCCGAGCACGATCTCTTCGGTGTCCTGCTTGCCGATCAGCAACATTATTGTAGCACTGCCCAGCGCGATAATGCAAGAATCCACGCCGAGCGAGCTGTGGAACACAAAGCCGAACACGACCACAACGATCATCACAACGCTCTTGACCAGCAGCGCGTGGTCCTTGATCGACTTGTTTTCATCCAGCTGCATGACAGCGGCCATCTTGTCCGGCTCGACGATGAGCTTTTTGCCGAACATGAAATAGAAGCACACGCACAGCGCTGCCATGATAAACACCACTGCGATACCGGTATTGCCCACGAAGTCCATGAAGCTCAGACCCGCCTGCGAACCGATCATGATATTCGGCGGGTCGCCGATCAGAGTCGCCGTACCGCCGATGTTGGAGGCGAGGATCTGCGCCAGCAGGAAGGGCACCGGGTCAATGCCCAGAATGCCGGTGATCGCGATCGCCATCGGGCCCACCAGCAGCACGGTCGTCACGTTATCCAGGAACGCCGAGAGCACCGCGGTCAGGATGGTGAACAGCAGCATGATCTTCCAGGGGTTGCCCTTTGCGATCTTGGCTGACTTGATCGCCATGTACTCAAACAGGCCGGAGTTGCGCACTACGGCGACAAACAGCATCATGCCGATCAGTACGCCGATGGTGCTGAAGTCTATGTAGCT
This sequence comes from Candidatus Agathobaculum merdipullorum, assembly GCA_019115185.1. Classification (GTDB taxonomy): domain Bacteria; phylum Bacillota; class Clostridia; order Oscillospirales; family Butyricicoccaceae; genus Agathobaculum; species Agathobaculum merdipullorum. Next base: position 4,585 of record DXDZ01000086.1, read on the forward strand.
GACCGCTTCATCCACCGTCAGAATATGCAGACAGACCAGCACGACCCCACCTGCAACCGCTGCTACCGTGCGATGCACTTTTTCCGTCACAATCGCGGCCATAACCACCAAAAAGACCACGACGGAAAGAATTTGCATGGTATTCATTTTCTTTCCCCTTTCCCGCGTCACGCCATGCGTGCGTGCGCGCCTTCAAATTGTTTTTACGACATATTATACTCCCCGGTTTCGCAGGTTTTCAATGTTCAATTCCCCCTGATTTGCGGGGTGTTGCGACAAAAGTTTTTGTGATTTAGCACGAAACTCCAGCGTTTTCTTCACAAACTTTTAACGACGTTTGCCATTTTCCAGCCCTTTCCGGCGGTTCCAGCCCCTGCATCCGCTCTGCATGCATGGCAACGCCCCCGATGCCATGGCAGCATCGGGGGCGTCGCCCATTTGGGTATTGTATATAAGAATGGGAAGTGTATGGGCGTTTTTTATGCCTGCGGCTCTGCCGCAGCAGCAGGCCGGAGCGTCAGCTTGTCGTCCGCGGCATCCAGCGTCACATGATCGCCGGACTTGATCTTGCCCTCGAGCGACTCCTCGGCAACCAGATCTTCGACTTCGTTTGTCACCGCGCGGCGCAGCGGGCGTGCACCGTATACCGGGTCGAAACCAGCCTTGGCCAGATGCTTCTTGGCCGCGTCGGTCCAGTCCATGGTGATACCCATTTCCTGCATACGCTCGGCAACCTTACGCAGCATACCGTCCGCGATCTGGGCGATCTCGTCCTCACTCAGACGATTGAACACAATGATGTCGTCAATGCGGTTGAGGAATTCCGGACGTACCGCGGTTTTCAACTCGCTCAGCACATCCTCCTTGATCTGCTCAAAGGTGCGTTCGGCGGTGTTCGCTTCACCCTCGGCAAAGCCCAAGGACTTGCGGCCGTTGCCGGTAATCTTCTGCGCGCCGAT
>DXDZ01000010.1 GCA_019115185.1 Candidatus Agathobaculum merdipullorum
CTATCCCAACGATCTCTACTACATCCCGATCCATTTTCCCGCGTTCCAGCATTGCTCTCACCACCTTCTGCTATTTTACCACTTATAAACGAAAAAGCCCAGCCTAAGCTGGACTTTTTCGACAGACTCAACGCCGGACTTTCGTCCGGCGTTATTTATTTTTAAATGGAAAAATCCAACGCCTTGCCGCGATTGACCAGTTCCTCCAGCGTGACCGAATCCACATACTGATTGACTACATCGTACAAGCCGCGCCAAAAGTCCAGCGTAATGCATTCCTGCGCGCGTGCGCACTCCACCGGATCATGTTCCAGACAGGCCACCGGCACCAGAGCGCCTTCCGTAATACGCAAAATGTCTCCCACAGTATATTCGGAGGGATGCCGCGCCAATTGATATCCGCCCTGTGCACCACGCGTGGATGTCACAAATCCTGCGCGGGACAACTGAACGACAATCTGTTCCAGATATTTGGCCGATATTTCCTGCCTTTTGGAAATATCCCGCAACGGGATGTAGCCGGCAGCATCATGCTGTGCCAGATCGATCATCAGGCGAAGCGCATATCTTCCCTTTGTCGAAATCTTCATATGCATACCCCTTTGCAACAATTATTCCTCAACAGCCGCCACGTTCCAACATCCGCCGCATATCATCCATCCTGCTGCAAACGCGCAATCACATCCGCGATATGCTGGCTGGCCTGCTCCACTTCCCATTTCAGTTCCGTGGCGGAGATGCGCTCCGCACCATGCCCCAGAATAATCATCTGCTCCATGCCATCCGATGTGGCAACGCGCACACGGTGCTTGCGGGAGAGGTCATAAGATGCCTGCTCAATATACATGTCTGCCGTTTCCGCCTCTTTGGTGTAAACGATATGCAGACCATGCCGCTTTTCGATCGACCCCATTCCCCCTTTGACTTTATATGCATCAAACACCACAATCAAATGGCATTTACGCACACTTTGATAATTACTCAATACGTTAATGAGCGCTTCGCGCGCCGCATTGATATCCGCAGCGGCCATGCTGCGCAATTCGTCCCATGCGAAAATGATATTATACCCATCGACCAGCAGATAGTCGTCCGCACGGATGCGGGTGACATACAGCTGCTCGATCGTCTCTGCTTTTTTGCGGCTCTGCTGGAAAGCTTCAAAGCTGCGGTCCCGGATCGGACCATAGGTGCGCTCAAACAACGCGCGCAGCTCTTTATCGTCCTCCAAACCGGATGACGACGCACGGCGCACCGGCTGAGGCGCCGGCTCTTGTTCCTCCTCCTGCTGCAAACGGACGCCCGCGTCCATATGCGCATGTGCGCGCACCTCGTCCCACTTGACGACATAGCCCGCGCCATGCGAACAAAACACGGAATCCGGGGAATTTTCGGTATCGTGCTCCGGCTGATACCCGCACTGCTCGATCACCTGCGCGGCATCATGGCAGGGCGCATAGCCGTCCGGCGTGCACACCAGCCGTCCGCGTCCCTTGGTATAGGCTGCAACCTCGGTCCAGTAATTTCGCATCGTGGAAACCGGTGCCGTGCCGCTCAGCAGCACGCCGTCCTCCTGCGGCTCAGGCGGTTCAAATGTACCCTCCATGCGCTGAATGTCGTTCATCGCACGGCCCACGCACTCTTCCGGCAGGGACAGCTCAAAGGCATAATACGGTTCGAGCAGCACACTTTCCGCCTGCATCAGACCGTTTCGTACCGCACGATAAGTCGCTTCGCGGAAATCGCCGCCCTCGGTATGCTTGACATGCGCGCGACCGGTCAGCAGCGTGATTTTCATATCGGTGATCGGTGCGCCGGTCAGCACACCAACATGCGTTTTCTCCGCCAGATGCGTCAAAATCAAACGCTGCCAGTTGATATCCAGCGTATCGACCGGACAAATCGTGGCAAACTGCAAACCGCTGCCGCGCTCGCTCGGCTCAAGCAGCAAATGCACCTCCGCATAATGGCGCAGCGGCTCAAAGTGGCCGATGCCGACTGCGGGCGTTGTGATGGTTTCCTTATAGACAATGCTGCCTTCGTCAAACGTGACCGGAACGCCAAAGCGTTCCGCGATCACGCGGGTCAGGATTTCCAGCTGCACCTCACCCATCAGCTGCAAATGAATCTCACCCAAACGCTCGTTCCAGACCACACGCAGCTGCGGGTCCTCTTCTTCCAGCTGACGCAAATTTTTTAACATCGTATGTGCGTCATATGTATCCGGGAACTGCACCCGGTATCCCAATACCGGCTCGAGTACCGGCGGCAGCGCACCTGCCGCGGTGCCCAGCCCCATGCCGGGCTTGGTATGTGTCAGGCCGGTCACGGCACAGACCATGCCGCTTTCCGCCCGCTCGACCGATTGAAATTTTTCACCCGAATAGACGCGGATCTGATTGACCTTTTCCTGCCAGCCGCCGTCCTCCTCGCCGGACAGCAACGCGCGCACCGCAAGTGTACCGCCGGTGATCTTGAGATGCGACAGGCGGTTTCCCTGTCCGTCTCGCGTGATCTTAAATACCTGCGCACCAAATTCGCCGGTATACTCCGGCTGCTGCGTGTAGCGCTCCAGTCCGTCGAGCAGCGCTTCCACGCCTTCCAGCCGCAACGCCGATCCGAAATAGCACGGAAACACCTTGCGGCTGCGAATGAGAGACGCAATTTCTTGCGGCTCTACGCATCCCGTTTCCAGATACCGTTCGAGCAGCGCCTCGTCGCACATGGCGATCTCCTCGGCCATAGTATCCGGCTGGTCAAAGGCAATGCAGCCATCCCCCAGACGCTTTTTCAGTTCCGCCATGCGCGCCGCACGCGCGTCCGGATGGATGTCCATTTTATTGATAAAAAGAAAGGTCGGCACATGATGCCGCTCGAGCAGCCGCCACAGCGTCTGCGTATGCGCCTGCACGCCGTCCGTCCCGCTGACCACTAAAACCGCATAGTCCAGCACCTGCAGCGTGCGCTCCATTTCCGCAGAAAAATCCACGTGTCCCGGCGTGTCCAGCAGCGTCACCGCAGCGGTCGGCAGCGTCAGCTCGGCCTGTTTGGAAAAAACCGTGATGCCCCGCTCCCGCTCGATTGCGAACGTGTCCAAAAAGGCATTTTGATGGTCTACCCGTCCCAGTTTTTTCAGTGCGCCCGTCAGGTACAGCAACGCTTCCGACAGCGTTGTTTTACCCGCATCCACATGCGCCAGAATACCGATGACAATTCGTTTCATAGTTTCCTTCTCATTGATTGGTTTATGATATTATATCAAAAAAGTAGTCAAAGCACAAGACATTCCAGACGCTGCACGCGCATAACATTTTTTCCTTTTAAAACGCCAATATTGAAATTTTTGCACATAATTTGCGCATCTTTTTTCCATGAAGAGCAGCAATTTCATCTCATATTACGGTTTTTTGCGCACAAAATACTATCAGCAAATCCCCAAAAACAAAAATCAAACAAAAGGAGAGAAAATCATGACTAACACGAAAAATGGTTCCAATCAGGGTATGGTTCCGGAAGCACGCGCTGCAATGGATCGCTTTAAGATGGAGGCGGCAGCCGACCTTGCTGTCTCTTCTCCATCTTAAACCATTCCCAACCACACCTACATACCGGCTCACACCCTAAACGGTCGTTTTCTGCTTTTGCGGGAGACGGCCGTTTGTATATAGTTGCAGAAATTGTTTTGCGAAATGGGGAGAAATTTGGTATAATACTGCACATCAGAATCCCACATATCGCCTTGGCGAGGAAAGGATGGGTGCCGTGTTATGGCAAAGTCATTATATTCCGTGATTGTCGCAGATGATGAGGATGAATTAAGAGAAGCCGTATGCACCATGATTCCCTGGGAGGACTACGGTTTCCGATTGGTGGGCAGCGCCAGCAACGGGCTGGATGCCTTGCAGATGGTGGAGGAATGCGAGCCCGACCTGCTGCTCACCGATATTCGGATGCCTTTCATCTCGGGTATTGAGCTTGCCCGGCAAGTGCGCGAGATCCGCCCTGCCACGAACATTGCGTTTCTCAGCGGCTATGACGATTTTGAATACGCCAAGCAGGCAATCCAATATAACATTATCAGCTATATGCTCAAACCCCTGACCATGGAAGGACTGAGCAAGGAGCTGCAAAATATCCGGCAGAAGATCGACGCTCAGTTTGCTATGTTCCGGCAGGCCTCCCCCAATCCCGGCGGACTGGATCTCCAGACCGCGATGCTGATGCCTCTGGTGCTGGACGATTACGCCGAGACGGACGGCGAAGCGCGGGCCAAGGCCTACGCCCGACAGTGCGGCTTGCTGCGTGATCTGGATGACCGCCCCCACTATGTCGTGATGGTATCCACCCTGCTGGAAGCGGACGGCGGCAACTGCACTGCGCCCTCCTTTGTAGCGTCCGTCAACCGGCTGGCAACCAAATACCTGCGGGGCGCCCATTTCTTCGCTTCCGGCAAAGTGATCTCCGTGCTGCTGGGCAATCCCTCCGAGTTTGACAAGTATCTTCACATTCTGGCCGACGAAATCCCCCAGATGGCCGATCGCGTACTGGGCAAATGCTGCCGCATCGGTATCAGCCGTGCCACGCACAATCTGACTGCCCTCCACAACGCCTACCGGGAAGCGATGGAGGCCCTCCGGCAGGGCGATCGCATGGAAAGCGGCGCGCAGTTCATCAGCGACCTGAACCCGGCAGTCAAGGGCGGCGAACTGCTGTGCAAGCGGGCCATGGAAGCGCTCAACCAACATTATATGGATGCGAACCTCTCTCTGGTATCGCTCAGCGGAATGCTGACCGTCAGCCCCAACCACCTTTCCACCTGCATCAAAAAATACACCGGCGAAACCTTCATCAATATCCTCATTCGCAAGCGGATGGAGGCTGCCCGCGATCTGCTGGTCTCCTCCCCGCTGAAAATTCAGGAGATCGCCCAGCGATGCGGCTACACCGACCAGCATTATTTCAGCTACTGCTTCAAAAAATACTGCGGCGAGTCCCCCAGCACGATGCGCCGCAGGTTGGATCGAGAAAAGGCGGGTGACCCATTGTGAAAGACGGCATCTCCCGCACAGGCCTGCGCATCACCACCATTCTGGTTTCTATGGTGCTGAGCGTGGCCGCGGTTATCCTGTGCTGCTGCATCCTGCTTTTTCTCAACCGTTACCGCAGCGCCATGGTACAAAGCGCCCTGACCAGCAGCGACCAAGCCGTTTCACAGGTTTCCAACACGGTCGGGAACTATCTGCAAAGCATGGAACAGGCGATGTCGCTGGTGGAGTGGTCCATGCTGGAAAGCGCCGACAACCGCAATCAGCTTTTGGACGCTTTTCTCACTTTTCGCCCGGACGTTGTCGCGGTGACCAGCTACTCGCCCTCCGGCAAAATGCTGGACTGTTGGTGTCTTGACCGGGCCCCCCGGGAAAACATTTACCAAAACCTTTCTTTCAATCTGGAACGGGCCCGCGCCTCGGGCGGCGCTTATATGACTGCCCCGCACGTGGAGAGCATCTTCGAGGGCTATTATCCCTGGGTGGTGACCATGACCGTCCCGCTGGAGTCCGGCAATCAGACGTCTTGGGTCTCGCTCGACCTGAGCTTTTCCAGCATCTCCACCTACATCAACAATGTCAGCATCGGCCAGCGCGGCTACTGCTTTCTGATGGACAAAGAGGGCAATATCGTTTACCACCCGCAGCAGCAGCTGCTGTACTCAGGCCTGAAATCAGAGGACACCGCCTCTCTGGCTGCACTGGAAGACGGCGCCTATGTCGATGACACCGTGATCTATTCCGTCACCAGCGTGGCGGGCAGCGACTGGCGAATTGTGGGCGTCAGCTATGTGGATGAAATGGTCAACCGCAGCTTCCGCGAAATGATTCGCCTGTCCTTGGTGCTTGGGGTGGCGCTGCTTGCGGCTGCGGTATTGACAAGTGTGCTTCTCTCCCGCCTGCTGGCGCGCCCGCTGCGCGGTCTGGCCGACGCGATGGAGCGTTTTGAGACCGACGCCGACCACTTTACCTACCTGCCCGTGGGTGGCACGCGGGAGGTGCAGGAGCTGTCAGGTTCCTTCGAGCATATGGTGCTGCGCATCCAGCGCCTTATGTCCACCGTGCGCGAGGAAGAGGTCAACCTGCGCAAAACCGAGCTGAAAGCCCTGCAAGCCCAAATCAATCCCCACTTTCTGTACAATACTTTGGATTCCATCGCATGGATGTGCGAACAGGGCCGCAATGACGACGCGGTCAAGATGATCCATGCGCTCGCCCGCTTGTTCCGCATCAGCATCAGCAAAGGGCACGAACTTATTCCGATCGCCAAGGAGATCGAGCATGCGGAAAGCTATCTGCAAATCCAGAAATACCGCTATAAAAACCAGTTTACCTATGAATTCGATGTAGACCCTGCGTGTCTCAACTACTACTGCAACAAGATCACCCTGCAACCCATCATTGAGAACGCCATCAACCACGGCCTTGATCTGCTGGTGGATGAAGGCCGCATCACCGTACAGGTGCGGCAGGACGGAGAGGACATCGTATTCAAGGTGCAGGACAACGGCGTAGGCATGAGCGATGAGCTGATCCGCTCCATTCTGGCGCATGAGCCGGAGGACCGCACCGGTATCGGCATCCGCAATGTCAACGACCGGCTGCAAATCTATTTCGGCAAGCAGTACGGCCTGCGCATCACCAGCGAACCGGATGTAGGAACCTGCGTGGAGATCCTCATGCCCAAGATACAGGAGGGGGATTATGAAGCGAAATAGATGGCGCGCAGGATGGGCTGCTCTGCTTTGCATCCTGCTGTGCGGCTGCTCGACAGGCACCGACTATTCCCGGCAGCATACGGTAACGCTGGTGTCCAAATCCACACAGACTGAGTTTTGGCTGTCCGTCTTTGCCGGGGCGGAGGCCGCTGCCACCGAATATAACCTCAAGCTCAACATCATCGGCCCGGATACTGAGGAAGACTATGAAACCCAGAATCAGATGGTGGCCGATGCGGTGAGCGAAGGCGCGGAAGCCATTGTATTTTCCGCCATCGACTATGAAAACAATGCCGCTGCGATTGATGCCGCCGCCAAAGAGGGCGTCAAAATCGTAGCCATCGACAGCAATGTGGACTCCGAGGCCGTCAGCACCTACATCGGCACCGATAATTACGCCGCCGGACAAATGGCGGCGCAGGCGGCTCTTGAGCGGGTCAAAACGCCGCTGAAGGTCGGCATCGTCAATTACGACATCAGCAGCGCCAACGGACAGGAACGGGAACAGGGTGCGCTGGATGCCTTTGCCGACAGCGGTCGGGCTGAAGTCGTCAGCGTCATTAACACGCTGGCAGAAGCCAGCCACGCCAAAAAGGATACCACTACCCTGCTTTCCATTCACCCGGAAATCAACGTCTTGCTGGCCTTCAACGAACCGACCAGTGTGGGCGCCGCTCAGGCGATCGAGCAGCTGGGCTTGTGCAATTCGGTCTTTCTGGTCGGCTTTGACTCCAATGTTGCCACCGTAGACGGTCTGCAAGAAGGCTCGGTCGATGCCCTTATTGTGCAGAACCCCTACGCCATGGGCTATCTGGGTGTGGAAAGCGCCTATAAGCTGCTTACCGGGCAGGTGGGCAGCATGGAGCGTATTGTAGACACCTCCACACAGATCGTAGATCGGAACAACCTTTTCGAGGTGGACAGCCAAAAAGCGCTCTTCGCGTTTGACTCCCGATAAAATTGTGCATGATGCACAATTTTATCGGGATAATTTTTTGTCTAATCATAAATTTCAATGAAATTTACCCCTTCTGCGGTGATTTTTCACCTTGTTTTTCCACTCGGTTTCCTCTACAATGAAAGCAAGCAGGAAGGAACTTTGGTAGAAAGTCCCTCCCAATTCAAAAGGAGAAAAGGAGAATCATTATGAAGAAAAAGGTACTTGCGCTTACCCTGGCTGCCGCGATGATGGCCAGCATGGCTGCCTGCTCTTCGGGCGGCAACAATTCGGACGCTGCGCAGAACGACAGCGGTACGCAGGCGACGGAGGTCGCTAACAAGGATAAGCCCTTAGTATGGTTCAACCGTCAGCCTTCCAACAGCTCCACCGGTGAGCTGGATATGAACGCTCTGCAGTTCAACGACAATACTTACTACGTAGGCTTTGACGCCAACCAGGGCGCCGAGCTCCAGGGCACCATGATTCTGGACTACGTAAAGGCTAACATCGACACCATCGACCGCAACGGCGACGGCATCATCGGTTATGTACTGGCCATCGGCGATATCGGCCACAACGACTCCATCGCCCGTACCCGCGGCGTTCGCGCAGCACTCGGCACGGCTGTGGAAACCAACGGCGCGATCAACAGCGATCCGGTCGGCAGCAACGCTGACGGCTCCGCTACCGCTGTTAAGGACGGCTCTCTGGAAGTCAACGGCAAGACCTACATCGTCCGTGAGCTGGCTTCTCAGGAAATGAAGAACTCCGCTGGTGCAACTTGGGACGCTGCTACCGCTGGTAACGCGATCGGCACCTGGGCTTCCTCTTTCGGCGATCAGATCGACATCGTAGCCTCCAACAACGACGGCATGGGCATGTCCATGTTCAACGCTTGGTCCAAGGCAAACAAGGTTCCGACCTTCGGCTATGACGCAAACGCTGACGCAGTTGCTGCTATCGCAGAAGGCTACGGCGGCACCATCAGCCAGCATGCTGACGTTCAGGCTTACCTGACCCTCCGCGTACTGCGCAACGCGCTGGACGGCGTTGACATCGACACCGGTATCGGCACGGCAGATGACGCCGGCAACGTACTGAGCGACGACGTTTACTACTACGACGAAGCAGCTCGTTCCTACTACGCTCTGAACGTAGCAGTTACCGCTGACAACTACACCGAGTTCACCGATTCCACCAAGGTTTACGAGCCTGTCAGCAATCAGCTGGATGCATCTGCTCATCCCGAGAAGAGCGTATGGCTGAACATCTACAACGCTGCTGATAACTTCCTGAGCGCTACCTATCAGCCGCTGCTGCAGAACTATGACGATCTGCTCAACCTGAAGGTCGAGTACATCGGCGGCGACGGCCAGACCGAGGCTAACATCACCAACCGCCTGAGCAACCCGAGCGCTTACGACGCCTTCGCCATCAACATGGTTAAGACCGACAACGCTGCTTCCTACACTGCTCTGCTGAGCCAGTGATACGGGTTCAACCCCTTTAAGCCAAACAACAAGTAACAAGCCTATGTAATTGGGGAGAAGGAATTCTCCGTCTTAGGAGAAGCAATTCTCCATACGGAAGAAGACCTTCTCCCCAATCGTGTTTTCCAAGAAAACCGTGGCGGATCAACTTGGGTCCGCCCAATCTGGCAATATTGCATAAACGGGAGTAACGAGAATGGCAGATGCAAAAAATGATATTGTCCTGTCAATCCGCGGCATGAGCAAATCGTTCGGCCGTAACCGCGTGCTGGATCACATCAATCTGGATGTCAAGCGCGGAACGGTCATGGGCCTGATGGGTGAAAACGGCGCCGGTAAGTCCACGATGATGAAGTGCCTGTTCGGCACCTATCAGAAGGACGAAGGAAAGATCTTCCTTAACGGCAAAGAGATCAACTTCTCCGGCCCCAAGGATGCCCTGGAAAACTGGATCGCCATGGTACATCAGGAACTCAACCAATGTCTGGAGCGCAACGTGATCGACAACCTGTTCCTGGGCCGGTACCCCACCAATTCTGTGGGCATGGTGGACGAAGGCAGGATGAAAAAGAAAGCTTCGGAACTGTTCCGCAAGCTGGGCATGACGGTCAACCTGACCCAACCCATGCGGAATATGTCCGTTTCCCAACGACAGATGTGCGAAATCGCCAAAGCAATTTCCTATAACTCTCAGGTAATTGTTCTGGATGAGCCCACCTCCTCCCTCACCGTGCAGGAGGTTGATAAACTCTTTGAAATGATGCGGATGCTCAAGGAACAGGGCATTGCTCTGATCTACATCTCGCATAAGATGGACGAAATCTTTGAGATCTGCGATGAGATCTCCGTGCTCCGCGACGGCAATCTGGTTATGACCAAGCCCTCGCAGGAGACCAACATGAACGAACTGATCACCGCCATGGTAGGCCGCTCGCTGGAAAGCCGCTTCCCGCCGGTGGACAACACGCCGGGAGACACCATTTTGTCGGTGCAGCACCTGTCCACCAAATACGCACCCTATCTGCAGGATGTGTCCTTTGACGTGAAGGAAGGCGAAATCTTTGGTCTGTACGGTCTGGTCGGCGCCGGACGTACCGAGCTGCTGGAAACCATCTTCGGCGTGCGCACGCGCGCTGCGGGACGTGTTTACTTCAAGAACCGCCTGATGAACTTCAACAGCGCCAGAGAGGCGATCGAGCACGGCTTCGCCTTGATTACCGAGGAACGCAAGGCCAACGGCCTGTTCCTCAAGTGCGACCTCACCTTCAACACAACCATTGCAAATCTGGATCAGTACAAGAGCGGCCTTGCCTTGTCCGACACCCAGATGATTAAGGCCACCAACAAGGAAATCAAAATCATGCACACCAAGTGCATGGGCCCCGATGATATGATCTCCAGCCTGTCCGGCGGCAACCAGCAAAAGGTTATCTTCGGCAAGTGGCTGGAACGCGAACCTCAAGTCTTCATGATGGACGAACCCACACGAGGTATCGACGTGGGTGCCAAATACGAGATTTACGAGCTGATCATCAAAATGGCCAAGCGCGGCAAGACCATCATCGTCGTCTCTTCTGAAATGCCCGAGATTCTCGGCATCACCAACCGCATCGGCGTCATGTCCAACGGACATCTCTCCGGCATTGTCAACACCAACGAGACCGATCAGGAAGAGCTTTTGCGGCTTAGCGCAAAATACCTGTAGTAGGAGAAATCGCTTATGGCATCAACAAGTACAAAAATTCTTACGGCTGAGCAGGAAGCGAAGCTCCGCCAGCCCATCGACGAATACGTCGGTAAAATTCAGGATCAGATCAACGATCTGCGCGAGGAAGGCACCGATAAGGTGATCGAAATCCAAAGCGCCATCGACAGCCTGAAGCGGGATAAAATCTACACCGCTCAGGAAAAAGAGGCCCGCATTCGGGAACTCCAATCCGAACTGGAAAAAGCCAAAGCAGTTGAGAATCGAAACAAGGATGCCATTGCCAAGCTGATTGGCGATGCAGAGAATTACTTAAAGGCCCACTTCGATTCGGATTACTATCAGAAGGTAATTGCCAGCTGCAAGGATGAAAAGGTACTGGCTGAGGAGAAATACCGTTTGGCCGTTGCCAAGCTGAATCAGGACCATCAGAGCACGATGTCCAAGCTCAGCGACGCGCATGAGATTAAGGATGAGAAATACGTCCACAAAAACCGTCTCTTCGACGCGAAAATGCAGCGGATCAAGAACTTGCAGGAGATCAAAGACCGGCAGCACGCCGCCTTTGAGCACAAGTATCACCTGATCGACCTGCTGCGCATGTCCAAATTCACCTTTGGCGAGTCCATGGCGCAGCGTTGGGAGAACTACAAGTACACCTTCAATCGCCGTGACTTCCTGCTGAAAAACGGCTTGTACATCGCCATCATCATCATCTTCATCGCCCTGTGTATCATCACGCCGCTGGTGAAGAACGTACAGCTGCTGACGGTGAACAACGTGCTGAACATTTTGCAGCAGGCGTCGCCGCGTATGTTCCTTGCTTTGGGCGTTGCCGGCCTGATTCTGCTTGCCGGCACCGACCTGTCCATCGGCCGTATGGTTGGTATGGGCATGACCGCAGCCACCATCGTAATGCATCAGGGCATCAACACCGGTTCTGTGTTCGGTCATATCTTTGACTTCACCAGCCTGCCGGCAATCGCCCGCGTGCTGCTTGCGCTGGTTGTCTGCATCGTATTGTGCACCGTGTTCACCACGATCGCCGGTTTCTTTACGGCGAAGTTCAAGATGCATCCCTTCATTTCCACCATGGCGAACATGCTGGTCATCTTCGGTCTGGTCACCTATTCCACCAAGGGCGTATCCTTCGGTGCAATTGACCCGAACATTCCCAACATGATTATTCCCCGCATCAACAACTTCCCCACCATCATCCTGTGGGCTGTTGCAGCGGTGGTCATCGTATGGTTCATCTGGAACAAGACCACTTTCGGCAAGAACCTGTACGCAGTAGGCGGCAACCCGGAATCCGCTGCTGTATCCGGTATCTCTGTATTCTGGGTCACCGTAGGCGCATTCGTCTTGGCCGGTATCCTCTATGGCTTCGGTGCTTGGCTGGAATGCATCCGTATGGTTGGTTCGGGTTCCGCAGCTTACGGTCAAGGCTGGGAAATGGACGCGATCGCTGCCTGCGTAGTCGGCGGTATCTCGTTTACCGGCGGTATCGGTAAGATTTCCGGCGTAGTCGTCGGTGTATTCATCTTCACCGCCCTGACTTACTCGCTCACCACGCTGGGCATCGACACCAACCTGCAATTCGTATTCTCCGGCATCATCATTCTGGTAGCCGTTATGCTCGACTGCCTGAAGTACGTGCAGAAGAAGTAAGCAAACCATTTCTTAAAAACGAAAAGCCGCTGCAAGGCAACTATAAAGGCCCCGCCTGCTTGCAGCGGCTTTCTATTTACATTTACCGAAAAAAAGATGTATACTGTGTTTGAAAGCAGCGTCCCGGTCTGCCGGGGCCAAAAGGAGTGAAGACAACCATGCAAAAATTAGGCGATGTACGCCGCGCACTGGATGCCGGAGAACTGAACGAGCCGTTGTCCCATCTGCTGTATGATGATCTGGCAGCCGCCCGCGAGCGGATTGCAAAAGTACTGGACGAATTTCAGAAAACCTTTGGTGTCGGAGACGACGCCCCCGTCGCTTTGTGCTCTGCCCCCGGCCGCACGGAGATTGGCGGCAACCATACCGACCATCAGCACGGCCGCGTTCTGGCCGGTGCGGTCGATCTAGACTTTTTGGCCTGTGCCAGCCCGAACGGCACCAACACCATCCGCTTCCAGTCCGAAGGCTGGCCCATGGTGGAGGTCGCACTGGATACGCTTGACCCCAAGGAGGAAGAAAAGGAAAGCACGGCCGCTTTGGTACGCGGCATGGCGGCACAGGCAGCCCAGAAAGGCTATACCGTAGCGGGCTTTGATGTGTATGCCACATCCAGCGTGCTGCCTGGTTCCGGCCTGTCCTCCTCTGCTGCATGCGAAGTGCTGCTGGGCGTCATTGAAAACCATCTGTTCTGCCATGATGAGCTTGACCCGGTGACGATCGCTCAAATGGGCCAAAAAGCAGAAAATGTGTATTTCGGCAAGCCCTGCGGCCTGATGGATCAGACTGCCTCCTCGGTCGGCGGCGCTGTAACGATCGACTTTGCCGACCCTGCCGCTCCGATTGTTCGGGCGCTACAAGTGGATCTGGACAGCTTGGGCTATGCGCTGTGCATCATTAACTGCGGCGCAGACCACGCTGATCTGACCGATGAATACGCCGCAGTCCCCAGAGAGATGCGGTCGGTAGCCGCTTTCTTCGGCAAAGAGGTGCTGCGTGAGATCAAAGAATCCGATGTGCTGACCAATCTGCCTGCGCTGCGCAAAGCAGTGGGCGATCGTGCGGTACTTCGTGCGCTCCACTTCCTGGCCGACAACGAGCGGGTAGCCAAGCAGGCGGACGCGCTGGCAAAGGGCGATATGGATACCTTCCTCGCTCTGGTCAACGAGTCCGGTCACTCCTCTTGGGAGCAGCTGCAAGACATTACCCCCGCCGGTGCGGTGCAGGAACAGTCGATGGCGATTGCCCTGACCGTGGCACAGCGTGCGCTGAACGGCCGCGGCGCCTACCGTGTGCACGGCGGCGGCTTTGCCGGAACCATTCAGGCCTTTGTTCCGCTGGACATTCTCGCGGCGTTCCGCAGCGAGATCGAAAGTGCGCTGGGCGCCGGCTGCTGCCATGTGCTGCGCATCCGACCCGTTGGCGGTACGGTACTCTGGTCTTAACCCCTATTGATTGCGATGATGTGAAAGGAGACCTGTAACATGGCAATTTAGTGCTGGGCGGAGCCGGCTATATCGGTTCCCATACGGTATATGAGCTGATCGACGCGGGCCGGGAGGTCGTGGTGGCAGACAATCTGCAAACCGGCTTCCGTGCCGCGGTTCACCCCAAGGCAAAATTCTATCAGCTGGATATCCGGGATCAGAAGGCTCTGGATACCCTGTTCGAGACCGAGCAAATCGACGGCGTAATCCATTTCGCCGCCTCCTCTCAGGTCGGGGAGTCCATGTCCGACCCGCTCAAGTATTATGACAACAACCTGCACGGCACCATGGTATTGCTTCAGTCCATGGTGGCGCACGGCATCGACAAAATCGTTTTCTCCTCCACCGCCGCAACCTACGGCGAGCCGGAGCGCGTGCCGATTCTGGAGGATGACCCCACCCATCCCACCAACTGCTATGGTCAGACCAAGCTGGACATGGAGCACATGATGGGTTGGGTATCCCGGGCGCACGGCCTGAAATATGTTGCCCTGCGGTATTTCAACGCCTGCGGCGCACATGCTTCCGGTCAGATCGGTGAGGCACACAATCCGGAAACCCACCTGATCCCCCTCATCCTGCAAGTGCCGCTGGGCCAGCGCGAGAAGATCAGTGTGTTTGGCGAGGACTATCCCACCAAGGACGGCACCTGCGTTCGTGACTACATCCATGTCACCGATCTGGCACAAGCGCACATTCTGGCGCTGGACTACCTGATGAACGGCGGCGAAAACAACGTATTCAATCTGGGCAACGGCGTAGGCTTCACGGTAAAGGAAGTCATCGACGTCGCGCGTTCTGTAACCGGCCATCCGATCCCCGCCGAAATGGCGCCCCGTCGCGCCGGCGACCCGGCGCAGCTCATCGCTTCCTCGGAGAAGGCGGTCAAGGTGCTGGGCTGGAAGCCGGAATACAATGACCTGTCCACCATTGTCGCCTCCGCTTGGGCGTGGCACAAGAGCCATCCCCACGGCTATACGGAGGGTTGAGCATGGAACGTGACCAAGCCATTGCAATGCTGGTGACCTATGCACTGCGCAAAGGTCTGATCCAGCCCTGTGAAGAGATCTGGGCGACAAACGCTCTGCTGGGCGTGCTCAAGCTGGACAGCTACACGCCCCCGGAAACGGAAATGCCTGCGGACATCGATCTGCCTGCCGTACTGGACGCGCTGCTGGACGATGCGCACGAGCGCGGCGTACTGGAGGAAAACTCCATCGTCTACCGCGATTTGTTTGATACCGCGCTGATGGGCGTGCTCACGCCCCGCCCCGCGCAGGTCATCGACACCTTCCAATCCCTGCGGCAGGAAAGCCCGGAAAAGGCCACCGATTGGTACTACCGCTTCAGTCAGGACACCAACTATATCCGCCGCGACCGCATCGCAAAGGATGTGCAGTGGAAGGCGCCCACCGACTACGGCGAGCTGGACATCACCATCAACCTGTCCAAGCCGGAGAAGGACCCCAAGGCCATCGCTGCGGCCCGCAATATGCCGGCTTCGGCCTATCCCCGCTGCCTGCTGTGCGCGGAAAACGAGGGATATGCGGGTCGGGTCAATCATCCCGCCCGTCAGAACCACCGCATTGTCCCCATCACCATCAACGACTCACCGTGGTTCCTGCAGTACTCCCCCTATGTGTACTACAACGAACACTGCATCTGCTTTAACGCGGTTCACACCCCGATGAAGATCGACCGGGCGTGCTTTGCCAAGCTGCTGGACTTTGTGGGACAGTTCCCGCATTATTTCGTAGGTTCCAACGCCGACCTGCCCATCGTGGGCGGCTCTATTCTGGCGCACGACCACTTTCAGGGCGGGCGGTATACCTTCGCCATGGCGAAAGCGCCGGTCGAAACGCCGTTCTCCTTCCCCGGCTACGAGGATGTGCAGTCGGGCATCGTCAAGTGGCCGATGTCGGTGGTGCGTCTCACCGCCGCCGACCCGCAGCGGCTCATTGATCTGGCCGACCGCATCCTGACCTCGTGGCGCGGCTACACCGACGAGAGCGCAGTCATCTACGCCGAAACGGACGGCGAGCCGCACAACACCATCACTCCCATTGCCCGCCGTCGCGGCAGCGACTACGAACTGGATCTGGTGCTGCGCAACAATCTCACCACCCCGGAGCATCCTTTGGGCCTGTACCATCCTCACGCAGAACTGCACCATATCAAAAAGGAGAACATCGGCCTGATCGAAGTGATGGGTCTGGCAGTCCTCCCTGCCCGTCTCAAAAACGAGCTGGCAGCTGTAGCGCAAAAGCTGGTTTCCGGCGAAGATCTGTTGGCCGATCCCCTCACCGCTTCTCATGCCAGCTGGGCTATGGGCTTCCGGGATAAGTACGAACTCACCGCAGACAACGCGCTGGACGTAGTATACAAAGAGACCGGCCTCGTCTTTGCCAAGGTGCTCGAGCACGCCGGTGTATACGCCCGCACGCCCGAAGGCAAGGAAGCCTTCCTCCGATTCTTAAGGCAGGTGTAAAAAATGATAGACTTCAGACGGCAACCTTTCGGTGTAACTGCTGACGGACGAGCGGTAGATCAGTGGACGCTGCGCGCCGGTTCCTATGCCGTGCAGGTGCTGACCTATGGCGGCGTTTTACGCTCCTTTATCGTGCCTGCGCCAGAAGGCAGCCGGGATATCGCGCTGGGATACGACAGTCTGGCAGAATACGAATCGCAGGACAAGTATCTGGGCGCGCTGGTAGGCCGCGTGGCCAACCGCATCGGCGGCGCAGCTTTCGATCTGGACGGTATCCACTACCCCTTGGCAGTCAACAACGGCCCCAACTGCCTGCATGGCGGTCTGCGCGGCTTTGACCGCGCGGTATGGAAGGCGCAAACCGAAAACAACTCCTTGGTGCTGACCCATGTCAGCCCCGCCGGAGAAGAGGGGTTCCCCGGCACACTCAAGGTGAAAGTGACTTACACCCTCACCGAGGACGGAACGCTCACGCTGGACTATCAGGCCAAAAGCGATGCTGTTACCCTGTGCAACCTGACCAACCACAGCTACTTCAATCTGTTAGGGCACGCTCACGGCTCTCTGGAGGGTCAGCAAGTGCAGATCTGGGCGGACGCCATCACGGAGACCGATGCCGACAGCACGCCTACCGGCGTCCTGCTTCCGGTGGAGGGCACACCCTTTGATCTGCGCTCGCCCCGCGACTTCCTGCAAGGGTTGGCAATGGAGCATCCGCAGCTGACGCTGGGCAACGGATACGACCACAACTTCACGCTGCACACCACGCCGGTCTCTCCTCTGAGTCTGGCGGCACGGGTCAGCGGCGGCGGTCTGTGTCTGGAGTGCTGCACCACCCAGCCCGGCCTGCAGCTCTACACGGCCAATTATCTGGACGGTAGCCCCGGCAAGGGCGGCGCGTGTTACGGCCCGCGGTCGGCTTTCTGCTTGGAAACGCAGGCTTGGCCCGATGCCATCCATCATGCCAATTTTCCCTCTGTCGTGCTTCCGGCAAGGGAAACCTACCACCACACGACCACCTACCGCGTCACCATGCTATAAATCGCATCATGATAAAACAGCAACCGGGACACTGCAACACGCTTTGCAGTGTCCCGGTTGTTTTTTTATGCATCAGAATAAAAGCACCTCCTATGACACAAATTACCACAAAAGGAGGTGTTTTTATGAACATCACAGCGCATACCGGTACAATGTCTCCCCCGCCTGCATCGCGGCAAACGCAAACCCGCATCGGCGCAGGCACTTTTTTTGTCAGCCGCCGGTTTGTGGGCGACTGCCCTGTCTGCGACCTGCTCCGGCAGCGTGTGCAGCGAGCCGCGCACACAACATCATCCATTGACGAGACCAGCAGCACCGCAGTATAATGGGTCGGTGAGCCGGTTCTGAAAGGAGCAAACCACATGAGAACCGGTAATCTGCAACTGGTTTTTGCCTATCTGCGCCTTTCCAACGAAGAGGCGCGCAGCGGCGAATCCTCCAGTATTGCAAACCAGCGACAAATGATTCAGGACTATTGCCATCGCCACAGCATTACGCTTGTGCAGGAGTTTGTGGACGACGGCTATTCCGGCGGCAACTTCGACCGCCCGGGGTTTCAGGACATGCTGCGGCAGCTGCGCGACGGCAAAGCCAATATGGTCATCACCAAGGATTTATCCCGTCTCGGACGCGACATGCGAGAGTCCAGCTACTATGCCGAGCAGTTCTTTCCCGAGCATGGCATCCGCTATCTGACGATCGCGGACCACTTCGACAACGCCCGAGAAAACGTCATGGCGCCGTTCCAATTTGCCATGAATGAAGTCTATCTGCGCGACGGCTCGCGCAAGGTCAAAGAAGTGCTGCGCAGCAAACGGGAAAACGGACAGTATTGCGCCTGTCCGCCCTATGGCTACCGCAAGGACCCGACGGATAAAAACCGCCTGACCCCCGACGAGCAGACCGCGCCCATCGTGCGGCGTATTTTCGAGCGGGCAGCCGCTGGGGATTCCTCGCGCAAAATCGCGCTCGACCTGAATGCGGACGGCATCATCCCGCCGCTCAAATACCGCGTCCTGTTCCGCGACGATTTCAGTCCCGAAGGCGCGGCGCGGGCATCCGACCTGTGGAACTACACCACAGTCAAGCGCATCCTGAAAAACCCGGTGTATCTCGGCCACACCTTGCTGGGCAAAAGCCGCAAAGTCAGCGTTAAATCGAAGAAAAAGGTTTCGGTACCGCAAAGCGAATGGGCGGTCACACATGACACGCACCCTCCCCTGATCGGCCCGCCGCTCTATGAGCAGGCGCAGCGCAATCTGGGACGGGGGCAGCGTACCTCTTCGGCCCATGAAACCATTCGGAAAAGCATCTTTTCGGGGATTGCATTCTGCGCGCGGTGCGGACATTCCCTCTGCTCCTGCGGCACAGTCTATAAGGGCGAACGGGAAAAATACTGGTATCTGTCCTGTACCCACCAGCGCGGCGACATCGCTAACCGCTGCGACGGCGTGCGCATCAAGTACGCAGATCTGATGGAGATTGTCCGCCACGATCTCAACCAACTGCTTTTGCTGGATGATGCACAAGCCGAAGCGCTTGCCCGTGCGGCCGCAGAAAACGAAAACGGCGCAGACGAAATCGCTGCAAGGCAGGCTCGATTGCAGCAGGCGCAAGCCCGTCTGCTGACGATCGACAAAATTATCACCAAGCTGTACACGGACAACGCCGAAGGGCGGCTGGATAACGATCGGCTGGCGCGCATGGTCGAGGCACTTGAACAGGAATCCGCCTCACATCAGTCGGTCATAGCGGAACTGTCGCAGTCTCTCCCGGCCCCTGAGGACACAGAAGAACGCTTTCGCCGTTTCTTTGCGCTGACAAAGCAGTGCAGCCACATCGATGTACTTGACCGCGAAACGCTGCTGACCTTTGTCGAGCGCATTGAAGTCGGGCCCAAGCAATTTGCCGATGGACGGCGCAAAGCAACCCACCGCAACACACCTTATCGGCAGGATATCCGCATCTATTATCGCTTCATCGGTGAACTCACCACTCAAAGCGAACAAAAGCTGGAATCATCCTGCAATTTTTGACCCATTGTTCTGTATAGCTATTTTAAGATGGCGCAGGTACACCAAGGGAGGTTGGCGTCAACCTGAAGCAGGGCTATAACGGTGATCTGACCTCCCGTCAGGCTGGTTCGATCGGCGGCCAGATGGTCAAGAAGATGATCGAGTCCTACGAGCAGAACCTGGCAAGCCAGGGCTGATCTGAGGCAATAGAAAGCGCGCGGCTTCCGATATAACGGAAACCGCGCGCTTTTTCTTTTTTTGCAGTGGATATCCGGCTTATTCTCAGCCGCGCCACTCGGCAAACATCTGCTCCGCATCGGTCGCGCTCGGCGCTGCAACCAGCTTGTCTGCCAGTTCCTTGCACTCCGCGTACGAATGCGCCGCCAGATCAGCCTTGGCCGCCAGCATTGCAGAGGCAGACATGGACAGGTTGGTCACACCCAGACCGCACAGCACCGGCGCCATGCCCGGTGTACCAGCCATCTCGCCGCACACACCAACTTCGATGCCGTTCTCGTTAGCTGCCTTAGCCGTCATGGCAATCAGGCGCAGCACGCCCGGATGCAGCGGACGGTACAGGTAAGAGATCTTCTCATTGATGCGGTCAACCGCGCAGGAATACTGGATCAGGTCGTTCGTGCCGATCGAGAAGAAGTCCACTTCCTTAGCCAGCACATCCGCACAAACAGCAGCCACCGGGATTTCCACCATGATGCCGACCTTGACGTTCGGATTGTGCTCCACACCCTCAGCTACCAGCAAATCCTTGGCCTGCTGGAGAACCTGCTTCGCGTTGCGAATTTCCTCAATGGAGGAAATCATCGGGAACATGATGCGCAGATCGCCGTACTTGGCTGCGCGCAGCAGAGCACGCAACTGGGTCAGGAACAGATCGGTCTTGTTCAGGCAGATACGGATTGCACGATAGCCGAGGAAGGGGTTCTGCTCCTTCTCCAGCTCGAGTGCGGGCACTTCCTTATCGCCGCCGATATCCAGCGTGCGGATGATGACCGGCTTGCCCGCCATGGTCTCGCACGCTTTCTTATATGCCTCAAACTGCTCTTCCTCGCTCGGAAGATCGTCGCGGTCCATAAACAGGAACTCGGAACGGAACAAGCCGACGCCTTCGCCACCCAGTTCCGCTACGCGGACTGCGTCATCCGGCGTACCGATATTGCCTTCGATTACGATGCGGCGACCGTCGCTTGTTGCGCCCTGACGATCCTTGAACTGCGCCAACATCGCCTTACGCTCGTCCTCTGCCTTTTTCTTCTCGGCAAACTGCGCCAGCGTCTCCGCATCCGGATCGACCACAACTTCGCCTGCCACGCCGTCCAGCAGCAGCTCAGCGCCGTCTTCAATGCCGTCCACCTTATCGCCTGCGCCTGCGATAGCCGGAATGCCCATCGAACGCGCCATAATCGCAGAATGGCTGGTGCGGCCGCCGATGCGGGTGATGAAGCCGACAACCGGCTTGGAACCGATCTTCGCCGTGTCGGACGGTGTCAGATCGTTGGCAATGATGATGCACGGTTCGGTGATGGAATCAATCGCATTGTCCGCAATGCCCTTGAGGTTCTTGAGCACTCGCTTGGAAATATCTCCGATATCCGCTGCGCGCGCCTGCATATATTCGTCGTCCATGGCACGGAACATCGCCTGGAAATTCTCACAGTTGACAAAGCAGGCATACTCTGCACAGACCTTTTCCTCTTCTACCAGATTGGTCATGCCCTCGATAAAATCCGGGTCGTCCAGCATGAGCAGGTGTGCGTCAAAAATCTCCGCTTCCGCCGCACCGATATTCTTCTCCGCCTCATCGCGCAATGCTTCAATCTGCTTTTTCGCATTTGCCACAGCATCGGTCACACGTTTCTGCTCGGCCGCAACATCTGTGATGCTGTCCTTGACGACCGTCAGATCCTCCTCCTTGATGACCAAAGCCTTGGCGTGTGCAAGCCCCTCCGAAACGCCGATCGCTTTAAACTTGACCATAGCCATATCCTCCTGTTTTCTTGTATTTCTTATACAAAAACCATATGCATTTCTCAACTTATATTGTATAATATTTCCGCCATTTCGTCAAGGGCACAGAACATTTTTCAGAAAACTTGCAAGAATTGAAAAATTACTATGCCTATCCGTCCGTTTTCTGCTATACTTATACCATTCTACATCTGATCATTTACAGGAGGAATGACAACCATGGCAAACCGTTGCACCCATATTCCCGAAATCATGCTGCCCCGTGAGGGCACGGATCTTTCCAAATGGGCGGTCATCGCCTGCTACCAATACACCTCCCAGCCCGAATACTGGGCCGAGACCGATCGCACGGTTGGCGATGCGCCCTCCACGCTGCGTCTGACGCTGCCCGAAGTCTATCTGGAAGAGAATGACGTTGCCGAGCGCACCGAGCAAATTCACCGCACCATGCACCAGTACATCGAGGACGGCACGCTGCGCACGCTGCCCGCAGGTGTGATTCTCACCGAACGCTGGTCGGGCGGCTCGTGCCCGCGCCGCGGCATCGTGATGGCGGTCGATCTGGAAGCCTATGAATACACCCCCGGTTCGGCCTCGCTTATCCGCCCGACGGAAAAAACCGTAGTCGAGCGTATCCCGCCGCGTCTCAAGGTTCGTCAGGGCGCATGCATCGAACTGCCGCACATCATGATTCTGATCGACGACCCGGACCGTCAGATCATCGAGCCGCTGTTTGACCAGACGGCAAAGCTGGAAAAGGTATACGACACCGACCTGATGCAAAACGGCGGCCACATCACCGGCTGGTTCATCCCCAATGGCGAACAGACCGATAAAATCGAAGCGGGACTGGAATCCTTGTGCGACCGCGAAACCTTCAACCGCAAGTACGGCTGCACGGACGCGCAGGCCCTGCTGCCTTACGCAGTAGGCGACGGCAACCACTCCATGGCAACCGCCAAAGCCTACTGGGAGGAAGTCAAGGCCGGCCTGTCCGCTGAAGAGCAGGCAAATCACCCCGCGCGTTTCGTACTGGTCGAGGTGGTCAATATCCATGATGAAAGCCTGATTATCGAACCGATTCACCGCATTCTGTTCGGTGTAGATACGAATGAGCTGCTGGATGGCCTGACCGCATTCTACGAAGCGCAGGGCTGCAAGGCCTATATTGCGGACGAAGCGCCCGCAGATACCGCGGCCCATATCTTCCCGTTCAGCGCTGCGGACAAGACCGGCGTGCTGGTGGTCGAGAACCCCAAGTGGTCCATCCCGGTTGCCACCATGCAGACCGCGCTCGACGCCTATCTGGAAGGCCATCCGTCCGCGCGCATCGACTACATCCACGGTGCAGATGTCATCTGCAATCTTGCCGAAAAGCCCGGCAATCTGGGCTTCATCCTGCCGGACATCGCCAAAAATGACCTGTTCCGCGGCGTTGTCTTTGACGGCGTGCTGCCGCGCAAGACTTTCTCCATGGGCGAAGCGCATGAAAAGCGCTACTATATGGAAGCCAAGACGATCGTCAAGTAATATCCTGTTCGGAATCGGACGCAGCCTGACCGGCTGCGTCCTTTTTTGTCCAGTCGAGAACGGCCTCGTCCCCTTCCACCCGGCAAAGCACGAACGCCGGCGCCAATGCAAACGGTCGGTCGGACGCAAACGCACAGTGCAGGCGTAGCCCTTCCTGTATGTATTCTGCGCGCACCCCCCCGCCATCCAGCAGCGCATCCAGCACTGCATCCCCCGTCCGCAGCAGTGGCTTCTCCGTCTGCGGAACCGGCGCTGGCTTTTCGTCTTGTGGAGTCGGCTCCACCTTAGGCACTGGCGCGTCCTGATGCATGGGCTGCTCCGCCAGATAGAACGCCGTGGGCGGCCTGTCTGTGCAGCCCGCCGCTTTGAGCGTCTCTTTGGACAGATGCCGCCGCAACCGCAGACGGCCGTTTTCCGGCGCAGGCAGGCCGACCAGCAGCGGCGCACCATCGGTTTCTCCGTAACAGCGCAGCAGCAGCGCACCGGACGGCATGGCACAATCCACTTCGATCTGTACACCGTATGCATCCGGCTCCCACAACAGCCAGCCTGCCGGTTCGCCTGCATAGTTTACCGTCGCGCGCATCGGCCCGCACCTCCTCAAAAAAACGCGTATCCTGCTAACAGGATACGCGTTTTGCCTTGCGGATATGCCCTCAGCCCTGCACCGAGCCAAGACCGAAACTGACCGCCAGCGCTTCGTCCACATGACGCATCGCTTTTTCATCCAGCGATCCCATTTTCTCGCGCAAACGCCGCTTATCCAGCGTGCGGATTTGCTCGGTCAGAATGATGGAATCCTTGGTCAGGCCGTAATTGGGGGCGCCGAGCGTGATATGCGTCGGCATTTTGGCCTTGTTGATCTGCGATGTAATGGCGGCGGCAATCACGGTCGGGCTATACCGGTTGCCCACATTGTTTTGTACGATCAGCACCGGGCGGATACCGCCCTGCTCACTGCCGACCACCGGGCTGAGATCGGCATAGTAAATATCTCCCCGTTTGATGCTGGTATCCACGTTGGTTCACACTCCGACGAAATAGATTTGCGGTTTGTCCGCAAACCTATTTTCCCCGCACTGCGCAAAAATATAACAGTCGTCTGCTGATTTGCGCAGATGCAGGTGGGAATTTCTTCCCGCTTCATCCTATGCAGCGGAGCGTGCAATCGTCAACCCAGATAAAACCGCGGCACGCGGCTGCTTGCCGCGCAGATGACTTCATAAGAAATCGTACCCGCGGCCTCGGCGGTGTCCTCCGCCGTCCAGATTTCCGGCCCGAACACGGTCACCTCGTCGCCGCGGCGCACCTCTACGCCATCCGGCACGCGCACCATGCACATATCCATGCAGATGCGGCCCAGCACGGGCGCTTTTTGTCCACCCAGCACGACATGCGCTTTGCCCGAGCCACTGCGCAAGAAACCGTCTGCATAGCCGATCGAAACCACCGCTACGCGGGTGGGCTCGTCCGTTTCATAGGTGCGGCCATAGCTGACTGTGGTATGCGCCGGAATATCGCGCACCTGCACCACACGCGCCTTCACGGTCATCGCGGGCCGCAGGTCAAGCACAGGCGGCACGGACGCATCCGGGCGGCAACCGTACAGGATGATACCCGCGCGCGTCATCGTACAGTGCATACGCGCATAGCTTTGGATCGCGCCGCTGTTGGCGCAATGCCGCAGCGGCAGTTCCAGCCCGCGCGCTGCCAAGTCATTGCACACATCCGCAAAACGCTGGTACTGCAATTCGGTATATGCTTCACCCTCCGGCACATCCGATACCGCGAAATGCGTAAAAATACCCTCGGACACCAGACCCGGCAGCGCAGCGCAGGACGCAATCCGCTGAACGGTCTGCTCCCGCTCCCACGCGGGAAAACCAAGACGGGTCATGCCGGTGTCCAACTTATAGTGAACGGTCAGCTTTTCCCCCGTGCGCACCGCAGCATCGCTCAGCAATTGTGCCGTTTCCTCGTCATACACCGGCGCGGTGATATGCTGCCGCGCAATGGTGTCCATATCTGCTTCGTCCACATAGCCCAAAATCAGAATGGGCTTTGTGATGCCGTTTTCGCGCAGCTCCACCGCCTCCGGCACGGTCGCGGCGGCAAAATACGGCGCGCCCATCGCCTGCAAGCGCTGTGCGACCGGCACAGCGCCGTGTCCATAGGCGTCGGCTTTGACCACGCACAGCACAGGCGATTTCGCCTGCTGGCAGATCACGCGATAATTGTGTTCGATCGCACCCAGATCGACTTCGGCCCAAGTGCGGTGTTTACTCGGCTTCATATCGTTATTCATCCCCAGATTTATGTTTCCCGGTATGAGGTCACCTGAATTTGCAGCACCCGCTCGCCATCTGCATACAGTTCGGCGCAGACCGGCTGATACCCTTGTTCGGTGAGCCATACCTGTTTTTCGACCTTTCCATCGTCGCTGTCCTGTTCGTAGCGCAGCACCAGCAAATCCACGCCGCTCGTTTTTTCCGTCCAAACCTGTGCCGGTTCTGCACGGCGCAGATCGTCCAGCAGACAGAAAAACGCATCCGCAGGCGTCAGCCCTGTGCGCTGCGGCATGGCATCATCGAGCGCCAAACCGTCATACTGCAATGTAAACGAAGCGCTGTCCGTGCCTGCAATTGTGCCGCCAATCCCGGCGAGGCTATCGGGCGCAGTGATGGTGAAAGAGTCGTTATCTTCTTTATTATAAACGTAATCCTCTTGATATTCCAGTACCGATTGATCCAGATCGGATAAAATTTTCAAATGCGCTTCAAATCCGGCGAGTTCCTCGAAATGCGCACGCACGGAGGAGCCGTCCGCCGCTGTGCTGCCGCAGCCGGATAGCACCACCAGCAGCATAGCCATGCAAAGAAACCGTTTCAGGTCACCACTCCCTTGTATTGTACCGTTTGAGCAGTCCGGGCAGTTCACACAGCATATCGCCCGGCGTCATGCCGTATTCGCTCAGCCGATTTGCCGCCGCGTCTCCCGCGCGGCCATGCAGCCACGCGGCAGCGCAAGCCGCCTGCACCGGTGCGATCCCCTGCCCGCACAGCGATACCAGCATGCCCGCCAGCACATCTCCGCTGCCGCCCTTCGCCATACCGGGATTGCCCGAGTGGTTGCGATACATCGTGCCGTCCGGCGCAAAAATGCGCGTGCGATGGCTTTTATAGAGCAAAATACAGTGATTTTCCTGTGCAAATGCGGATAACTCCTCCGTATTGGGCTGTTGGATGCCACTAAGGCGTGCAAATTCTGCCGCATGTGGGGTCAGCACGACCGGCTGCGCCGTCTGCCGTAATACATCTTTATGCGCCGAAAGCGCATTTATGCCGTCCGCATCCAAAACGACAGGACAGTTCGCGCTTTGCAGCAAACTGCACACGATCTCCGTGACCGCATCTGACCGTCCCAGCCCGCAGCCGATCAGCATTGCGTCTGCCCGCGCGGCCAGCGCCGTCAGCACGGGCAGCGCTTCGCGCGACAGCATACCGTCCGCGTCGCATGGCATCGGCCGCACGACCGGCTCATTCAGCTTGACCGCAAGCACCGGCCATGCCCTTTCGGGTGTTGCCAGCGTCACCACACCGCTGCCCATACGCACCGCGCCCTGCACGGCAAAATATGCTGCACCCGTATAGCCCGCTGAACCGCACACGCACAGCACACGCCCGAACGCATCTTTGTCCGCGTCCGGCTGCCTGCGCGGCAAAATCTCATCCACATATGCCTGATCGATCTCGATAAATGCTTCCGCCATGTTGCATTCGCTCCTATTCCCTGCTGTTTTCTGCCTTCAGCATAGCACCATGCCTTGTTCTGCGTCAAGCACGGCGCGGGGTTTTGCTGCTTTCTGTGTCCCGTTCCGCTGTCCGGCAGAATACAATGAACCGAGGAGGTGATTTTTTGCCCATCCGTATTTTCATCGACCCGGGACACAATCCGACCGGCCCGAACACCGGCGCAGAGGGAAACGGCCTGCGCGAGCAGGACGTGAACTACACGGTCAGCATGTACCTTGCCGACCTGCTGCGCGCCGACCCGCGCTTCGCCGTGCGGCTGAGCCGCAACACGCCGACCGAGATTCTCGGCACCAGCAACGCGACCAGCCTTGCCATGCGCGTCAACATGGCCAACAGCTGGCCCGCGGATTACTTTATCAGCATCCACTGCAATTCCAACGTCAACCCCGCCATCAACGGCACCGAGGTTTACGTTTATCAGCAAAACACCCAACCCTACTGGCTGGCGCAGCATGTGCTACAGGGCATTGTCAACCGCGTCGGCACCAAGGACAATGGCGTGCGGCTCAATCCCAGCCTGTATGTGCTGCGCCGTACCCGTATGCCTGCCATTCTGGTCGAACTGGCCTATCTGAGCAACGAATCGGACGCACAGAAGCTGGAAAGCGACCCCTATGGCTTTGCACAGGGCATCTATAACGGCTTGCTCAGCTATTTTGGGCTCAGCCCGCTGTAAGCGAAAAAGGTCTTGCCCCCAAGGCAAGACCTTTTTCTGTGTATCCGTTTTATATGATGGTCAGAATCCGCCGGTTACACCGAGCACCTGACCGGTGATGAACGAAGCGCGCTCCGAGCAGAGATACAGCACGCTCTGCGCGACCTCATCCGCCGTGCCGATGCGCCCGAGCGGTGTCTCCGCCGCCAGTCCCCGCATGGTTTCACCGCTGTGCATGGCGTTCATATCCGTGTCGATCACGCCGGGCGCTACACAGTTGACCCGGATGCCGCTTGGCCCGAGTTCCTGCGCCAGCGATTTGGTCAGCCCAATCAGCGCCGCCTTGCTCGCCGCATAATGGCTTTCGCAGGATGCGCCCGTCTGGCCCCAGATGGATGAAATCGTCACGATGCTGCCATGCTTCCGGTGCAGCAGGTCGGGCAGCGCGGCGCGAATGGTGCGCACCGCTCCCAGCAGGTTGACATCCAGCATGCGCTGCCAATCCTCGTCCGTGATGTCCTGAAACAGTTTCTGCTCCGCAATGCCTGCGTTGCACACGACGGCATCCGGCGCGCCAAAGTGTCCTCGCACTTCTCCAAATGCACGGCTGACCGCTTTATCGTCATGCAGATCGGCACATAGCGCCAGCGCGCCGGTCTGCTCCGCCAGCGCACCTGCTACCTCACGACTGACCCGATAGGTAAACGCGACCTGCCAGCCCGCCGCGGCAAACGCACGCACACAGGCTGCGCCAATGCCGCGTGAACCGCCAGTGATAAAAACCGTCTGCGCCATCAGATCGCAACCGTCTGCTGCGCTTCAAACAGGCACTGATTCAAATCCTTATCGCGGGACAGGCCCTCTTCAATATCCAGATCGGTCACCTGATTGTTGTCAAACACCACCACGCGGTTGGTCTTGCCCTCCATCAGCGCACGCACGGCCGCATAACCCATGCGAGTCGCCATGACACGGTCCTGTGCAGACGGAGAACCGCCGCGCTGGATGTGACCCAGAATGGTCACGCGGGTATCGATGCCGGTCGCCTCGTGAATGTGATCGGCAACCTCCTGTGCAGAGCCATACCCCTCTGCCACGATGATAATATGGTGATTACGGCCCTTGATGCGGCCGACACGCATTTTTTCCACGATATCGGTATCAAAATTCAGCTTACGCTCGGGCAGGCAGATCGCCGTCGCTCCGACCGCACAGCCGACATGCAGCGCCAGATGGCCCGCGCGGCGGCCCATGACCTCAACAACCGAGCAGCGTTCATGCGACTGCATGGTGTCGCGCAGCTTGTCGATGCACTCGATCGCGGTATTGCACGCCGTATCAAAGCCGATGGTGTAATCCGTGCACACGATATCATTGTCGATCGTGCCGGGTACGCCGATGCACGGCACGCCCTTGCGGGAAAGCGCCTGCGCACCGCGGAACGTACCGTCGCCGCCGCAGCAAATCAGGCCGTCAATGCCGAGATATTTGCAGGTGTCCGCCGCCTTTTGCAGACCCTCCTCGGTCATCATCTCCTTGCAGCGCGCGGTATACAGCATCGTGCCGCCGCGGCGGATGATACCGTCCACACTGCGCGCACCCATCTCGATGATGTCGCCGTTGATCAGGCCGCTGTATCCACGGCGGATGCCAAGCACGGAAATATCGTTTGCGGATGCGGTTCGAACGACCGCGCGAATCAATGCGTTCATACCAGGAGCGTCGCCGCCGCTGGTGAGTACGCCAATTCTACGAATCTGCTTGTCCATAATGAGCCTCCCTATATCAAATCGTTATAAAATGGGCTGTTAAAATATCTTTCATTTTATTATAACATCCTCTTCCCCCAATAGGAAGCGTAATTTTTCCAGAAACGGTACATCCGGCTGGCACCAGTACCGCCGGGCCGCAAGGGTTTTCTTCTTGGTATCGGTCGGGTACAGATAAACCGGCGTATCGCCCGGCTGCGTCACCAGAATGTCTTTGATTTGCGGCCATTCGTCGCTCTGCATGCTGGAAATGCGCAAATAGAGCTTTTGCGGCGCCATGCGGGCAGCCTGCGCGTCGGTATAAACCGATTGCTGCGGATGCTCGC
Organism: Candidatus Agathobaculum merdipullorum; assembly: GCA_019115185.1. Taxonomy (GTDB): domain Bacteria; phylum Bacillota; class Clostridia; order Oscillospirales; family Butyricicoccaceae; genus Agathobaculum; species Agathobaculum merdipullorum. The sequence goes on from DXDZ01000010.1 coordinate 29,679, forward strand.
GCGACTGCATGCTGGCCACCGCCGCTTCGGTCAGCGGCTGCGCCTCGTTTAAGAGAATCTTGGGGGCTTCGTCCTCGCGCGCGTCGATCTTGCCGGTCAGCAGCACCGCGCTGTCCTCGGTCAGATACGCGCCGCACTGCTGGAGCGAACGCGGAAACACCACCAGTTCAATGGCCGCCGACTCATCCTCGACGGTTACATACGCCATCATCGAGCCGTTTTTGGTGGATTTGAGCCGCACCGCCGTGATAACGCACGCCAGATGCACGGTCATGCCATCCCTATACTGCGGCTGCGTGCTTTCGCCGGATAAGTCGTCGATGATCTGCCGGACCGAAGCCGCCTGCGCCTGCCGGGCCAAGTCGCGGTATTCATCCATCGGATGCCCGGACAGGTACAGCCCGGTCGTCTCCTTCTCCATCGCCAGCAGCTCCCGCTTGGAAACCTCCGGGATATCAGGCAGGGCGATCTGCGTGTCCTGTACCGCATCGTTGCCCATACCGAACAGGTCCATCTGCCCTTCGATATTCTTTTTGCGGCTCTGCGCGATCGCATCCACCACCGCGCCGGCAATCTGGATCAGCTGGCTGCGGCGGTAACCCATCGAATCAAATGCGCCCGCCTTAATCAGACTTTCCAGCGCACGCCGGTTGAGCTCGCGGTCGTACATGCGCTCACAAAATTCCTGAAACGACGCAAACAGACCGCCTGCTTCACGCTCTGCTACCAGCTGCTTCATGAACGAACGGCCTACGCCCTTAACAGCAGCCAAACCGAAGCGGATATCCCGCCCGGAAACCGAAAAGCCGTCGAACGACTCGTTGACATCGGGCGGCTGCACCGAAATACCCATTTCGCGCGCCGCCTGAATATATTCCGAAATCTTGTCCGAGGAGTCAAGGACGCTGGTCAGCAGCGCCGCCATATACTCGCGCGGATAATGACATTTGAGATAGGCCGTGCGGAAAGAGACCACCGCATAGCACACTGCATGTGCCTTGTTAAACGCATAATTGGCGAAATCCATGATCTCGTCAAACAGGCTCGCGGCCACGTTTTCCGGCACGCCGCGCTTGACCGCGCCGTCGATACCGAGCTCCTCATTGCCGTGGATGAAGTTGACGCGCTCCTTTTCCAGCTCCTTCATCTTCTTTTTGCTCATCGCGCGGCGCACCATATCCGCCTTGCCGAGCGAATAGCCCGCCAGCGACTGGAACACCTGCATAACCTGTTCCTGATAGATCATGCAGCCATAAGTGACACCCAAAATCGGCTCGAGCAGCGGATGTTTATAGGTCACCTTTTCCGGATGGTGACGGCACTCGATATAGCGCGGGATGGACTGCATCGGCCCCGGACGGTACAGCGCCACGACAGCGGTGATATCCTCGATCGACTGCGGCTGCAAACCGGTAACGACATTCGTGATGCCCGCGCTTTCCAGCTGGAACACACCCATCGTCGAGCCGCGGCCCAACATTTCATAGGTGGCCTTGTCGTTCATGTCCACCTTTTCAATGCGGAAATCCGGCTCACGGCGGCGTATCATCTTTTCCGCGTCCGCGATGACCGTCAGGTTGCGCAGGCCGAGAAAATCCATTTTCAAAAGGCCCAGCTCTTCGAGCGTGGTCATGGTAAACTGCGTGACCATCTGCTCGTCGTTGCGCGCGAGCGGCACATAGGTGTCCACCGGGTCCTTGGTGATAACCACGCCCGCCGCGTGCGTGGACGCATGACGCGGCATGCCCTCAAGTGCGCGCGCCGTGTCAATCAGCTCCCGCACCTGCGGCTTTTCGTCATACATCTTTTTCAGCTCTGGATTGACCGAAAGTGCCTTTTCGATCGTGATGTGCAGCTCATTGGGCACCTGCTTGGCGACCACATCCACCTCGTTATACGGGATATTGAGCGCACGGCCAACGTCCCGGATGGCGCCGCGCGCCGCCATGGTACCAAAAGTAACAATCTGCGCGACGCGATCCTTGCCGTATTTGTTGGTGACGTACTCGATCACCTCGGGACGGCGTACATAGCAGAAATCCACGTCGATATCCGGCATGGACACGCGCTCCGGGTTGAGGAAGCGTTCAAAATACAGCGAATAATGAATGGGGTCCAGATCGGTGATACCCAGACAGTAGGATACGATCGACCCCGCCGCCGAGCCGCGCCCCGGTCCGACCGGGATGCCCTGCCGCTTGGCATAACCAATGAAGTCGGAAACGATCAGGAAGTAATCGACAAAGCCCATCTTGGTAATCATGTCGATCTCATACTGCAAGCGCGCCCGCACGGTGCCGTCATCCTTCGGATAGCGCACGGCAAAGCCCTCATCGCATAGCTTTTGCAGATACTGCAGGGCAGTATACCCTTCTGGCACATCAAATTCCGGCAGGTGATACTTGCCGAACTCAAATTCGACCTGACACCGCTCGGCGATTTTGACCGTATTGGCAAGCGCTTCGGGATGATTCGGGAACAAGGCGGCCATTTCGTCCGCATCTTTGATGTAGAATTCCTCGGTCTCAAACTTCATGCGCGTGGGGTCGTCCACGGTCTTACCCATCTGGATGGACATGAGAACGTCCTGAATGCGCGCGTCCTTTTTGGTCAGATAATGCGCGTCATTGGTCGCAACCAGACCGATGTTCAGCTCTTCCGCCAGTTGGAACAAGCCTTCGTTGACCTTTTGCTGCACCGCAATGCCGTGATCCTGCACTTCCAGATAGAAGTGGTCACGGTCAAAAATTTCCAGAAATTGCTCGCACAGCTCATAGGCGCCATCCATGTCGCCCTCCGCCAGCGCGCGCGGGATCACGCCCGCAAGACACGCCGACAGGCAGATCAGGCCCTCGCTGTGCTGCCGCAGCAAATCCATGTCAATGCGCGGCTTCATATAGAACCCCTCGGCAAAGCCGAGCGACACCATATGGATCAGGTTGCGGTAGCCGGTCATATTCTCGCACAGTAAAATCAGATGGCTGTGCCACTCCCCATTGACATAGCTGCGATCAAACCGCGAGTGCGGCGCAAGATAGACCTCGCATCCGATGACCGGATGAATGCCCTTGGCCTTGCACGCACGATAAAAGTCAATCACGCCGTACATCACGCCGTGATCGGTCAGCGCGCACGCCGTCTGGCCCAGCGCCGCAACACGATCGACCAGACCCTCGATGCGGCATGCGCCGTCGAGCAGGCTGTATTCACTATGAACATGCAAATGCGCAAACGGTACCATTTAGTCCTCCTTTGACGCAAACTCGGTGATTTTTTTCAGCCGGTGACTGAGGCCCGGCTTGGAAATCGGTGGGTCAAACCGTTGGGCCAGTTCGGCCAGCGTATCGGTCGGATAGGCAAGCCGGAGATGCACGGTTTCCCGCAGGTTTTCCGGGAATGCCTCTTCCCCGCGCGTATCCAGCACCGCACGGATCGCTGCAATTTGCCGCGCGGCGGCATCCGCCGTCTTGACAAGGTTCGCCGTCTCGCAGTTGACCTGCCGGTTGATCGTATTGCGCAGATTTTTCTCCACCTTGGCCTCCATCAGCGCCATCGCCGCATGCGGCGCGCCGATACGGGTCAGAAAATCCTCCACGCTTGCACCGTCCTTGAAATACAGCAGACACGTTCCGCCCCGGTGCGCCAGCTTTGGGGATAACCCAAAATCCAGCAGCAGACTGGTTTCCTCCCCGGCAAGGCTCTGGTGTCCGCTTTTCAGTTCCAAATGGCTCTTTTTGTCCGGTCCCGCCACCGTACCTGCCATCAGAAATGCGCCGCGCAGAAAAGACGCCAGACAACACTCCTCCTCCAGTTCATTGCGGTTGAGGTGGTAGGTGATATGGCTTTTGCGGTCGTAGCCAAGTACATCGAAAATCCGGCCGATCTGCGCCGGCTGCTCCAGCACGATCTGGTATTTTCGCCCCTGCTGCTGCGGCTCACATACGACAAAAAACGCGCGCTGCAGCAAGGCCTGCAAGCGGCGCGCGACCACGGCGTTTTCTGTGGACAAACGGATCTCCCGATGGGAGAAAACCGTTGCATGCAGCAATGCGCCGTAGGCCTCTGCCCGCGTGCAGCACGCACGCTGCATCGACACACGGCACAGTTCGTTTTTTACCTCGGTTGAAAAGGACATCTCTGCTCCCTGTTTTTTCTCTGTTTATCTTTGATAATCGCGGTGCATGGTGACTACACCGTAATCATGGCCACGCAGATGCCTGCTGAGTTCCTCGGCAATGGCAACCGAACGATGTTTGCCGCCCGTGCAGCCGATGCCAATGATCACATTGGACTTTCCCTCCGCCATATAGCGTGGCAGCAAAAAGTCGATCAGGCTGGACAGATGCTTCATCAACGCATCCGCTGTGCCGCCCTGAAACACATAATCCCGCACATCCGGATCGGTTCCGTTTTTCTCGCGCAGGCTCATCTCATAATATGGGTTTGGCAGAAATCGCACATCAAACACCAGATCGGACTCAGGCGGGATGCCGTATTTAAAGCCGAACGACTGCACGATCACCTCAAACGCACCACTGCCTTCCGTGCCGGAAAACAGCGCAAGCAGACGCTCCCGCAGTCCGGCAGCAGACAGACCGGTCGTATCGACCACGAAATCCGCGCGGTTGCGCAGCGCCGCCAGCATGCTACGCTCCTTTTCGATCGCCGCAGTCATGGGTACGCCCTTTTCCATCAGCGGATGCTTGCGGCGCGTCTCCTTGAAGCGTCGAATGAGTGTCGGCGTGTCCGAATCAAGGAACAGGATGCGATAATCACAGCCCATAGTCTTGATCGAGTCGAGCGAGTCGAACAACTGCTGAAAATCGCCGCCTGCGCGCACATCGGTAACCAATGCGACCCGCTCATATCGCTCGGTCGCAGCAAGGCAGATCTCCGCAAAGCGCGGGATCAGCGCGATCGGCAGGTTATCCACACAGTAATAGCCCAAATCCTCAAACGTGGCTACCGCGCGGCTCTTTCCTGCGCCCGACATGCCCGAAACAATTAAAAAATACATTTATGCCATCCCCCTTGTCCGGCAATACGCTTTAGCGAACGATGCGTACCTCGCATTCCAGATCCACGCCGAACTTTTCATGCACGCGCTGCTGCACCAGTTCGATCAGGCGCAGCATTTCGTCGCAAGTCGCGCCGCCACGGTTGATCAGAAAACCTGCATGCTTTTCCGAAACCTGCGCCGCGCCGACCGAAACGCCTTTCAGTCCTGCGTCTTCGATCAGTCTTCCGGCAAAATAACCCTCCGGTCGCTTGAAGGTCGAACCGGCTGACGGGAAATTGAGCGGCTGCTTATCCCGCCGACGCTGTGCAAAATCATTCATCTTATCCAAAATCGCCGCCGGATCGCCCGGCTGCAGCCGCATGGTCGTACGGACAACCGTCCAGTCCGAATGCGTGCGGAACGCACTGCTGCGATAGCCGAAGCAATGCTCCTCGCCGGTCAGCGTGTGCAGATTGCCCTCACCATCCAGATACTCGGTTGTTTCTACAATGCCCGACATCTGACCATCGTATGCCCCGGCGTTCATAAACACCGCGCCGCCTACGCTGCCCGGAATACCGCCGGAAAACTCCGCGCCGGTCAATCCTGCGCGCTGTGCGCGCCGAGCTACGCGGCCAAGCAATGCGCCCGCCTGTGCCACCAGTGTGCCATTCTCTTCTGCGCGCACATCATCCATCTCGGTCGTGCAGATCACCGCACCGCGATAACCTGCGTCCGAAACCAGCATATTGGAACCGTTGCCCAGCAGCAACAGCGGTATGCCACAGCTGCGGATCACTTTGAGCGCTCCGGCCAGCTGCTCGGTCGTTTTGGGTACCACAAACAGATCAGCAGGGCCGCCGATAGCAAACGTCGTATGGCGGCTCATCGGCTCCTGCGCCACGATTTCTATTTCCGGAACGGCATCGCGCAGCGCCGCCATGCATGCATTGATTTTTTCCATATAATCCTCCATTACTTTGGCCGATATGTCTACACGTAGGCCGCAGCGGCAGGCCGATGTCTTCTTTCTGCATCCGCGCCGCACAGCAGCAGTATTGTTTCTTGTTCGCAAGTATTATACCAAATACGGACGCAAAGTGCAAATCAAAGGCACCCCGAAGGGTGCCTTTTTTGATTTCCTATATTTTACGAATTGGTGGAGCCGCTTGCTTCCTGCAGCATGCTGGCGCCTTCTGCCATATCGGTCATAGCTGCTTCCAGCTGCTCGCTCATCGTTGTGGTCAGCTCGGACAGCTTGGTCTGATCGGTCTCTTCCGTCATTGCGGCAACGGTATCAATGAACTCAATCAGGGACTGGCAACCGGACTGGAGCTTTGCATGCGCATCTGCATATGCTTCCGGCGGGGTGATGGCAATGAAATCATTCAGCGAAGCCTTCATCGACTCCAGCACTTCCTTGGCCGATTCCGGATCGGTAACAGCCGTGCTGGCGCTGTTCTGGATCTCGCTCATCTCCGTGCTCAGATCCTCAACCGCCTGCTGGTACTCTTCCTCGGTCAGCGCAGCCGAAGCAGCTTCGCTGCTGTCACCGCTCTCCCCGTTGCTGCTGGCGTCCTTTCCGCCGCAAGCCGCCAGCGAGAACGCCAATGCTGCCGCAAGCAGTGCCGCCAACAAACGCTTCGTCATATTCTTTTTCATACTGTGTCTCTCCTTACCCTTACATGTTTTTAAGACTGTATTAAGCATTATAAAGGAAGAGAACAGAATTGTAAAGTCATATTTTTTCCAGTAGGTTTGCAAACTTATCAGGAAATTCCTATGCAATTTACCTATTAAGTCTCAGCGAACCCAGACTTCCTCATGTTCGCCGCGCCGCGGACGGCCCAGCAGAAGTCGGCTTGCCTCGGTTGCGGGCAGGCCGTTATACAGCACTTCATACATTGCCTCAGTGATCGGCATGGAAACGCCCTGCTGCTTTGCCAGATGGTAGCCTGCCTCGGTCGCGTAATAGCCCTCGACCGTTGCGCCAACCTCTTTCATGGCCTCCTGCACGGTCTTACCCTGTCCGATCAGAATGCCGGCACGGCGGTTGCGCGAATGCATCGAGCAGCAGGTGACGATCAGATCACCCACGCCGGACAGCCCCGCAAACGTCTCCTGCCGTGCGCCAAGCTGCACACCAAGCCGTGCGATCTCGGTCAGGCCGCGGGTCATAAACGCTGCCTTGGAGTTATCTCCCATGCCAAGACCGTCCGCGATGCCCGCGCCGAGCGCGATGATATTCTTAAACGCGCCGCCCAGCTCGCAGCCGATGATATCCGCCGAGGTATACACACGGAAATAACTTTCATTCATGAACGCCGCCTGCGTCAACTCCGCCGCCGCGCGGCTTTCCGACGCCGCCACAATCGCGGTCGGCACCCCGCGCGCAACCTCCTCCGCATGGGTCGGACCGGTCAGCGCAACGACCGGGTTGTTGCCGTTCATCGCGCGGTCGATCGTCTGCGAGAAACGGCAGTAACCGTGCTTAGCGTCCAGACCCTTACCGACGTTGACAATCACCGTGCCGGCCGGCACAATGCCTGCCAGCTGTTCCGCCGTGGATGCGACCGCAAACGACGGTACCGCCATCACGACAAGGTCAGCCTTCGCCGCACCCGACATGTCGGTGGTGATTGCAATGCCCTCCGGAATTTTGACGCCCGGCAGCAGCTTTTCATTGGTGCGCTCGCGCAGCAGCAGATCGCACTCCTCCTGCAAATAGGTCCATGAAGTCACCTCATGGCCGTTGTCGTGCAGCAGCAGCGCCAGCGCAATGCCCCAGCCGCCGGTACCCAGTACAAAAACCTTCATTTTCCGCTCTCCTCTCCGTTACGATCGGATTGTTCAATGGTTTTCTTGCTTTTGAAGGAAAACTTGTTTTCCTCGCCGCGCAAAATGCGCGCGATATTCGAGCGGTGCATGAAAATCACCGCCACAGCCATGCCGAACGCCATCGCAATCAGCACGGGGTCGTCGTAGAATATAAAGGTGGTGATTGGGAAGCTGATCGCGCCCAAAATCGAACCAAGGGAAATCCAGCGTGTCAGAGCGACCGCCACGAAAAACAGCACGAATGCAATCAGGAAAATGCGCCAGTCGAACAGCAGCAGCATAACCGCACCGACCAGCACGCCCTTGCCGCCGCGAAAGCCGAAATACAGCGGGAACATATGCCCCAGAATGACAAAGATGCCTGCCACCAGCTTACCGATCGGTCCGGCCAGCATTGCTCCGATCGATACCGCAGCCGCGCCCTTGGCAATATCGCCCAGCAGCACAAACAGCGTTTTCCCCGCGCCCATCGTGCGATAGGAATTGGTCAGCCCTGCGTTGCCGCTGCCGTATTCGCGGATATCCTTCCCCAGCGTGACCTTACTGACAATGATTGCAAAACTCAGCGAGCCAAGCAAATAAGCGCACACCGCGATGATAGCAAAATGCGTAAGTGTCATATGGTTTTCCCCCAATTTCAGAAATGTCAACCGCGCTTATCGTTCTTTTTTCTCACTGCGTTCACGGATCACCATGCGCACCGGCGTACCGGTCAGGCCGAACACCTCGCGGATCTGGTTTTCCAGATAGCGCTGATAGGAAAAATGGAACAGACGCGCGTCATTGCAGAAGCAAACAAAGGTCGGCGGGCAGGTCGAAGCCTGCGTCATATAGAAGATGCGCAGACGGCGGCCCTTATCGGTCGGCGGCTGCACGCGCGCCGTCGCCTCGGCCAGAATCGAGTTGAGCCGGCCGGTCGGGATGCGCATGTGGTTCTGTTCGTACACCTCATGAATCAGGCCGAACAACTTATCCACACGCTGGCCGGTCTGCGCCGAGATGAACAGCACCGGCGCATACGGCATATAAGCCAGTCCCTCGCGCACGCGAAGGGTGTATTCCTTCATGGTTGAACCGTCTTTTTCAACCAGATCCCACTTATTGACAACGATGATGCACGCCTTGCCCGCATTATGTGCCTCACCTGCAACCTTGGTGTCCTGTTCAGTCACGCCCTCGGTCGCGTCGATCATGATGACGCACACATCCGCGCGCTCGACCGCAAGCAGCGAACGCATGACCGAGTATTTCTCGATCTTTTCATCTACCTTGCTCTTTTTACGAATACCCGCTGTATCAATAAAAGTGAATTTGCCGTACGCGTTATCCACATTCGCGTCCACGCTGTCGCGCGTCGTGCCCGCGATATTGGAGACGATCACGCGCTCCTCGCCCAGCACGCGGTTGAGCAGGCTGGACTTGCCGACATTCGGCTTGCCGATGAGCGCAACACGGATGCGTTCCTCGTCCTCTCCGGCCTCGTCTTCGGGCGGGAAATGCTCATAGGCGGCATCCAGCAATTCGCCCATGCCGTAACCATGCAGGGCGGAAATGCCGTACGGCTCGCCCAGACCGAGGTTATAAAATTCGTAAAACTCGGGTTCCGGCTGGCCGGGCTTGTCACACTTGTTGACCGCCAGCACAATCGGCTTGCCCGAGCGCAGCAGCATGGCGGCTACGTCCTGATCTGCAGCGGTGATGCCGGTGCGCAGGTCGGTGATGAAAATAATCACATCCGCATGCGAAATCGCGGTTTCCGCCTGATAGCGCATAAACTGCAAAATCTCGTTATCGTTATTCGGCTCGATGCCGCCGGTGTCGATGATGGTGAAATCACGGCCGCGCCAGTCGCTTTCCGCATACAGACGGTCGCGCGTTACGCCGGGCGTGTCCTCCACGATCGAAAGGCGCTTGCCTGCCAGTCGGTTGAACAACTGGCTCTTGCCGACGTTCGGTCGGCCCACGATCGCAACAATCGGTTTTGGCATATCGGTTCCCTCCTTATTCGTCCGGGGGTTTTAGTCCTCAAATATCTTGGCGAGCAGATCCGCGCCGTCAATCTCGACCGGCACGATCGGCACGCCGATCGCTTCCGCAACCTGCTGCGGGGTGTAATCATCTAAGAATACATCGCCGCCGTCGCGCAGCATATTGGCAGAGATCAGCACACGCTCGCCTAGCTCGCGGCCTTTCAACTGTGCAATCAAATCCTGCCCCGTAATCAGTCCCGCCACCGAAACACGGTGTCCGAAGAAATCATTGCGGATTTCAATCACTTTTCCATTCAGATTATCGCATTTCGCCGCCGCTTCGTCAAGTAAAACCGCCATAGAAGGCGCCGCTGCCGCACCGGTAGCAATGGTGAACGGGCGTGCCGTGCGGCCCTCGTAATCGGGCAGCGCAAGTCGAAATTCCTCCATAAACAACGGCAGCATACCGATGCCGTTTTCAAACTGGGTGAAATCCTCATAATATTCGGTGTCCGGCAGCAGACGCTCCGCTTTCAGATACAGCTCATCCCCGCACCAGACCAGCCGCGTGCCAAGCTCGCGCAGGCACGCATCCGCAAACGGCTCGACAATGTCCAGAATCGCCTCAGCCGCTGCCTTGTCGGTCGGCTCGAGTGGATAAAGGTTTTCACGATGCCGCGTCATACCGAACGGCACGACCGAAACCGTGTTCACCGCCGGATACAACGCCTTGAGGTCGCGCAGCGAACGTTTGAGCTCCTCGCCGTCGTTGAGCCCCTTGCACACCACCAGCTGGCAGTTCATCTGAATGCCGCCCTCGGCAAAGCGGTTCATGATCTGAAGCGCTTCACCCGCGCGCGGATTGCGCAGCATCTTGACCCGCAGTTCGGGATTGGTCGTCTGCACCGAGATATTGACCGGCGAAATGTGCATGCGCAGAATACGGTCCACATCCGCCTCGGACAGGTTGGTCATGGAAATATAATTGCCCATCAGAAAGGACATGCGCGCGTCGTCATCCTTGACATAGAGCGTTTTGCGCATGCCGCGCGGCAGCTGGTCGATAAAGCAGAACACGCACTTGTTCGAGCACTGCTTCATACCGTCCATCAGGTAATGCTCGAAATTCAGGCCGAGCGGTTCGCCCTCACGCTTGCGCACACGCACTTCGCGCAGTGTTTTACCATCCGCTTCCATCACCTGCAAAGTGAGCAAAGCGTCGTAGCTGTAAAATTTATAGTCCAGCACATCGCGGATCGCGGTGCCGTCAATTTGCAGCAGGGTCTCCCCCGCTTTAAGTCCTGCGCGCTCCGCCGGACTGCCCGCGTCCACACTGACAATTTTTGACGCCATGCAGCGCCCTCCTTTCGGCCATTTCCTATTTTCTGCGCCCTGCGCGGCAGATCATTCCAATCGAAAGCAAAAAAATGGAGAAGTCGTTGCCGCCTTCTCCATCTTCTGTTCTGTTTTCGCCTTACGCTTCCTTAACGGCGACAACCTCACGGCCATTGTAATAACCGCAAGCCTTGCACATTCTGTGAGCCAGCTTCATCTCGCCGCAGTGCGGGCACTTGGTCATGCCGGGCAGAGAGAGCTTCCAATGAGAGTTACGACGCTTGTCACGACGGGCTTTCGATACCTTTCTCTTCGGTACTGCCATGGTGGATACACCTCCTACTCTATCTTCTTTATTTTTTATTAACGAACTTCAGTTGCGCTCGTCCTGATCGGAATCGAGCAGAGCGCGCAGCGCGGCAAAACGCGGATCGATCTGCTTGCTTTCGCAATCGCAATCGCCCTCATTGCGGTCAGCGCCGCAGTGCGGACATAAACCCTTGCAGTCCTCGCGGCACAGGTAAGTCATCTGCACCTGAAGAATCAATGCGGGTACCATCACATCCGCCGGGTCCACGCTGTCACCGGTCAGCACGAAAAGATCATCCTCTTCCTCTGCATCGGGGTCATCGGTCAAAACCGTATCGACCTCGGCTGTCAGCAGAATCTGAAGGGGTTTGAGACAGCGCGCGCAGGCGGTGGAGTAAATCGTTTTGATCGTTCCCGTCAGCCGCAGTACGCCGCTTTCACCGGAAACCTCGCCGCTGATCTGAACCGGGCTTTGAAACGGCTTGGCACCGTACAAAGTCTCGTCCCGCAGGTCGATCGTTTCGGAAAACAGAATCGACGCATGCTGGGAGGCGGTCAGTTTTTTTAAATCAATCTTCATGTCAACCTCACATGGTACTAAGATAGTATACTACACCCATTCCCGCTTTGTCAACCAAAAAATGCGGCAAAAAACGCATTTCTCTATCCGGTGCGGGCACTTCCCTTTTGTTCCGAAATGCGGTATACTGAATGCACCCCATCATTATACGAGAGAAAAGGATACCGCATCTTGAGAGAATATTATATCACAAAAAACGACAGCGGGCAACGCCTGAACAAATTTCTTGAAAAAGCCGTGCCACTGCTGTCTGGCGGCATGATGCACAAATATCTGCGTCTCAAGCGCATCAAAGTCAACGGCAAACGCACGGAAGCTGCTTACCGCCTGTGCGAGGGCGATGCCGTGCAGCTTTACCTCAACGACAGCTATTTTGAAGCCCCCCGCGAGGAAGAAGCCTTCCGCCGCATCACCAAGCCGCAGATTCGTATTGTTTATGAAGATGAAAACATCCTGCTGGCGGACAAAGCGCCCGGCATGGTCGTTCATGCCGACGAACACGGCGACGCGAATACGCTGATCGCGCACATTCAGGCATATCTATACCAATCTGGCGCATGGAACCCAGAGGACGCGGCTTCGTTTGCACCCGCGCTGTGCAACCGCATCGACCGCAACACGGGCGGCATTGTCATCTGCGCGAAAACTGCCGAGGCGCTGCGCATCCTCAACGAACGCATCAAGGACCGCGAGCTGGAAAAGCGCTATCTGTGCGTGGTGCACGGCAAACCCGTACCGCCCGACGGCCTGATCGAAAACTATCTGCGGCGGGACGAAAAGCGCAAGCAGGTTACGCTGCACAAAACGCGCGTTCCCGGCGCAAAAACCGCTAAAACGCGCTATCGCACGCTTGCCAGCAATGGCAAACTGTCTCTGGTCGAATGCGAACTGCTGACCGGACGCACGCACCAGATCCGCGCACACATGGCGTCGATCGGCTGCCCGCTGCTCGGGGATGGCAAATACGGCACGAACGAATTAAACCGCCCTTACCACGAAAACGGCCAACTTCTATATGCTTATTCGCTGACGTTCCGTTTTGAGGCGGACGCAGGTGCGCTTTCCTATCTGAACGGCCGCACCTTCTATGTGAAGCATATCCCCTTTGTCGAAAAGTATTTCCCCAACGCTCCAATTCGATAAAACAAAAAGGTAGACACCCAGATGTGTCTACCTTTTTTATTATTGCAGCCAAGATGGCTTTTCACGCATTCGCACGCCCGCTGCAATACCAAGCGCGGCGTACATGGTCAACACTGAGGTGCCGCCATAGGAGAAGAACGGCAGCGTCAGGCCCATAACAGGCAGCAAACCGACATTCATAAAGATGTTCATAAAGGTCTGGAACAGGAACATACCGCCCACGCCTACCGCCAGCAGTGCGGAAAACGTAGTGGAAGCACGATAGGAAACATAGAACAACCGCAGAATCAGCAGTCCCAGCAGGCAGATAATCAGCATGCAGCCGATAAAGCCGAGTTCCTCGCCCGCGACCGAAAAAATGTAGTCGGTCTGGTTCTCCGACACCAACTGCATCTGCGTCATCGTGCCGTGCGTCAGTCCCTGACCGGAAAACTGTCCGGAACCAATGGCGATTTTGCCATAGGTAGACTGCATCGAAGCATCCGGATCAATGGATGGATCAAACAGTACCAAAATACGGGTTTTCTGATAATCCTTCAGGATAAAGTTCCACACGATCGGGATGCTGATGATGCCCAGTCCGAAGCCCGCGCCCAGCCATTTGAGCGAAAGCCCTGCGGCAAACAACATAATAAGCGCAATCATAAAATACTGGATCGCCATACCGGTATCGCCCGAAGCAATGACAACTGCGCCCATCATAATCAGTGTGTGCAGACCAATCACGAACAGCCCGCGCCACTCGCTGATGTGGTCTTTGATTTCCGAGATATGCGCGGCAAGCGTGAAAATAAAAATCAGCTTGCCCAGCTCGCCCGGCTGCAAGCTGGTCACGCCCAGATTGAGCCATGCGCGCTGCCCGTTGACAGACATACCCAGCGGTGTGAAAAGCAGAAATTGCAGGCCGATATTCACCAGCACAAAAATCTTCCACCAGCCGCTCATGCCCTCCAGATCGATCAGGCTCATCACCACAAAGGCGCCCAGGCCCATGATGATCGCCGCCGCCTGCACAACCAGGTTGCGGGTACTGCCGTCGAGCGCTGTCGCCGGGTTGAGCGTTGCCGAATAGATGAGCACCATGCCGTAACTCGAACAGATCAGTGCCAATATTACCAGATACAGGTCGGTGTTCTTGATATAATGCGTGATCGTTTTAAAAACGTCCATGCCGACCCTCCTTTTGCCGAAATTATATACGCTTTATATCATACCACAACGAAGGCGCTTTTTCGAGTCACAAATTCGGCAAATTTTTCGTTCTATCTGCTGGAAAACTGTGCAGAACATTGTTATAATAGTGTCACTGTGCAAAATTTACAGGAGGAACTGCTATGCTATCCGATATTGAAATCGCTCAGGGCTGCCAGATGCGCCCGATCACCGAAGTTGCTGCATCCGCCGGTCTGGATGCAGAAGATCTGGAGTTATACGGAAAATACAAAGCCAAGCTGTCTGCCGACGTATGGAAAAAGACGGCAGGCCAACCGGACGGTAAGCTGGTGCTGGTCACTGCCATCAACCCCACCCCGGCTGGTGAGGGCAAGACCACCACAACCGTCGGCCTCGGTCAGGCGATGGCAAAGCTCGGCAAGAAAGCCATGATCGCCCTGCGCGAGCCGTCCCTCGGCCCGGTGTTCGGCATCAAGGGCGGCGCTGCCGGTGGCGGTTATGCACAGGTTGTGCCCATGGAGGACATCAACCTGCATTTCACCGGCGATATGCACGCCATCACAGCCGCCAACAATCTGCTGTGCGCCATGCTGGACAACCACCTGCAACAGGGCAACGCGCTGGGCATCGACCCGCGCCGCATCATCTTCACCCGCGTCATGGATATGAACGACCGCGCTCTGCGCAACATCACCATCGGTCTGGGCGGCAAGGTCAACGGCGTGCCGCGCGAGGATCACTTCATGATTACGGTCGCGTCCGAGGTTATGGCGATCCTGTGCCTCGCCTCCGATCTGGAAGACCTCAAAAAGCGTTTCGGCGATATTCTGGTCGCCTATTCTTATGAAGGCAAGCCGATTTACGCGCGCGACCTCAAGGCCGAAGGCGCGATGACCGCGCTGATGAAGGACGCCATCAAGCCCAATCTGGTGCAAACGCTCGAAGGTACGCCCGCGCTGATGCACGGCGGCCCGTTCGCCAATATCGCGCACGGCTGCAACAGCGTACAGGCCACCAAGCTCGCGCTGCGGCTCGCAGACATTGCCATCACAGAAGCTGGTTTCGGTGCAGACCTCGGCGCGGAAAAGTTTATGGATATCAAGTGCCGCAAGGCTGGTCTTGCGCCGGACTGCATTGTGATCGTTGCAACCGTGCGTGCCCTGAAATACAACGGCGGCGTGCCCAAGACCGAGCTGAACCAGCCCAATCTTGCCGCACTGGAGCACGGCATCTGCAATCTGGACGCGCATCTGGACAACATGAAAAAGTTCGGCGTGCCGACGGTCGTGGCCATCAATGCTTTCCCGACCGACACCGAGGAGGAAGTCGAATTCATCCGTCAGCACTGCGCCGCGCGCGGTGTGCGGGTCGCTCTGTCCGAGGTGTTCGCCAAGGGCGGCGAGGGCGGCAAGGCACTGGCCGAAGAGGTTCTCGCCGTGCTGGACGAAGGCAAGGCAGACTTCCATATGCTGTATGAGGATGAGCTCCCGCTTGAGGACAAGATCCGCAAGATTGCCAAGGAGATTTACGGCGCGCTGGGTGTGACCATCGCCCCGGCTGCACATAAGGAACTGGCGAACATCACCGAAATGGGTTACGGCAATCTGCCCGTTTGCGTTGCCAAGACCCAGTATTCCCTGTCCGATGACCCGGCGCTGCTCGGCCGTCCGACCGAATTTGTCGTCAATGTCCGCTCCGCGCGTCTGGCTGCGGGCGCAGGCTTTGTCGTGGTCGAGACCGGTGCGATTATGACCATGCCGGGCCTGCCCAAGGTACCGGCCGCCGAGAAGATCGACGTAGATGCAGACGGCAAAATCACCGGCCTGTTCTAATCCCAATTTCAAATCCATAAACAGAAGCCGCCGACAGGCGGCTTCTGTATTGCGTGAACAAAACAGCCCTACAGTGGACAACTTCGTCCGCTCTGGTGTATAATAAGCCATACGGCAGGAACCTCTACGTTCCTGTGACTGCAAACTGACTCAAACAGGAGGTTGTTATCATGGAAAATCCTGAAAAGCTGCTGGATTTGCTCAGTCAGGACGCGCGCCTGACACCCGCCCAGCTTGCCGCCATGACTGGCGCAAGCGAGGAAGAGGTCACCGAGGCCATCCGGACTTTTGAAAAAAATTCGACCATTCTGGGTTATAAAACCGTTATCGACTGGGACAAAACCGCAAAGGAAAGCGTCACCGCACTGATCGAAGTCAAAATCACCCCGCAGAAGGGCATGGGCTTTGACGAGATCGCACGCCAGATCTACTCCCACCATCAGGTGGAAAGCGTTTATCTGATGAGCGGCGGCTTTGACCTGACCGTCATCATCAAGGACCGCTCCATGCGTGAGGTGGCGCGCTTTGTTTCCGAACAGCTCGCGCCGATGGAAAACGTCCTTTCGACCGGCACACATTTCATTTTGAAGAAGTATAAGGATTACGGCGTGGAATTTGACCCCTCAGATAATGACAAAAGAGAGGTCATGATAGCATGGTAGATTACGAACAGCTGCTCTCCGACCGCGTCAAGGAGGTCAAACCCTCCGGCATCCGCAAGTTCTTCGATGTGGTTGCGACCATGCCGGACGCAATCTCGCTCGGCGTAGGCGAGCCGGACTTTGAAACCCCATGGCAGATTCGCCGCGCGGGCATTCAGTCGCTGGAAAAAGGCCAGACCTTCTACACTTCCAACTGGGGTCTTGCCGAGCTGCGCCGCCAGATCGCGGCGTTGACACGGCGCAAATATCAGCTCTGCTATGATGCCGACAAGGAAATCCTGGTCACGGTCGGCGGCTCGGAAGCAATCGACAACGCCATCCGCGCGCTGGTCAATCCCGGCGAAGAAGTGCTCATCCCTGAACCGAGCTTTGTCTGCTATACGCCGCTGACCCAGATGGCGGGCGGCGTGCCCGTTCCGCTGCCGACGCGCGTGGAAGATCAGTTCAAGCTGACCGCAGATGCGCTGCGCGCGGCCATCACGCCGCGCACCAAGCTGCTCATTTTGCCCTACCCCAACAACCCGACCGGCGCGATCATGACGCGAGATGAACTGGAAGCAATCGCCGCAGTCCTGCGCGACACCAACATTGTGGTACTGTCGGACGAGATCTATTGCAGCCTGACCTACGGCAAGGACCCGCACGTTTGCTTTGCCGAGCTGCCCGGCATGCAGGAGCGCACAATCGTCGTGGACGGTTTTTCCAAGTCCTACGCAATGACCGGCTGGCGTCTCGGCTGGGCGATGGGGCCGAAGGAACTGATGCGCCACATCTGCAAGGTGCACCAGTTCGGCATCATGTCCGCGCCAACGACCGCGCAGTTTGCGGGCATTGAAGCGATCCGCTCGGGCGAGGACGACATCGAACGGATGCGCAACCAGTATGACATTCGCCGCCGCTACCTGCTCGGCGAGCTGCGCTCGATGGGGCTGGAATGCTTTGAGCCACAGGGTGCGTTCTATATGTTCCCGTCCATCACCTCCACCGGACTGTCGTGCGAGGAATTCTGCGAACGACTGCTCCGGGAGCAAAAGGTCGCGGTGGTACCCGGCAACGCCTTTGGCGCGAGCGGCGAGGGACATGTGCGCATTTCCTATTCGTATTCGATGAACCATCTGCGTGAAGCCTGCTTCCGCATCCGTAAATTCCTGCAATCCTTATCCTAACGCAAAAAACGACCTGTTTCGACGAAACAGGTCGTTTTTCTATGCAGATTTCGTTTTAGAACACGCAGTACTGCTTCATATAGGCATCCATCAACGGCAGCAGGTCGGCATATTCCGCCTTATCCGCCAGATACTCGCGGATATCCTGCACCGTGACGAGCGCATGCACCTGAATACCGAACTCCTCGCCGACTTCCATAACGGCAGTCTTGCCCGGGGTCGTGCCGACCTCACAGCGGTTGACCGAAATGAACATATCAGTCACCTTGACATCTGCGCAGCCCTTGAGCACCGGCATGGTCTCGCGGATGGCCGTGCCTGCAGTAATGACATCCTCAATGATGATAACGCGATCGCCGTCCTTGGGCTTGTAGCCAACGATATTGCCGCCCTCGCCGTGGTCCTTGGCCTCCTTGCGGTTGAAGAAGAAGGGCTTGTCGATGCCATAGTTGCGGGCCAGCGCACCGGAAACCGAAGTCGCCAGCGGAATGCCCTTATAAGCCGGGCCAAACATCGCGTCAAAGTTGTCGCCAATGGTCTCCTTGACCAGTGCCGCGTAAAACTCACCCAGACGGGAGTTCTGCAAACCGGTCTTATAGTTGCCGGTGTTGACAAAGTACGGCGTCTTGCGGCCGGACTTGGTCGTAAAGTCACCAAAGCGCAGCACGTCCGCACTCATCATAAACTCGATAAATTCCTTTTTCGCTGCTGTCAGCATAACTCGTTCCACCTTTATTTTCATTTGTCACCAGTATACCAGATTTAACCGGCAGAAACAAGCCGTCAACTGCATGTAAAAAGCCCGAAGCTGTCGCTTCGGGCTTTTGGTTTGTCTTATCGGAGCACCGCGCCCTGATCGGCCGAGGTGACCAGACGCGAATAGCGGTACAGCCAGCCAGACTTGATGTTCGGCTCGCGCGGCACAAACTTTGCGCGGCGCGCTTCCATCTCCTCGTCGGAAATCTGGACATTGACCTTGCTGTTCGGGATGTCGATCGAGATCATGTCGCCCTCTTCGATCAGCGCGATCTCGCCGCCCGCCGCGGCTTCCGGCGATACGTGACCGATCGACGCGCCGCGGGACGCGCCGGAGAAACGGCCGTCCGTAATCAGCGCGCAGTCCTTATCGAGCTGCATACCGGCCAGCGCAGAGGTCGGATTGAGCATCTCGCGCATACCGGGGCCGCCCTTCGGGCCTTCGTAGCGGATGATCACTACATCGCCCTTGTGGATCTCACCAGCGTAAATCGCCTTGATCGCGTCGTCCTCGGAATCGAACACACGCGCCGGACCTTCGTGCACCATCATTTCGGGTGCAACCGCCGAACGCTTGACAACGCAGCCATTCTTGGCGATATTGCCCCACAGCACGGCGATACCGCCGGTCTCGGAATACGGATTCTCAAGCGGACGAACGACCTCAGGATTCTTGTTGACGACACCCTCCAGGTTTTCGCCAACTGTCTTGCCAGTCGCGGTAATGAGTGACAAGTCGAGCAGGTCGCGCTTGGTGAGTTCCTTCATGATGGCCGGCACGCCGCCCGCCATGTACAGTTCTTCGATGTGATGCGGGCCTGCCGGCGCGAGGTGGCAGATATTCGGCACCTTGGCGGACAGCTCGTTGAGCATATTCAGGTCGAGCGGCACGCCCGCCTCGTTTGCCAGCGCCAGCAGGTGCAGCACCGAGTTGGTCGAGCAGCCAATCGCCATTTCACAGGTCAGTGCGTTGCGGAACGCCGCAGGCGTCAGGATGTCGCGCGGCTTGATGTCGCGGCGCAGCAGCTCCATGATCTGCATACCGGCGTGCTTTGCCAGATGGATACGCGCCGCGTGAACAGCCGGGATCGTGCCGTTGCCGGGCAGTGCCATACCGATCGCTTCGGACAGGCAGTTCATCGAGTTTGCCGTGTACATACCCGAGCACGAGCCGCAGCCCGGGCACGAGCCGCACTCGCACTCCTCGAGCTTGGCATCATCGATCAGACCGGCCTTGTATGCGCCGACCGTCTCAAACGTCTTGGAAAGCGAGATCTCCTCGCCGTCGTAGTGGCCCGCGAGCATCGGGCCGCCCGAGATGATGATGGACGGGATGTTGAGGCGCGCCGCGGCCATCAGCATGCCGGGCACGATCTTGTCGCAGTTCGGGATGAGCACGAGGCCGTCGAACTGGTGCGCCTGCGCCAGCGTCTCAACGCTGTC
>DXDZ01000011.1 GCA_019115185.1 Candidatus Agathobaculum merdipullorum
GGTACTCCAGAGCGAGCCGCTCTGGAAATAGTCGGCGTTGGCCAACTGAAAGTCGGATGCAGTCATACCGCGCAGATATTTTTCCAGATCAAAACCACGCACAAAGGTCGTCGTGACGGTGAGCAGCACGACCGCGAGCGCGAGCGACAGCACGGTCAACACGGTCTTGCCGCGGCTGCGTCCGAGGTTGGCCCACACCATACGTGCGAGCCCCGCCCCCTGCGTATGGCGGCGCGGACTGCGCCGGCGCACGCGCACATCGGTGAAACGCACGGCCTCAATCGGTGAAACCCGCCCCGCAATACGGCCCGGCCGACGGCAGGACAGCAGCACAGTCGCCAACGAGAACACTGCCGAAAATACAAAAATGCGCGGATCAGCCGAAATCACGCTGCGCATGGCATCCATGCGCTGGACGATGACCGGTGTGAGCACGCCGCCTACCAGCCATCCAGCCAGCAGTCCAATCGGAATGCCTACAAGCGACAACATCAGCGCCTGCCAGCGGATAATGCGCCGCAGTTGCCGCCCGGTCGTGCCGATCGTCTTGAGCAGGCCGTAAAACTGAATATCACTTGTCACCGAGATCTGAAACACGTTATAAATGATCAGATACCCTGTCAGCACAATCAGCAGCAGGATGGCAGCAAGCGCCGCCACGGTCGTGGGATCGTGCAGCGATTCAGACAGCTGTGCGCCCGTATAACCCCAGTTGACACCGATGCGCACATAGTTCTCCTGTTTATTGTCCTCGCTCTGCATGCCGTGATCCGCGAGAATATCCTGCATATCCTGCTTGATCTGGCTCGCACCGCTTCGCAGCATAACATCCAGATTCCATGTGCCGGTCATACCATCCTCCCCGGGTGGTGTAACACCTACCTCGCGCAGCACCTCATCCACCCGACTTTCGGGCAGCAGAACATGGCTGGCGATCACCGCCTCGTCGTGCTCCCACCAGCCGCACAGGGTAAAAGTCTGCGTGGTCTCGTGCCCGTCCACCTCGAACGTGACCGTGAAGCGCGCGCCCAGTTCCGGCTCAATGCCCAGCAGCTCGAGCACGTATTTATCGGCGGCCGCCTCGTCCGTGCCCTCGGCAGGCAAACGCCCTTCGACCGGGTCGCAGAACATCCAGTGCGCCTGATTGGCGTCCGAGTAACCCAGTTCCACATGGTCCTTGTTAAACGGCACTTGGTTCGGCATACCGAGAAAACGCCGCAGCCCCCATTCTTTGATGCGCGGATCCTCGCGCAGAGTTTCAAACTGCGCCTGCGTCAGATACTTGAAGCCGCCGTGCGAAAAACCGCCCACCTGCCGGAAATTGTTCTGCTGCACACCCTCATTCAGCGACATGGCAATCGTCATCAGCGTGGTAAACAGGAGAGCTGTCAGCGCGATCGCGGCCACCGCCACTCGATTGCGGATGCGGTTTGCCCGCAGCGTGCGCATGCTCAGGCGAAAAATACATCTGCGATTTGCGACTTTCATCTGCGCACCTCCTCACCGTGTCACGATCCGCCCGTCCTCAATGCGGACGATGCGGTCGGAGAGCTGTGCAATCTCCTCATTATGCGTAATCATCACCATGGTCTGGGCGAATTTTCGACCGGTTACCTTCATCAGTCCCAGTACGTCCTGACTGGTTTTGGAGTCCAGATTGCCGGTCGGCTCGTCCGCCAGCAAAATCGCCGGCTTGGCGGCCAGCGCCCGTGCGATCGCCACCCGCTGTTGTTGCCCGCCCGAAAGCTGTCCCGGCAGTCTGTACAGCTTGCTCTCCAGCCCGAGTGTCGCAATCACCGCACGGACATATTCCTCATCCACGCGCGCGCCGTCCAGCTCGATCGGCAACACAATATTCTCCCACACACTGAGCACCGGGACAAGGTTGTATGACTGGAACACGAATCCAATCTTGCGTCGGCGGAAAATGGTGAGTGCCTCATCCTTGAGCGAAAAGATATCTCGCCCGTCCACGATGACTTTGCCTTCTGTCGGACGGTCCAGTCCGCCCAGCATGTGCAGCAGCGTGGATTTGCCCGAGCCGGATGTGCCGACGATGGCCACGAACTCGCCCTGCTCGACCGACAGATCTACGCCGTCGAGCGCGCGCACCTGCGTGTCGCCCATTCCGTAATACTTTTTCAGCGCCTTGGTTTGTAAAATACTCATAAGGTTGCCCTCCAAAAGAAAAGTCTGTACCGTCTTTTGACAATACAGACTTTACCACAACAATCTTTCCTGCTGCTTTCGAGGATATGACAGTATTGTCACATTTCCGGCGTCTCACGCGGCAGATAAAGCGAAAACGTGCTGCCCTTTCCCGGCGCGCTGTTCACTCGGACATAACCACCCTGACTGGCAGCGATCTGCCGAGTGAGATACAAGCCAATACCAACACCTGCCTGCTGATATGCCTCCGGCGCGCGATGGAACCGCTCGAAAATCTGCGCCTGCTCGCTCTCTGGGATACCCAGCCCGGTATCGGTCACGCAAACAGCAGCAAATAGCTCATAGCTGCGCACCTCTACCCGCACCACGCCGCCCGGCAGCGTGTACTTTACCGCATTGTCGAGCAGGTTGCACAGTGCCTCCTCGGTCCATTTGGGATCGAATACTGCGGTCCCCCCGACTGCTTCTGCCGTCAGCGTCAGGCCCTTTTCTGCGGCGCGCGGCACGTACTGCGCCACCGCACGCTGCACCACTGGCGCAATCTCACCCATCTGCGGGTGCAGTACCAAAATTCCGTTTTCCAGCCGCGAAGTTTTGACCAGCGCCTGTATGAGTGCCTGCAATTTTTCCGCCTGCGCGGCAATCGCGTGGACGCAGTCCTTTCCCTGCGGCGTCAGAGGCTGCTCCGCGAGCAGCTGCGTATAGAGCAATACGTTTGCGACCGGGGTTTTCGTCTGATGGGAAATATCCGAAATCCATGTGCTGATCTGATCTTTTTGCCCCTGCACCTGCCGCGCGGACAAACTGCTTGCCGCCAGATAGCGCGCCAAACGGTTTTCCAGCGCGGACAGGCGGCTTTCGTCAAAATCCGTTTCCGTAAAACTGTCGTTCATGGCTGCGGTGAGCATCTGATCCAGCCACTTGATCGTGCGCGCAATGCGCCACCGGCTCCACAGCACAACTGCCGCCGCGCACAGTACCGCAATCACCGCCACATAGCCGCTCATGATTCCACCGCCCACAAATACCCGATGCCGTACACCGTTTTGAGGTATTCCGGCTTGGCGGGATCGGCTTCCAGCTTGCTGCGCAGCCGTTTGACGGTCACCGACAACGCGTTTTCCTCCACAAATGCCGCCCCGTCGGTCCACACACGATCAAGCAACATCGCGCGGCTGACTGCGTGTCCGCGGTTGTCAACCAGCACCCGCAGCAGCTTCTGCTCGGCCTTGGACAGTTCAACTGTTACGCCTGCCCGGCGAAAATCCATATGCTCAAAGTCAAACCGGAACGGTCCGAGCAGCAGCGCCGTCTCTGTTGCCCGACTTGCCCCCCGCCGCAATTGCGCATCCACCCGCGCCCGCAGTATCGCCAGCGAGAACGGCTTGGTGATGTAGTCATCCGCGCCCGCTTCCAGCCCGGTGACCTCGTCGATCTCCAGGTCGTTTGCAGTCAGCAAAATGACTGGCGTGGTGTCTGCCCGATCACGCAATGCGCGCAGCAATGTCAGTCCACTGCCGTCCGGCAGGTTCAAATCCAAAATCAGCAGATCAAACTGCGTCTGCACCAGACATTCCTGCGCCTGTGCCAGCGTTTCCGCGCGCGTTACCTTTCGCTCCGGGCGCTCCAGCGCCATCGCAACCCCGCGTCCGAGCGCTGCGTCGTCTTCCAACAGAAAAATCCGTTCCATTCCGGCAATCCCACTCCTTTGCCTGCTTTGCGCGACGGTACGCCTAGCCGCCGCGTTTTCTTTTTCAGCATAGCACAGCCGCCCGTTTCCAGCAAGTCCCGGCCAACCTATGCTGAGCGCGTTGCTCGTGTTATTGCATGTTTCTCTGAATAGACAAACACGCCGCAGTTCCGGATTCTTTCGAGCTGCATACTCAGCATCAAATCCGGTCGCATCAAATCCGGTTGGGTTATGCATGATAGCAATTCCGTCAGATTTGTGGTATAATTTTCAAGCCATTAGGGTTTCCTCCTTTGTATTATGATCGTTTTAGCAACTTTCATCTTACAGGAGCCCTAATGGCTTGTCTATTTCAGAATTACTTTTGCAAACTCGATGATACGACATTTTTTGATATAACCGCACATTTGATATTTCCAAACCGTTATACACAGTGAAAGACCTGCTAATAAAAGTCAAGTAGAAATTTCAGATTTTTAGGGAGGCGAAAAAATGCAATACAAAATCAAGCCGCTGAGCATCTCAAAATTAAAACGGCGGCCA
>DXDZ01000012.1 GCA_019115185.1 Candidatus Agathobaculum merdipullorum
CTATCCCAACGATCTCTACTACATCCCGATCCATTTTCCCGCGTTCCAGCATTGCTCTCACCACCTTCTGCTATTTTACCACTTATAAACGAAAAAGCCCAGCCTAAGCTGGACTTTTTCGACAGACTCAAACGACGCAGGCATCCCTGCGTCGTTTTCTTTTATTCGTTTGCCGGTCACTTGGTATCCCAGCCGTTTTCCTCGGTCGCTTCGATCAGACAGGTTTCGCTGTTCAGCCCGCGCCCCTCAAACACCGGACGGTTGTTTTCATAAATCAGCCGCAGCCCTTCCAGCGTCAGGTTGGGATCGACCTCGTCGATCAGGTCGCAGTACTCCGCCATCATACGGCCCATGCCGCCCGTGGCGATTACGCGCGCGTTGCCGCCCAGCTCCTTACGGATATCCGTAATGATGCCGCTCAGCGCGCCAACATAGCCGCGCACCGCGCCCGACTGCATGGACTGCACCGTAGTTTTGCCGATGGCGTGCTCCGGCCGCTCAATATCCACGCGCGGCAGCTTGGACGCCTTGAGGAACAACGCCTCCATCGCCACTTTGATGCCCGGGAAGATCGCGCCGCCCTGATAAGCGCCCTTTTCGTCGATCGCGTCAAACGTGGTGGCCGTGCCGATGTCCACAATCACCAGCGGCTTGCCGTACTTGCGCACGGCGGACACTGCGTTGACCAGCCGGTCCGCACCGACTTCGCGCGGGTTGGCATAGCAGTTTTCAATGCCGATATCCACATCCCGCCCAGCGATGACCGGACGCACCCGCAGATACTTGCGGATTGCGTTGATCAGCGTATACATCACCGGCGGCACGACCGACGCGATGATGACCGCCCGCGTCTCGTTGCGGTCGATGCCGTGAAAGTGGTAATACTGCGAAATCTGCATGCCCAGCTCGTCCGAGGTGCGCTCGGCATTGGTCGAAATGCGGAACGAACCGCGCAGCTTTTCCCCCTCATATAATCCAAACACCATGTTGGTGTTGCCTACGTCAATTGCCAAAAGCATTTCTTTTCCCCTTAGCTTCGTTATTGTCCGATTTTCTCACACCTCAGCAGGCCACCGTCCTCCTCGAGGAGTTCAAGCAGCCGCGGCTGTTTGTTTTCCACCGTCAGCCGGCCATAGCTTGCCGGACCGCCGCGCGGCAGGCTGATGCTGCCCGGATTGCAGACCAGTACGCCGTTTTCGCGCTCCAGATACATGCGATGCGTATGCCCGAAAAAGGCAAGGCCGCAGCCTTCCTCACGCGCCAATTGCGCCACCAGCTTGCCCTCGCGCGCATAGACCTGTTCCCGATGCCCATGCGTCAGGAAGATGCGCACGCCGTCAGCTGTGACCACGGCATGCTCGGACACGCTCCGATCAAAAAAATCGTTGTTGCCGCGTACCGCGCATACGGTCAATTGCGGGAACACCCTTTCCAACTCACGCGCGTCCTCCGTATGATCGCCCAGGTGCAGCACCATGTCAGGCGCTTCCCGTTCGACCGCGCAGGCCATGCTCACATTATAGCCATGCGAATCCGTAAAAATCAGTATCTTCAAGGCTCTGCCTCCCTTCCGGCGACACAGCAGTATTTTACAACGGGATCGCACGCTTGTAAACCCTCTCCCTCACATTTTTCCATTTCGCCGCATATACTGGCAACAAACGATGCATGGAAAGGGATGGGAACAATGCCCAATCAAGAGGAAATTCTGCGCCGGATTGCAGAGCAGGCCGGTAAAACCGACGCGCTTGCGCAGCTGCAAGCCGCGCTGCGCACGCCGGACGGACAAAAAGCCGCCCGAATTATCTCCGACCGCCACGCAGCCGATCTGGAACGCGCCGCGCAGGCCGCCCAGCGCGGCGACATGGGAGAAGCCGCCCGTTTGGCGCGGCAGCTGATGCAGACCGAAGAAGGCGCCGGCCTTGCCGCGCAGCTCAAGAAAATCTTCGGCAAATAAGGAGGCCCCGCCATGGATAACGATATGCTGTCCTCCCTGCTGAGCGACCCGGAAGCGCTGCAAAACGCGATGAAAACCGTTTCTGGCATGTTGGGCGGTGCGGAACAATCCGCGCCGTCCGCCGCGAACGACTACGACCCGACCGCCGAGTGGATGGAGCGGGCGCTGCCCGTATTCGGCGCGATCGTGCAGAGCGGGCAGGGCGCGGTAAAACAGGAAAAGCGCGCCCTGTTGGGCGCGCTCAAGCCGTTCGTCACCGATGAAGTTGCGGGCCAGTTCGACCACGCGATGCGGCTGGTCAGCATGGCGCGCATGGCGCGCGCCGCGCTCAACCAGTTCGGGCAGCTCGGACGTACAGACGGCGCCGCGCCGCCCGATGACGGCACGCGCGCACTTTGACGCGAAAGGAGGGCAACCGTCTTTGTACAACCGTTATCTGACCGAAACCGCACCCAATACGCCGCTACATAACGAAACCATCTCGCACCACCCGCCGCAAGGTGAGCAAACCGCCTCTGTGCTGGCGGAGCTGTCGCGCGGGCTGTCCGGCCGCCTGCAAAACATCCGGCTGGACGCGGACACCATCATCGCGCTGGTGATCGTGTGGTTCCTGCTCTCCGACGACGGCGGCGAGGTGGACTGGGAGCAGCTCATCCTGATCGGTGTGCTGCTTGTTCTGGGGATCTGACGCAGGTCAGATCCCTTTTTCGATGTTTACTCCGACTCCTGCTGCCCTTTCAGGCGCTCTGCTGCCGCATCCGCCAGCTGTGCGAACTCCGCAAGGCTGAGCCGCTCGCCGCGCACGCGCGTATCCCGCCCGACCGACTCGATCAGCGCCGCGATGCCGTCCTTGCCCAGCGCGCTGCCCAGCACCGGGCCGAGCGCATTGACCAGCGTCTTTCGGCGCATGTTGAACGCCGCGCGCACGAGCGCAAAGAACAGCTTTTCGTCTTGTGTTTCGACCGCGGGCTGCGGCAGCGGGGTCAGCTGCAACACCGCAGAATCCACCTTGGGGCGCGGCACAAAGCAATCCGCCGGCACATCGAACAAAATCTCCGCCGCCGCGTGATACTGTACATAAATGGAAAACGCGGAATACGCCGCCGTGCCGGGCGCGGCGCAGATGCGCTGCGCGACCTCCTTCTGCACCATGACCGTAATCTTGTCAAACGCACAGCTTTCGAGCAGGGCCGTGATCGCGGGCGTCGTAATATAATACGGCAGGTTGGCGCAGGCAACCGCGCGTGCATCCCCGAATTTTTCCGCGCACAGCGCGGCAAGGTCGAGCGCCAGCACGTCACCCTGCACGACCTCAAAATTGTCAAACTCCGCCAGCGTTTCGTCCAGCACAGGCAGCAGCGCGCGGTCCAGCTCGACCGCAACCACCCGCTCCGCCACGCGGCACAATTCCGCCGTCAGGCAGCCCATGCCCGGGCCGACCTCGATGACGTTTCCAGCCTCGGCCGCGCCGCTTTTCGCGGCGATGCGCTGCGGTACCGAAAGATCGGTCAGGAAATTCTGGCCCAGAGACTTGGAGAAATGAAAGCCGTGCTTTGCCAGTACCGCACGGATTACATCAATATCACAAAGATTCATAGCTTCCTTTCCTCAGAAAAGGCCGGCGGCAGAAGTGCCGCCGGCCTTTGTTTTGTTGTCTTGGAAAGCCTGTCCGGATATCATCCACAGCCTTTCCTCTTACGCTTTTTTATTCCTCGCCCTCGATCAGGCCGTAGCCGCCTGCCGCGCGCTTGTAAACGACCGCATGGATATTGTCGTCATCTGCGTTGCGGAAGAAGTAGAACTGATGGTCGAGCAGATTCATCTGCAAAATTGCCTCGTCCACGCTCATGGGCTTAACGTCAAACTTCTTGCGGCGCACAACGTCAAAGTCCTCCTCCGACAGTGCAGCCTGCTGCTCCGCGATCTTATCAAACGCACCCTCACGCAGGCGCTTTTCCAGACGGGTTTTGTGCTTGCGGATCTGGCGCTCGATGCTGCTGATTGCGCCGTCCACGGATGCAAACATATCGGTCGTGGTTTCCTCTGCGCGCACGACCAGTCCGACCTGACGCACGGTAATTTCCACCGTTTGTTTGCCGCGCAGCTCGCTGAAGGTCAGCGTGGTATCGGAATCCTGATGGAAATACCGATCCAGCTTTTCGACCTTGCGCAGCGCGTATTGGCGAAGATCGTCGTCTATTTTCATTTTTCTCTCGACGATGGTAAACTTCATAACATCATCTCCTATCGGGCGAAATGCCCAAGATACTTTGGCGCTGCCGTCCCACCGAAGGCGGCGATCGCCATATGGATTTTGCTATCTTCAGTATACCACATCTTCGGGCAAAATGTCCAATCTATTTTACGCAAGTTCACAAATTGTTCAGCGTTTTTCCCAATCAAATTTCTCCATCCGCATGGCGCGTGACATGACAGGAGATATTGACCACGCACGGCAGGCCCGCAATATGCGTGCCGAACGGCTCGATCGCGCAGGAAAGTGCGGTCACTGTGCCGCCCAAACCCTGCGGGCCGACGCCCGAAGCGTTGACCTTGTCCAGAATCGCCTGCTCCATTTCCGCATACAGCGGATCGGCATTGTGCTCTCCCACCGGACGCAACAGCGCACGCTTGGCAAGAAACGCCGCCTTATCGCTTGTGCCGCCCAGGCCTACGCCAATGACGATCGGCGGGCAGGGATTCGAGCCTGCATGAATGCAGGCATCCGCGATGAAATCCACAATCTGTTCCTTGGTTGCGGCGGGCGTGAACATCTTCATCGCGGTCATGTTTTCCGAGCCGAAGCCCTTGGGCGCGACCGTGATGCGCACCTTATCGCCCGGCACGATCGAGGTATACAGCACGCAGGGAGTATTGTCATTCGTGTTCTCACGGCGCAGTGGGTCGCCCACGACCGACAGGCGCAGATAGCCGTCAATATATCCACGGCGCACGCCCTCGGTCACCGCGTCCTCAAACGCGCCGCCGGTCAGATGCACATCCTGTCCGACCTCAGCGAACACAATCGCCATGCCGGTATCCTGACAGACCGGCACATCGTTTTCCCGTGCCAGATCGCAGTTTGCGATCATCTCCCCGAAAATCTCCTTGCCCAGCGGCGACTGCTCGGCCTTCTGACCGTCCACAAACGCCTGCCGAATATCGGCGGGCAGATAATAGTTGGCATCGATGCACAGCTGCCGCACCAGTTTTGTCACTTCCGAAACGTCGATCGTTCTCATGTTGTCCTCCTGTATTCCAGTGCGCCGTTTACCCAAACGGCCTGCACCTGTGTTGCAAAATCCAGCGGGTCGCCGCTCCACAGCACGCAATCCGCATCCATCCCGGCCTGCAAGCTGCCGATGCGGTCCGCCATGCCCGCAATCTTGGCCGGCACCGAAGTGACTGCGCGCAGCGCGTCGGTTTTGTCCATCCCCGCGCGCATGGCAAGCATGAGCGCCATGGGCAGCAGCCGAAGCGGGATTTCGGGATGATCGACCGTGATTGCGGTCGGGATGCCCGCGCGGGCGAGAATGCCCGGCGCTTCATCGGTCAGATTGCGTAATTCCGGCTTGGAGCGGTCGGTCATATACGGCCCGCTCACAACCGGCACGCCTTCCTCCGCCATCAGATCGGCCACCAGATGCGCTTCCGTGCCGTGCACGATCACCGGCTTGATGCCAAATTCCTTGGCAATGCGCAGCGCGGTGAAAATATCGTCCGCGCGATGCGCATGGAAGTGTGCCTCAATCTTGCCCCAAAGCAGCGGCAGCAGCGCTTCCAGCTTGGCGTCGTAGTCCGGCCCGTCGTCCTCTGGGTCGCTCTCCGCGCGTTCCCGCCGCGCCAGATATTCCTTGGCCTTGTAAAGCTGTTCGCGGATGAGCGCGGCGGTCGCCATGCGGGTGACCGGGCTTTCATCCTTATCATGATACACCGACTTGGGGTTTTCCCCCAGCGCAAACTTGATAGCAAGCGGCGCTTTGAGCACCATGTCATCCACGCGGCGGCCCGCAGTTTTAAGCAGAGCAATCTGCCCGCCGATCGGGTTGGCACTGCCGGGGCTGACCGCCGTCGCGGTCACGCCCGCCTCGATCGCCTCACGAAAGCCGCGATCCATCGGGTTAATGCCGTCGATTACGCGCAGATGCGGCGTGACGGGATCGGTGTCCTCGTTGCCGTCCGCGCCCTCAAAGCCCAGCCCGTCCTCGTACAGACCAAGATGGGAGTGAATGTCGATCAGGCCGGGGGTCAAAATACCGCCTGCGCCGTCGATCACCTGCTCGCAGTCGGGTGGTACGCCGTCACCAAGGGCGGCAATTTTGCCGTCCTCTATCAGCAGCCAACCAGAAAAGCGCGTATCCGCCTCATCCATCGTCCAAATGGTCACATTTTTGATTAACAGTTGTTTCATGAAAACCCCTTTAAAAAAAGCATTGACATAAATGGGAAAATATGGTATATTAACCATGGCAGTTGAAAAGCTGCCATGCACCGTTCATATCTTTATCCCCACAATCCTACTTTTGGCGCTCTTCTGCAAGGAAGGGCGCATTTTTTTGCCGTCTGACGCAAAATCTGTCGGAAAAAGTGGGGTAAAAACAAAACCGAGGTCGCCCTCGGTTTTTGTGTTCATCTGCGTCTGCGCGAACCGTTTTTGCGGTCGGTCGCATGACGGACATCCGCCTGACGGCTTTCGCTGTCCGACATAAACGCCTTCAATTTATCCTCGAAGCTCATCGTCGCAGGGTCCTTCGGCTGCTGTGCCGCACGCCCGCGCGGTGCAGCGGAACGCTGCTGAAAACGCGGCTGACGGGCCGCAAAGCTGCCTGACCGCTCCGGCCGATGCTCTTGTGGCTGCGCTTTCTTAATTGACAGGTTGATGCGTCCGGCCTGATCAATATTGATGATCTTGACCTTGACCGTCTGCCCTTCCTGCAGAAAATCCTTGATGTCGTTGACAAAGCTGGACGCAACCTCAGAGATATGCACCATGCCCGACTTGCCCTCCGGCAACGCAACGAACGCGCCGAATTTGGTAATGCCCGTTACCTTACCTTCTACAATCGTTCCCACTGCCAAATCCATATAAGTTTTTTTGCCTCCGTTAATCTTTTCCCTTTTACCGGCTGGAGGTGTCCACAAAAACACGTTCCCCGGGTTCCGCATAGCTCAGCTCGGAACGGGCCAGCTCGCCGATATCCTCCTCAGTAATGCCGTTTTGCATTTCCTGCCGCAGCTGCTCGTTGGCTTCCTGATATTCCAGCACCTGCTGGTTCAGGGAGTCCAGCTCTGCCCGTTTATCCGCGATCTGCGATTGCAGCCGAACGATGGTGACCACCGCATAAAGCAAAAACGCCAGCATCGCTATTTTTACCACAACCGGCATTTTCCGCTTTGACACCGTTTTCTCACCTCGTACTGTCTGTCCGCGTCAAACTGATCCGAATTTTATTTTATACCTTTCCCTCGAAAAATGGAAGAGGGTTTTGCAAACTTTTTTGCAAAAAATCGGATTTTCGCGACCAGCACGCTTTGCCGCCAGCGCTGCCGGATGGTGCGCCCCAGCCAGCAAAGACCGGCTATCAATCGCACGATCCCCTCCAATATTCCCTCCAGCACGGCAAGCACCACACCGCTGAGCAGCTGAAAATACAAAACAGCGCCTCCGACCGCGCCTGCCAGCACAAAATAGCGGTTCTGTCCTGCTGCAAACAGCAGATTAAACTCAAAGAGCGCTGCCAGCAGCACCAGCCAGAACAGCGCGTCGCATACCGCTGTCGCAGCCCAGCCAAACCGAAAGACCCGCCTTGGAGCGCGCAGCAGGTCATATACCGCGCCCAAGCCCACGCCCAGCAGAATGCTTTGCAGAAACAGCCGGAGCTGCTCCTGATTGGAAAACACCTCCATGCTGCCTCACCCGCCGAACAGCCGCTTGAACCAGCTGCCGCGCGGCTGCACGCTGTCGTCATATTCGATCAGACCGATCTCACCTTCCACGATCAGCTCGCCGGCTTCCAGCTGCAACCGCTCGACATGCAGTCCCTGTCCGCGCACCAGCACCATCCCACGCACGGTTTCCAGCAGCACCTGTTCCTCGTCAAAGCTCTGCACATCCAAAACACCGGAAATCGACAGCTTCTCCCGGCCTTCCAGAATGATGTTATGCGGTATTTCTCTGTTGCGATCTTCGGATGCCATCAGCCATTCCCTCCCTGCAAAAAAACATCCCGCTCCCTTCATCCTATTAAGGGACGGGATGTTTTAGCACCAAGTCAGGAAATCTCCCGATACATGGCGGCAGCGTCCGCCTTGAGGGCGTGCTCCGCGATGGCGAGCACCTCCACCTTCATGGTGCGCTGGCCGAACGCGATTTCAATAATATCGCCCGTTTTCACCTGATACGAAGCCTTTGCAGCCTTGCCGTTGACCGTGATGCGTGCAGCGTCACATGCATCGTTTGCCACGGTACGGCGCTTAATCAGGCGGGAAACCTTGAGGTATTTATCCAGTCTCACGTTACTTCTGATCCACCTTATCCTTGAGAGTTTTGCTGGGCTTAAAGACCGGCGTCGTTGCCGCCGCAATCTCGATTTCTTCGCCCGTGCGCGGATTGTGTCCCGTGCGCGCGGCGCGCTGCTTGGTTTCAAACGAACCGAAGCCGCCGATCTGCACTTTATCGCCGGACGCCAGCGCATCGCCGATGGCGGCAAAAAGCGCGTCCATCGTCTTTTCCGTATCCTTTTTCGACAGCCCGGTTTTGTCCGCAATCAGCGTGACCAATTCGCTTTTCTTCATGCGTGTTCCTCCGTTCGTCCTTCCGTTTGCTTTGCTTTATCCCAAAGCGCGTCCAGCTCCTCCAGCGACAAATCGGACAGCGTCTGATCCGCTGCGCGCGCCTGCCGCTCCATCGAGGCAAAGCGGCTGATGAATTTATCGCAGGTTTTTTCCAGCGCCCGCTCCGGATCGACCTTCAAATGCCGCGCGACGTTGACCACGGCAAACAGCAGGTCGCCCAGTTCCTCTTCAGCGTCGCCATTGCCGTCCACCGCCTGCCGCAGCTCCCCGATCTCCTCCTCGACCTTGTCAAACGCGCCCTGCACATTTTCCCAGTCAAAGCCAACCTTTGCGGCCTTCTTTTGCAGCTTTTCCGCACGAATCAAGCCGGGCAGGCTACGTGCCACGCTGTCAAGCGCGGAGGTATCGGTTTCCTGATGCTTTTCCACGCGCTTGAGCGCATCCCAGTTGCGCAGAATTTCCTCGGAAGAGCCGACCTCGACCGAGCCGAAAATGTGCGGATGCCGGAAAATCAGCTTTTTGCACACGCCGTCCGTGACGTCTCCGATATCGAATACGCCCTTTTCCTTCTCCATCTGCGTATGGAATACGACCTGCAACAGCACATCGCCCAGTTCTTCCTTCAGATGCTCGGCATCCTGCTCGTCGATCGCCTCGCAGACCTCATACGTCTCCTCAATAAAATTGCGGCGAATGGACTGATGATCCTGCTCCCGATCCCACATGCAGCCGTCCGGCGCGCGCAGGATTTCCATAATCCGCAGCAAATCCTCAAAATCGTACTTATCTTTTTGCTGAAAATCAACCATTTTTCGCACTTCCCGCTCACTTCAAATGTAATAGATTGGCGATTTTTTCGCCCTTTGGCAGCAGCAGCACATCCTCGCGCTCAATTGCGCGCAGCAGCAGCAGTAAAACAACATACACCACCGCCGCAACTGCAATGGCCACCAATGTCGCCAGCTTATCCAACAGCGTGCCGGGCACGGTTCCCAGCACCCGCAGCAGCACCGTATGGCTGAGATAGGTTGCCGCTCCCATGCCGACCGTCGCCGCCAGCGGCCGCCCCACTGTTTTGCCCAGCGGCGGCAGCGCATGCGACAGCCGTGCGATATGGAATAGATTCAGCAACGCAATCAGCCAATAGCACACCGCCGTGCTGATGGGTGCGCCCAAAATGCCGAAATTCGGATTGCCGATCAGGTAATAATCGCCCAGCATCTTGACCACCGCACCCAAGAACATGGAAATGAGCGGCAGATCAATGCGTCCGAACGCCTGCAAAGTGGCGTTCGTCACCGCAACCAGCGCCACCGCCGGCACGGCAAAGCCCAGCATCGCCATGAGCGGGCCGCCCTGTTCGGACACGCCCACAGAATAGAACATCCGCAGAATCGGACCGGACAACAGCAAAAAGCCCGCGCCCGCCGGCAGCGTGATAATCATAGTCAGGCGCAGCGTCGTCCCCATGGTTTTGGACACCTTGGTAAAATTCTGCGACGCGCGTGCGCTGGCAATGGTAGGCAGAACGCTGACCGCCAGCGCTGTAATCAGCGTCTGCGGCAGGTTAAAGAAGTTGACCGTGCCGGTATAGATACCATAAGCGGTCGTTGCCGCCTCAGCCGTCATGCCGACCGCCGGGCTTTGCAGCCGCGCAGCAATGAGCGCCACGTCGATCAGGTCAGTCAAACTCATGACCGCTGAACTGATCGTGATCGGAATGGAAAGCGAAAGCAGCGTTTTGGCAAGCTCGCGCGTCGGCCGCACCGCGTCGCTTAGCAGGTGCACCGTCTCGCTGCGCCGACGGCTGATACCCGCCTGCACAATCATATAGCCCGCCGCCACGACTTCACCCAGCGTGACACCCAGCACAGTCAGCGCTGCGACGACCGCATCGTCCATCCCGTGCTGCTTGGCATAGTACGCAAGGCCCAGACCCGCAAACAGCTTGCCCATCGCCTCGATCACCTGCGATACCGCGGTGGGCACCATGTTGGAGCGTCCCTGATAATAGCCGCGGAACACGGACAAAATCGCTACCATCGCAACGCTCGGCGCGATGGCCATAACCGCCAGCTGCGCATCGGGATTTTTGATCCAGCCCGCAAACGTACCCGCGCCGAAAAACAGCACCACCGTCGCCAGCACACCGACCGGCACAAAAATGCCCGCCGCCACGCGCACGATTCGGCGCACCTCGCGCTCGCGCCCGTAAGCGGTCGCCTCGGCGACCATTTTGGACAGCGCGGCAGGCAAACCGACCGTCGAAATGATAAGCATGGCGGTATAAATCCGGTACGCCGCGCTGAACAGACCGAACGCCGGGGATTCCTCCCCGCCGATCATATTCTGCAGCGGGATCTGGAAAAACGCGCCAATCACCTTTACGATCAGGCTCGCAACCATCAAAATGACCGCGCCTTGGATAAAATTCTGTTTTTTTCGCTGCAAACGATACACGCCCTTTGCTTTTTCTTATCTTACCGTATGGCAGGGCGCTCCGAAATATGTGTTCACAGCGCGCCGCCGCAGCCCGAGCAATACGCATCTTCCCGGCTGCATGTCTTTCCGCAGTGCGGGCAGACCACGATCGTCCGCATCCCCGCCAGCTCTTCGCGCAAAGCCGCAATTTTCTCCTGCTTTGCGTCTAACGCGGCGATTTTCTCATCCATCTCGTCATTGGAAACCTCGCTGCCGCGGTGCAGCTCGTAAACCATCCTGCCGATCTCCTTATAGAGCACCTCGCACTCGGTGTTGAGGTCGAAAATCTGTAGATTGATGCGGGTCGCACCGGCCAGCTCGGTCGCCTTTTTGCCGGCCACATCCGCCGCGCGGCCGGCCGCCTTGCCGGTCTTTTCCGCCATCACCTTGATCTTGTCCAGAAACGATTGTACCTTTGCATCCATCGTCCATCGCTCCTTCCGCGCGGCCAAAGACCGCCATATTTGGTTTATTATACTTCATACCCTGCCAAAAAGCAAGGTTTTATGCCTGTTTCAGCCGATAAACTCGTGCAAAACCGAGTCCTCCGGCAGGAAATCCGCATAATCGATCGGCGCCACCTGTCCCAGCACCGCGCCGAGCGGCGCAAGATCCGCCGCGGCCAGCTCCTGCGCATTCTGTTGTAGCCGCAGCGTCAAATGCTGCATCAGAATACAAAGCTCATACGGCAAAAACGTGTCCACCGTCAGGTTAGCCTGCCCGCGATACGGCGCGATATACAGCCGCTCGCCGCGGCGCACCGAATTCCACTGATGCAGGGTGTCCTCAAATGGAGAATTGCGGAACAGACTGTCCCGCATGGCGCGGCGCAGAAAGCGCAGCATATACGGTTCCAGCCGCGCGCCCTCTTCCGGCACGACCGCGCTGGCCACCGACAGATACACGCCGGTCGCCGCATGCGCAAGATCGCCCATGATGACCGGATTAAAGGAATGGATGCCCTCGATCAGCACCACCTCGTCCGGGGCAAGCCGCAGCGTGCGCGCATCGGAAATTGAGCTGCGCGTTTCAAAATCGAAGCGCGGCAGACTGATTTCCTGTCCTTCCGCCAGCTGCGCCAGATGCTGGCTCAAAAGCGGCAGGTTCATGCACTCCGGGCTTTCCAGATCGGGCACGCCGTTTTCCGGGTCAGGCGGGATTTCATAGGTGCCGACCGTGCGGTAATAATCGTCCATCGAGATCATCTCCGCATGGATTCCGTGCGCCTCCAACGCGCGCGCGATGCGGTCGTTGGTCGTGGTCTTGCCCGATGAGGACGGCCCGTTGATGAGCACGATCGGCTTGTGCGTGCTGTTGCGCGCAATCTCCTCCGCCACGGCGAGCACCTGCGCATGGTAATGCTGCTCGCACTCGTGGATAAAGTCCGCCGCCTCATAACGCGCGCGGTGATTGATAAATTTGAGCGTATATTCCGCCATAACCCGTTCCCTCCTTATTGCTTGGGAAATAGTAGCTTGCGTTTGCCCTCTGCCAGCCGGTCGGCTGCGCGGATGTACTCGAGCGGATATTTGGGATTGTTCGTCCGCTCGATCCAGCCGGTCGCGCGCTCGACGCGCTTGGACACGCCGCCCGCGCCCAGCGACAGAATGGTTTGGAGTTCCTCCATCATGGTCACATTGTAAAAGCACTCGGTATCCGGTTTGCACCAGCCGACGTTTTCAAACCCGCCCGCGGTGAACTTCTGCCGGTACAGATAGTATGGCCCATAGCCCGCCGTTTGCAGCGCCTGCGCCGCGCCGTCCAGCATGCGCGAAACCGTATCGCGCTGCGCCGATGCCGCAGCCTTATCGGTCAGGTCTGCGCCGCGCTTGATCGCCAGCGTGTGCACCGTGATATTTTCCGGCGCAAGGCCGATGAGCGTGTCGATCGTGCGGGCAAAACTGTCCGCCGTGTCACCGGTCAGCCCCGCGATTACATCCATGTTGACCGCGTCGAAGCCCGCTTGCCGCGCCTGATCGTAGGCGCGCAACACATCCTGCGCGCTGTGTCGCCGCCCAATGGCAGCCAGCACCGCGTCGTCCATCGACTGCGGGTTGATGCTCACCCGTCCAACGCCTGCCGCGCGCAGCGCCGCGAGTTTTTCCGGCGTGATGGTATCCGGGCGGCCCGCTTCCACAGTATATTCACGAAGCGCAGAAAAATCAAAGTTTTTTTCCAGCGCCGCCAGCAGGCGTGCGAGCTGGTTTTCGTCCAGCGTGGTCGGCGTGCCGCCACCGATATACACGCTCTGTACCCGCTTGCCCGCCTCGCGCACGAGTGCGGCGGTTTCCTCGATCTCGCGGCACAGCGTATCCAGATACGGCTCGATCAGATGGCCGGACTGCGCGGTTGTGGACGAAACAAACGAGCAATAATAGCACCGCGACGGGCAGAACGGAATGCCGACATAGAGCGAGATATCGTCCGGCCCGATGGCACGGTCGAGCTCCATCGCGGTCGCCGCCGCGCGGATGGTCAGCGCAGTGCGTGCGGGAGAAACGTGGAAATGCTCGCGCAGATACTCCGCCGCCTCGCCGCGGCTCATGCCGCGCTCGATCAGGCCGCGCGCGAGCTTGGCGGGACGCACACCGGTCAGGCTGCCCCAGACCGGCGGCTCGGGCAGCGCGGGCACGACCGCGTTGTACACGGTCGTTTTGACCAGTTCGGTGATCGTGCGCTTATAATCGAGCGGCTGGAGCCCCTCGACCGGCGCGCGGCTTTCGCTTTCGCGCACCATGCCGTCCAGACAGACGATCGCCTTGGCCTGCGCCTGTCCGTCCACTTCGGTCAGAATACTGCGGCACCAGTCGCCTTCGCCCACTGCTTCGGCATACGTCAGCTGCACGGTCGGCAGCAGATGGAACAGCATTTCCTCCACGGCATGCTTGAGCGCATGCCCTTCCATGGTATAAACCATCACTTGCCGACCGCCTGTAACATATAGGAGTTGGCCACGCGCTCCTCGGACAGCGTGGAAAGCCCCTCATGGCCGGGCAACACCTTATAGTCGCCGTCCAGATCGTACAGTCGCTTGAGAGAGTGCAGCATCTGGCTGAAATCGCCGCCCTCGAGGTCGCAGCGGCCGCACTCATGGCGGAACAGCGTGTCGCCCGTGAACAGACAATCCTCGATCTGGATGACCGACGAGCCGGGCGTGTGGCCCGGGGTGTTCATGTAGGTCGCGGTCAGGTTGCCGAACGTGACCTGCGTGCCCTCGGTCGCCGCAATATCCGGCGTATCCTCGATATAGCCGCGCGCGAGGGCGCGGAACGGGCGCATGTTCTCATGCTTGAGCAGCCACAGATCGCCCTCCGGCACGACATATTTTGCGCCCGTCTTTTCCAGCACTTCGTGGGCGGCGAGAATATGGTCGAAATGTGCATGCGTCAGCAGGACGTATTTGACCGTCAGCTTTTCCTCTTCGACCGCGTGCAGAATCGAAGGGGCGTTGTCGCCCGGGTCGATCACCGCGGCCTCACGGCTGTTTTCGTCATAAACAATATAGCAGTTGGTGGCTACCGCACCAACGCAAAGCTGCATAATTTTCATAAAATCCGTTCTCCTTTCCGTCACCGCATCTGGGCGGTGTCCATCCATAGTGTGACCGGCCCGTCGTTGAGCAGGTCCACCTTCATGTCCGCGCCAAACTCGCCGGTCTCGACCGGCAAGCCGCTCTCGCGGCAGCGCGCGATGAACGCTTCGTAGAGCGGGATCGCGGTCTCCGGCCGCGCCGCCGCGGTAAAGCTCGGGCGGTTGCCCTTTTTGCAGTCGCCGTACAGCGTAAACTGCGACACGACCAAAATCCCGCCGCCAACGTCCGACAGCGATCGGTTCATTTTATCGTTTTCATCGGTGAACACCCGCAGTTTGACCGTTTTATCCGCCAGATAAACCGCGTCGTCCACCGTATCTCCATCCGTAATGCCGAGCAGGACCAGAAACCCCTGCCCGATCTGTCCGTGCACCGCACCGTCGATCGTAACCGACGCATGCGACACACGCTGAATCAGTGCCCGCATATGTTTCCCTCACTTCCGGCGCGAATCAGCGCCCAAAGAATTATTTTTCATCCACGACCGGTTTTTCAAACACCAGATCGACTTGCGTGATATACCCTTCTGCACGCTGTTTGACCGGAATACAACCACAGTACCGCCAGCCTTCTGCCGCATGTGCGCGGATGATCTCCTGATGCCCCTCCAGCACAATACCGACACCGCCCATCAGCGAATAACCGCCTGCTTCGGTTTCCAGCCGAATAAAATCATATTGGTAGCCCATACAAACCCCTTTCGCTGTAAGGAAAAGGCTGCGGCGGTCGCCGCAGCCCCTCGCATCTTTATTTTAGCACAGCTTCGAGCCGGCTTCAATCGCATCATCCAGCATGAGCAGATTGAGCTTGCCGTCCTTCTCGGCGGACAACAGCATGCCGTTGGACTCTTGCCCCATCATCTTGCGCGGCGGCAGGTTGGTGACGGCAACCACCGTCTTGCCGACAAGTTCCTCCGCCTTATAATACTTGGCAATACCCGACAGGATCTGACGCGGCGTGCCCGAGCCGTCATCCAGCTGGAATTTGAGCAGTTTTTCGCTCTTCTTGACGTTCTCGCAAGCCAGCACCTTGCACACGGTCATATCGACCTTGCAGAAGTCGTCAAACGGGATATCCGGCAGGAAGGTGACAGCCGGCTTTTCCGCCTGCTGCTGCGCCTTTTTCTCCTCCTCGATTTCGGCCAGCTTCTTCGGGATGTCAATGCGCTCGAACAGGATGGACGCCTCGCCCACCGATGCGCCTGCGGTCATACCGCCAAAGGACTGGAGGCTCTCCACGCCCTTGTCCTCGGTGCCCAGCTGTGCGAAAATCTTATCCGCCGTGTCGGGCAGATACGGGCGCAGCATGGTTGCTGCAAAGCGGATGGACTCCAAGAGGTTATACAGCACCGTGCCCAGACGGCCCTTCTTGGCCTCGTCCTTGGCCAGCGCCCACGGCATGGTCTCGTCGATATACTTGTTCGAGCGGCGCAGCAGCGTGAACACCTCGTCGATGGCATCCGCGACATGCAGATCGGACATGCGCTTTTCGACTGCTGCGGGCAGGCCGAGCGCCACCGCCTTGAGTTCGTCGTCCACCGGTTCGGCATCCGCCGGCGCAGGCACAACGCCGCCGAAATATTTTTTAGTCATGGCAATCGTGCGGTTGACCAGATTGCCCAGTACGTTGGCAAGCTCGGAATTGATGCGCTCGCAGATCAGCTCATAGGAGATCACGCCGTCATTGGCAAACGGCATCTCGTGCAGCACATAGTAGCGCACCGCGTCCACACCGAACAGGCGCACGAGATCATCCGCATAGATCACGTTGCCGAGCGACTTGGACATCTTGCCCTCGCCCACCAGCAACCACGGATGGCCAAATACCTGCTTGGGCAGCGGCTCACCCAGCGCCATCAGGAAAATCGGCCAGTAAATCGTGTGGAAACGGATGATATCCTTGCCGATCAGGTGCACATCCGCCGGCCAGAAGCGCTTATAATGCTCGTCGTGGTTGCCGTCCGGGTCATAGCCGCAGAAGGTGATATAGTTGGTCAGCGCGTCCAGCCAAACATAAACAACGTGGCCGGGGTCAAAATCGACCGGAATGCCCCACGAGAACGAGGTGCGCGACACGCACAGGTCCTGCAGGCCGGGCTTAAGGAAGTTGTTGACCATCTCGTTCTTGCGGCTCTCGGGCTGGATGAACTCGGGGTGTTCTTCGATGTGCTTCATCAGGCGGTCGGCATACTTGCTCATGCGGAAGAAGTAGGCTTCCTCCTCTGCGTCCACAACCGGGCGGCCGCAATCCGGGCAGCAGCCGTCTTTGAGCTGGCTCTCGGTCCAGAAGGACTCGCAGGGCTTGCAGTACTTGCACTTATAGCTGCCCTTGTAGATATCGCCCTGATCATACAGCTTTTTGAAGATCTTCTGCACCTTTTTCTCGTGCATCGGGTCGGTCGTGCGCACGAACTTATCATAAGTGGTGTTCATCAGATCCCAGATGCGCTTGACCTCAGCCGCGACGTTATCCACATGCTGCTGCGGGGTGATGCCTGCGGCCTCGGCCTTCTCCTGAATCTTCTGGCCATGCTCGTCCGTGCCGGTCTGGAAATAAACGTCATAGCCGGTCAGGCGCTTGTAACGCGCGATCGCGTCGGCCAGCACGATCTCATAGGTGTTGCCGATATGCGGCTTTGCCGAGGTATAGGCGATCGCCGTTGAGATATAATAGGGTTTCTTGTCCATCTTGTCCTTCTCCTTTATCCTTAGGTTTGCGAAATTTCGTCCGTTTTCATACGCACTTTGGCAAAGAAATAAAAAAG
The DNA here is from genome assembly GCA_019115185.1 of Candidatus Agathobaculum merdipullorum. Lineage (GTDB taxonomy): Bacteria > Bacillota > Clostridia > Oscillospirales > Butyricicoccaceae > Agathobaculum > Agathobaculum merdipullorum. The sequence goes on from DXDZ01000012.1 coordinate 17,590, forward strand.
CCCTCCTCCCCGAATGACATTTCATCCAAGGACGAGAGCGAATGCCGCTTCCGTGTTACCACCTTGCTTCACACGCCCCTCACGGCGGCGCGCCTTTTCGGGTACTGCCATACCCCGATCCGATAACGGGAATCCCCCGCCGCAGCCTATGGCGTACTCTGCCGCCGGTCGGTGCGGTGCTCCGAGGCCATTTTCCGCCGCGCCCTCTGCACCCCGCTTACACCGTCCGGGGCTCGCTTTGCCGTACCTCGCCGCGTACTTTCCTCTTCATTGCGTTTCCACCGATATGATGGTTTCATTATAACATTGCGTCTTTACACTGTCAAGCGCACAAAACGGCGGGAAAACCCGCCGTTTTGTTGTCCGTATGTGTTTATTGAGGGGTACCATCGCCGCCCTGTCCCGGCCAGGAGTCGGTAAAAGGCGTGTTCTGCGAGCCCATGTCCGGCATAGCCGGCTTGGAAAGATACTCGTACATGCCGAAAAAGGAAGTCAGCTCATAAGCGTTCACAAATGCTCCCAGCAGCACCGTCAGGCAGACCGCCGCGATGAACGCCGCCACCGCAATCGCAATGCCTGTGCCGCCCGCGACCAGCATGATACCGGCCACACCAAGGCCAATGCACAGATAGGTTACGCCCAACAGCAGGATGTACCAGCCGATAAAGCTGAGCACAAACACAAACAGCTTGCCGTACTGCCCCTTAAAGGCCGCAGACGCTTCGCGCGTTGCATCCCAAACGCTGTGCGTCTCATCGTTGCACAGAACAACCCAGCCCGCGTTATAGGTCATCACCTTGACCTCAATCGGGATGAGCGCAATGATGTACAGGATGTTGAGCACGGTCAGTACCGCCGAAGCACCGTTCGGGTTGCCGCTTATTGCCGCGCTGAACGCCAGAGAAAACGCCAAAACCATGTACACAATGGTCGGCCCGAGCATCCACAGGAACGAGCGGAAGGTCATGCAGAACTCCATTTTGATACCCGTCCAGATCGAACGGAGCGAGGTAAAGGGCTTGAACAGGGTGCTCACACCCAGATCCTCCCCGCGCTGCAAGCCCAGATAAAACCGCATCATGCCGAAGGTCAGTGGGCCGCTGATGACGATCATCAGAAGCATCACCAGCCAAACGGTATTCATGCTGCGCGTCAGCGCCATGCTGAGCATATATTCATCGGTATACCCTGCCATCACCATGGCAAACACCCGTCCGAACATTGCCAGATACACCATGATAAACAGCAGCACAAACGGCACCAGATACAAAAAATTGATGCCGATGCAGCGGCCCAGATTGTTTATCACGCGCCCTTTGCAGGTTCGCTTGATCTCCTTGCGCGTCTGCGCGGTAAACTCTTGTCTCATTCGTAGTCCTCCTACCCATATTTAATGTTTTTCTCTTATGAATCGGATTGTGTATCCGATGCAGTATCAGCAGTTTCCCCAGCCGTTGCCTGTTCTCCGTCCGAGGCGCTCTCCCCGCTTGCTTCCGTTCCTCCGCTTGTCGCCGGTGTCTGCGGCGTAGTGGGAGCCGGCTGCTTGGTGCCGACATACACCACCTTATCCCGCTTGACATAGTTGGACGTATTGGCCAGCACCTCGGTCGTTTTCCCGTTCTCCGTAATCACCTTATAAGTGCGCGTAGAGTAGCCGGTGATCGGCGTGGTATCGACACGGGTCTGCCCGGCCATCATCGAACTGTCCTTTTTCTCGATCGTCTGCGGCGTATAGGTTTCCAACACCTCGGTGCGGGTTTCGACCGATTTATCGCTGGTCTTGGTGCCCACAATGGTCATAATCATCTTGCCGTCCGTCTGCTCAGCCAAAATCTTGATCGGATAATCCGTATTGTTCTTGAAACGGAAATCCAGATTGCCATAGTCCACGGTCGCGTCCTCGCCCAGCGGCGTATAAGCCACGGTAAAGGAATGATTATGCCGCTCGGTGACCTCCAGATCGGCGCGCAGCACCGCCATATACAATGTCGAGGACGGCTGGCACACACCGCCACCAAATTCATCGACAACTTGCCCGTTGACATAAGCACCCGCCGGCCGATAACCGCGCGCTTCGGTGCGTTCGCCAACAACGGTGTTATACGAAAATTCGTCGCCCGGATTGAGAATGGTGCCGTTGATCGACGCCGCCGCCAGACGGACGTTATTCGTGCGCGCTACGTTGCTCTCGTCCAGCGAGGTGGAGGTCTGCGCCAGTGTATCCTGAAACAGCTTGGCCTTGAGGTCCTCCGCCGTCACCTTGACGGCTGTTGTCGTGATCGGAATGGTATAACTCTCCGCCGAACCGTCCCCGATGATGCTTCTTGCCTCTTCCACATCAAACTGCACGCCGACCTTTTCCGGAATGATGGTTTTGCCATCCTCCTTATTGACCGTCGCGCTGACCGGATCACCGATGACCGCTTCGGCAATCTTATCGATATCAATGGCCGGTGCATCGGTCAGCTCGGTCGAAACCTCATACGGTTCAAAATCCATCAGCCGGATTTTGTCCTCCAGCAGCGACCGCACCGCATCCGTATCAAACTGGACACCAGGTTTGCCCGCGTGAATCGTCATCGTGTCCTTGCCGATGTCCCACGACGGTTCGACCGGCTCGGTCAGCGCTTTGGAGGCAATGTCCTCCAATGCCTTTGTCAGCCCGTCGTCATCGACCTGCGCGGCGATCTGCGCCTCGTTCATACCGACGGCAGCTTTGGCCACATTCCACATACGGACAAATGGGTTGCCGGTGCGCCCCACTGCATAAGCGTTTTCCACCGATTGCTCCCCGTCCACGCTTTCCAGCACATCGCGCACTGGGATATCGTAGGTGGTGTCATAAATCGTCAGCGACAGCTTCGCGTCTTGATAGAGCGGCTTGCTTTTCGCGGCGACCTGTTCCTCCGCCGCGCTCTGCGTCATCCCGCCGACCGGGATTGACCCGACCGTCACGCCGGGGAAAATATTCGGATAAAGGTAGGTAAAGCCGCACAGCGCAACCAACAGCAGCGCGACGATGCCGCCCGTTATCTTCGCAGCCAGCGGCACGCGCTTCTGCTTTTTTCCTGTTTGGGGATCAGCCGTCCGCGCAGCGTGTTTGGCCACATGCGTTCCTTCCTTCCGTTTGTTTTTCAGGATGCTCAAATTGTTCTTCCTCTTTTCCGCTACTTATATATGCAGATATGCGAAACATCATACAATTTACCGAAAAAAACAAAAACCAGCATATCCACAGGCATTCG